>NZ_JBXAOB010000012.1:0-158953 GCF_058802345.1 Pseudomonas sp. GW822-FHT02D10
GGGGGCATCGCCTCCGGTCTGCTGCGCGACGACCTCCTCTCGATGTGTCCGGCTTCGCCGTACGGCGCTGCGCGCCACCCCCCTGATGAACACCTCCACTCGGCCTTCCGAAGGGGCGGGTGGATCAAGATCACAAGCGGCAGGCGAGCTAACGCTCGGCCTGTTGAGTGGTGAAGGTGAATTCGATTTCTGTAGGAGCTGCCGAAGGCTGCGATCTTTTGATCAAAGTTGGTATTCCGGCCGTTTGGCCAACCCTTCCTTCAGATAGTCCACCAATTTGCGCACCTTCGGCGACAGATGCCGTTGTTGCGGATACAGCGCCCAGACGGCGGTGTTCGGTGGTTGATGAGCATCCAGCAACGACACCAGCGTGCCCTTGTTCAGATGCTCCAGCACGTAATAGTCCGGCAGCTGACACAACCCAACACCCTGTAGCGCAGCGTCCAATACTGCTTGCCCACTGTTACAACGCCAATTGCCCTGTACTCGCTGGGAAAATTCTCTGCCGTCCTGCTCCAGTTGCCAGATGTCCGAGCTGCCGATCAGGCAATTGTGCCGACTCAGCTCGGACAAACTGTGCGGTCGGCCATATCGTTCCAGATAGGACGGTGAGGCGCACAAGTACATGCGTCGTGGCGCCAGGCGCGTAGCCACCAGCCGTGAGTCTTGCAAACGGCCGAGCCGGATCGCCAGGTCCAGGCCCTCATGCACCAGATCGAGCGGGCGGTTGCTCAACTCGATATCGACACGCAATTGTGGATAAAGCCCCATGAAGCTGGTCACCAGCGGCACGATGAAGCGCTCGCCGTACGCCACGGCACAGGTCATGCGCAGCATGCCTTTGGGTTCGCTGGTGAGGTCGCCGACCGCACGCAAGGCTTCTTCGCGGCCGTCCTGCAGGCGCTGACAGTGTTGCAGAAAGGTTTGCCCGGCTTCGGTCAGCGTCACCCGACGGGTGCTGCGGTAAAGCAGGCGGGTTTGCAGGCGCTCTTCAAGACGTACGATTTGTCGACTGATGTGCGAAGACGAAACCCCAAGGCGTTCGGCGGCAGCCGTGAACTGGTTGCATTCGGCGACGGCGACGAACTCATCGATGCCTTCCCAGCGATTTTCGGACATGAAGATTATCCCTGTGCAGCAATAATGTTTTGCTTTCGACTGGATTATTAATCGTCTGGCGGTGTTTTACACTCCCGGTCTCGTTTTTATTCGCTGGAGAGTCAGGATGATCAAGTCGCGCGCTGCCGTTGCCTTCGAGGCCAAGAAACCCCTTGAGATCGTTGAAGTCGATGTCGCCATGCCCAAGGCGGGTGAAGTCCTGTTGCGTGTGGTCGCGTCCGGCGTTTGCCATACCGACGCCTACACCCTGTCGGGCGCTGATCCGGAAGGCATCTTCCCGTCGATTCTCGGCCACGAAGGTGGCGCGATTGTCGAAGCCATCGGCGCAGGTGTGACCTCGGTCGCGGTCGGCGATCATGTGATTCCGCTGTATACCCCGGAATGCGGGCAGTGCAAATTCTGCAAGTCGGGCAAGACCAACCTCTGCCAGGCCATCCGTGCGACCCAGGGCAAAGGGTTGATGCCAGACGGCACCACGCGCTTCTCCTACAAAGGTCAGCCGATTTTCCACTACATGGGCACGTCGACCTTCTCTGAATACACCGTATTGCCGGAAATCTCCGTCGCGAAGATTCCTAAAGAAGCGCCACTGGAAAAAGTCTGCCTTCTGGGCTGTGGCGTCACCACCGGTATCGGCGCGGTCATCAACACCGCCAAGGTCAAACCGGGCGACACCGTGGCCATCTTCGGTCTGGGCGGTATTGGTCTGTCTGCGGTCATCGGTGCGGTCAAAGCCAAAGCCGGGCGAATCATCGCTATCGACATCAACCCGGCCAAGTTCGAAATCGCCAAGCAGTTGGGTGCCACCGATTGTGTGAACCCGAAAGACTTCGACCGTCCGATTCAAGACGTGATCGTCGACATGACTGATGGCGGCGTCGACTTTTCCTTCGAATGCATCGGCAATGTGCAACTGATGCGTGCAGCGCTGGAGTGCTGTCACAAGGGTTGGGGGGAGTCGGTGATCATCGGCGTTGCCGGTGCTGGCCAAGAGATCTCCACCCGTCCGTTCCAGTTGGTCACCGGCCGCGTCTGGCGCGGTTCGGCATTCGGCGGCGTGCGCGGTCGCACCGAGTTGCCAAGCTACGTGGAAATGGCCCAGACCGGCGAAATCCCGTTGGACACTTTCATCACCCACACCATGGGCCTGGAAGACATCAACAAGGCATTCGACCTGATGCATGAAGGCAAAAGCATCCGCTCCGTCATCCATTTCTGAGGTCGGTCATGAGTTTGGAAAACCTCTCATGCCAGAAGAGCTTCGGTGGCTGGCATAAACGCTACAAGCATCATTCCGAAGTGCTGGGCTGCGACATGGTGTTCGCCGTGTACCTGCCGCCGCAAGCGGAGCAGGGCGGCAAACTGCCGGTGTTGTACTGGCTGTCGGGCTTGACCTGCACCGACGAGAACTTCATGCACAAGGCCGGCGCCCTGCGCATGGCGGCCGAGTTGGGGTTGATCATCGTTGCACCGGACACCAGTCCGCGAGGCGCCGATGTTCCGGGTGACCCGGACGGCGCATGGGATTTCGGCCTCGGTGCCGGGTTCTATCTGAATGCCACGCAGGAACCTTGGGCCAGGCACTATCGGATGCATGACTACGTGGTGCAGGAATTGCCTGCGTTGGTCGAAGCGCATTTTCCGGCATCGGACAAACGCGGCGTCAGCGGCCACTCCATGGGGGGGCACGGCGCGCTAGTCTGTGCCTTGCGCAACCCTGGGCGGTATCAGTCGGTTTCGGCTTTCGCGCCCATCAACAATCCAATGGATTGCCCGTGGGGCCAGAAGGCGTTTTCGCGCTACCTGGGTGAAGAGCGTTCAAAATGGCGCGAATGGGATGCCAGCGTGCTGATCGCTGAGGCCAGCGAAAAGCTGCCGTTGCTGGTGGATCAAGGTGATCGCGATGACTTCCTGGCCACTCAGCTCAAGCCCGAAGCGCTGCAACAGGCGGCGAAACTTGCCGGCCATCCGCTGACCTTGCGTCTGCAACCAGGCTACGACCACAGCTATTTCTTTATCGCCAGCTTCATTGATGATCACTTGCGACATCACGCACACGCTCTAGGCGCCTAATGTCCGCCAAAGCAGGTAGAATCACGCCCTGACTAAATCGGGGCGTTTTTTTATGCGTATTGGCCACGGCTATGATGTGCACCGTTTCGCTGAAGGCGATTTCATCACTCTGGGCGGCGTGCGAATTGCACACAGCTTCGGGCTGCTCGCCCATTCCGACGGCGACGTCTTGCTGCATTCGTTGAGCGATGCCTTGCTCGGCGCAGCGGCGCTGGGTGATATCGGTAAACACTTCCCGGACACCGACCCGCAATTCAAAGGCGCAGACAGCCGCGTACTGTTGCGTCACGTTGTCGCACTGATCCACGCCAAGGGCTGGAAGGTCGGCAATGTCGATAACACCATCGTTGCCCAGGCGCCGAAAATGGCCCCGCATATCGAATCGATGCGCGCGCTGATTGCCGCGGATCTTCAAGTTGAGTTGGATCAAGTGAACGTGAAAGCTACCACCACCGAAAAGCTCGGCTTTGTCGGTCGCGAAGAAGGCATTGCCGTGCACTCCGTTGCCTTGTTGCTGCGCGCATGAATGAACTGCAATTGCTCGGCCCGCGTGCCTACGGTGAAGCCCTCGGTACCGCTGTACTGAAAGCCATCGCGGAAGATTTTCAGGTCGATGAAGTTCTCGACATTCCGCTGACCGGCGAAGGCGAACACCTGTGGATCTGGGTGGAAAAACGCGGTCTGAACACTGAAGAGGCGGCCCGGCGGATTGCCAAGGCTGCGGGCGTGCCATTGCGCACCGTCAGTTATGCCGGTCTGAAAGATCGCCAGGCATTGACCCGCCAGTGGTTCAGCGTGCAGTTGCCCGGCAAGGCCGACCCTGACTTGTCCGCTGCTGAAAACGACACGCTGAAAATCCTCAAGACTGCACGGCACAAACGCAAGTTGCAGCGCGGCGCGCATTCGGCCAACGGTTTTACCTTGCGCCTGACTCAGTTCACCGGTGACAAGGACGCGATTGACGCGCGTTTGCAACTGATCGCCAAGCAAGGCGTTCCCAACTACTTCGGTGCCCAGCGTTTCGGCCATAACGGCGGCAACGTGGTGGATGCCCGCGACTGGGCGGCACGCAAAGCCTTGCCGGAACAACGCAACGTGCGTTCGCGTTTGCTCTCAACCGCTCGCAGCTTTTTGTTCAATCAGGTGCTGGCGGCGCGAGTCGCCGATGGCAGTTGGCAGCGCGCCCAGGTGGGCGACTTGCTCGCATTCACCGACAGCCGCAGTTTTTTCCCGGCCGGTGTTGCCGAATGCAGCGATCCGCGTCTGGCGATCCTCGACCTGCACCCGACCGGGCCGCAGTGGGGCGAGGGCGAGTCACCCGCTGGCGGTGCGACTCATGAACTCGAGCAACAGGTCGCGGCACGCGAAGCGGATCTGCGCGATTGGTTGATAAACGCTGGAATGAGCCATGAACGTCGCATCCTGCGGCTGCCCATTGGCGGGTTGACGTGGCATTATCCCTCGCTGGACATTCTGCAACTGGAATTCGTCCTTCCGGCCGGATGCTTCGCCACCGTATTGGTGCGTGAACTCGTCGATCTGGTGCCGGTGGGGCAGACGGACAGCTCATGCGTATTCTGATTTCTAACGACGATGGGGTAACAGCACCCGGTCTCGCCGCGCTTCATGCTGCGCTGGCGGATTACACCGAGTGCGTGGTTATCGCCCCTGACCAGGACAAAAGCGGCGCCAGCAGTTCGCTGACGCTCGACCGTCCGTTGCACCCGCAAACCCTGGCCAATGGCTTTATCAGCCTTAATGGTACGCCGACCGATTGCGTGCACCTGGGCCTCAATGGTCTGCTGGAGCTCGAGCCGGATATGGTGGTTTCCGGGATTAACCTGGGGGCCAACCTGGGTGACGATGTGCTGTATTCCGGCACGGTCGCGGCGGCGCTCGAAGGGCGTTTTCTCGCGCTGCCATCCTTTGCCTTTTCGCTGGTATCGCGGCAAGTGGAAAACCTGCCGACGGCGGCCTACTTTGCGCGCAAACTGGTAGAGGCTCATGCCGAGCTTGATTTGCCACCGCGCACGGTGCTGAACGTGAATATTCCTAATCTGCCTCTGGATCACATTCGAGGCATTCAACTGACCCGCCTGGGCCACCGTGCCCGTGCAGCGGCGCCGATGAAAGTGGTCGATCCGCGTGGCAAGTCCGGCTACTGGATTGCCGCGGCCGGCGACGCGGAAGATGGCGGACCGGGTACGGATTTCCATGCGGTGATGCAGGGTTATGTCTCGATCACCCCGCTGCAACTCGATCGCACCTTCAATGATGCCTTTAGAAGTCTCGATGGCTGGTTGGAGGGGCTGCGCTGATGGCTCGCGAGCAAGACGATATTCTGCGTCGTGGTATCGGGATGACCTCCCAGCGCACGCGTGAACGGCTGATCCAGCGTCTGTATGAGGAAGGCCTGTCCAACGCCCAGGTGCTGGAGGTGATTCGTCGTACACCGCGTCATCTGTTTGTCGATGAGGCACTGGCGCACCGTGCCTATGAAGACACGGCACTGCCGATTGGCCATAACCAGACCATTTCCCAGCCTTATATGGTGGCTCGCATGAGCGAGTTGCTGCTGGAGGCCGGTCCTCTGGATAAAGTGCTGGAGATCGGCACCGGATCTGGTTACCAGACAGCAGTGTTGTCGCAATTGGTCGAGCGGGTGTTTTCCGTCGAACGCATCAAGGTCTTGCAGGATCGGGCCAAGGAGCGCCTGGTCGAGTTGAACCTGCGCAATGTCGTGTTTCGCTGGGGCGATGGCTGGGAGGGTTGGCCGGCGCTGGCGCCGTACAACGGCATTATCGTCACCGCGGCGGCAACCGATGTGCCTCAGGCGTTACTTGATCAGTTGGCGCCGGGTGGGCGTCTGGTGATTCCAGTGGGTTCAGGGGAGGTTCAGCAATTGATGTTGATCATCCGTGAAGAACAGGGTTTTTCCAGACGTGTTTTGGGGGGGGTACGCTTCGTACCATTGCTCCATGGACCACTGGCTTAAGCATTTATTTAAAAGCGCTGAATTCTGTTCAATTGCCTTGGTCTTACAGCGGCATCGATCACTTAAACGCGATTGAAGGGCGGTCAGCAAACGTGTGCGTGTGTCGATTTTGCTTTGCCGACGGTAAAGCCTGAACGGCCAGTTATACTGGCGACATTTCATGCCTGAACAAGGCGATTTTTTATCTTCAACCACCACAAAGGGAGCGGCGGGTGAGTCTCACAGTCATTGCGCAGCGTATTGGTACAACAAGCTTTCAGCGCCTGGTGACTGGCCTTGTCTTGAGTTCCTTGTTGGTCGGTTGCTCCAGCACGCGTTCGAGCGATGTGCGAGTGGTCGATCGTAATAACGCGGCGGCCCAGCGGCCCGCAGTAACCACCGGCCAATACGTAGTCCGTCGCGGCGATACCCTGTTCTCGATCGCCTTTCGCTACGGCTGGGATTACAAGGCCCTGGCGGCACGCAACAACATTCCTACGCCATACACCATCCATCCAGGTCAGACGATTCGCTTCGATGGGCGTTCCGGTTCAACACCGACAGAGGTGGTAACCCAGTCCGGAACAACGGCTTCTTCTTCGAGCAAATTTACCGTAACCCGGCGTCCGGCATCGGGTGCGAGCCCCGCCAGGGAGACAGCTACACCGTCCGTCGCAAACAAGCCAGCCCCCGCGCCACTGCCTCCGGCAGGGCCTGCACCGACAGGCTGGGGATGGCCATCTAATGGTATTTTGATTGGAAAATTCTCTTCAAACGGTAGTTTGAATAAAGGAATTGATATCGCCGGGGATTTGGGACAGCCTGTTTTAGCTGCGTCTGATGGGACGGTGGTTTACGCCGGGAGTGGCTTGCGGGGCTACGGCGAATTGGTCATCATCAAACACAGCGACACCTACGTCAGTGCCTACGGTCACAACCGAAGGCTGTTGGTTCGGGAGGGGCAGCAGGTCAAAGTCGGACAGACAATTGCCGAAATGGGGTCAACGGGTACAGACCGGGTGAAACTGCATTTTGAGATTCGCCGACAAGGTAAACCTGTAGATCCGCTGCAATTCCTGCCACGTCGTTGATTTGTTTCCAGCCTGTTCCGTCACGTAGAGGGAACAGGCTCCAGCGTTGCCAAGGATAAAGGCGCCGCTTGAGCTTGAGGTCGAACTCACCAAAGGACTATAACAATGGCTCTCAGTAAAGAAGTGCCGGAGTTTGACATCGACGATGAGGTTCTCCTGATGGAGGCCGGCGTCGCATCGGATGAGATGTCGAATGAGGGGTCAGCTACGCCTTCAGTTCGTGCCAAATCCAAGCACTCCGCAACACTTAAGCAGCACAAGTACATCGACTACACCCGAGCGCTCGATGCAACTCAGCTGTACCTCAATGAAATCGGCTTTTCCCCCTTGTTGTCACCGGAAGAAGAAGTTCATTTTGCGCGCCTGTCGCAAAGTGGCGATCCGGCTGGGCGCAAGCGCATGATTGAAAGTAACCTGCGACTGGTGGTGAAAATCGCCCGACGCTATGTCAATCGTGGGCTGTCACTGCTTGACCTGATCGAAGAGGGCAACCTCGGGCTGATCCGGGCGGTGGAAAAGTTTGATCCAGAGCGCGGCTTCCGCTTTTCGACTTACGCTACCTGGTGGATCCGCCAGACCATCGAGCGTGCAATCATGAATCAGACCCGGACTATCCGGTTGCCGATTCATGTGGTCAAAGAGCTCAACGTCTACCTTCGGGCTGCACGGGAGCTGACGCAAAAGCTCGATCATGAACCCTCACCCGAAGAAATCGCCAACCTGCTGGAAAAACCGGTGGGAGAGGTCAAGCGCATGCTGGGCCTGAACGAGCGGGTTTCTTCGGTCGACGTCTCTCTGGGTCCGGATTCGGATAAAACCCTGCTGGACACCCTCACCGATGATCGCCCTACCGATCCTTGTGAGCTGCTTCAGGACGATGACCTGTCGCAGAGCATCGATCAGTGGCTCTCGGAGCTGACGGACAAACAGCGCGAGGTGGTGATCCGCCGCTTCGGCCTGCGCGGCCACGAGAGCAGTACGCTGGAAGACGTAGGCCTGGAGATTGGCCTGACCCGTGAACGGGTCAGACAGATTCAGGTTGAAGGTCTGAAACGCTTGCGTGAAATCCTTGAGAAGAATGGCCTGTCGAGCGAGTCGCTGTTCCAGTAGCAGGAGCGCGTTCGCCTGATAGCAATAAGCCCCGTCTGTTTCGGGGCTTTTTGTTATTCGTATATTAATGCGCTGTTTAAGCTTTATAAGAGCTACTCGGACTCTTTCGCAGGTTAGCGTAAGCCATGGCTTACTCTTTCGTAAGAGTTCGGGTTTTCTACCGGGTAGTAGTCGTCTGTTCCTGTTGAGTTAATTTTATAACTTGTTGATTTTTAATGGTGTTTTTTATCGTTAAACACATCGTTTCGCCCGGGTTTACCCGTGGCAGGTGATTGCTCTTGTCAGGGAACTCTTTAATATCAGCCCTGTGTCGACGGATAGACACAGCCATCAAGGATGATGGTCAAGGAACATCGCAGGGACGTGATTCATCAGGACGATGAAAAGGAACACAAGGAATAGGGAAAAAATGTGGGCGGGTAATACCGCCCCTTTTTTTTGCCTGCGGAAAAGCTACGCAACCGCTGAAGCGCAAAAAGGCCCACAAGGGGCCTTTTCGAGAGCGTAGCAATGATCAGCGTTCGAGGTCTTTGATCTTGCCTTTGACACCATCAAACTCCGCCGCGTCTGGCAGCGGATCTTTCTTCTCGGTGATGTTGGGCCAGATCTCGGCCAGATCAACGTTCAGCTGAATGAATTCTTTCATCTCATCCGGGACTTCGTCTTCGGAGAAGATGGCCACAGCAGGGCATTCCGGCTCGCACAGGGCGCAGTCGATGCACTCATCCGGGTGAATCACCAGGAAGTTCGGGCCTTCGTAAAAGCAGTCCACCGGACACACTTCTACGCAGTCGGTGTACTTGCACTTGATGCAGTTGTCGGTGACGACGAAGGTCATTTCTAATTCTCTCCTCAGGCGGCGGCTTGCTGCGCCCCTTCACGGAGGGGTCGCCAGGTTTGGGAGCGATAGTCTGCAAGCAGGCTAAGCCTGCAGCATCCCAAACCGCGCGAGATTCTAACAGCTTGCAGGCAAGTACGTTAGACCCGTGTCTTTAATGTATAGAGCATTTCAAGTGCCCTACGCGGGGTCATGTCATCCAGGTCGAGCTTGGCCAGTTCATCCAGCACTGGATGCGGCAGGCTGGCGAACATATCGCTCTGTTGCGGCGCGGCCGGCTTGCCTTTGATTGGCTTCGCGGCTTCGTGAGGCAGTGCGGTAGCTTCCAGTCGACCCAGGTGCTCGCGAGCCCGTACGATCACCTCGGTTGGCACGCCGGCCAGTTGCGCAACCGCCAACCCGTAGCTCTGGCTGGCTGGGCCAGGCAGCACGTGGTGCAGGAACACGATGCGCTCGTTGTGCTCGGTGGCATTGAGGTGCACGTTGGCCACCAGCGGTTGGGCTTCCGGCAGTACCGTCAGCTCGAAGTAGTGGGTGGCGAACAGCGTGTAGGCGCGCAGCTGAGCCAAACGCTCGGCGGCTGCCCAGGCCAGCGACAGACCGTCGAAGGTGCTGGTGCCGCGGCCGACTTCGTCCATCAGCACCAGGCTGCGTTCGGTGGCGTTGTGCAGGATGTTCGCGGTTTCGCTCATCTCGACCATGAAGGTCGAACGACCACCGGCCAGATCATCGCTGGAACCGATCCGGGTGAAAATCCGGTCCACCAGCGACAATTCGCAACGGGCAGCGGGCACGAAACTACCGATATGCGCCAGCAACACAATCAGCGCGGTTTGCCGCATGTAAGTGGATTTACCGCCCATGTTCGGACCGGTAATCACCAGCATCCGCGTGCTGTCATCCAGGCTCAGGTCATTGGCCACGAACGGCGTGGTCAATACTTGTTCGACCACCGGGTGACGGCCCTGGCTGATGCGCATGCAGGGCTCGCTGACGAACCGTGGGCAGTTCAGGTCAAGGTTCAGCGCACGCTCGGCCAGGTTGCTCAAGACGTCCAGTTCGGCCAGTGCCGCGGCAGTGTCCTGTAGCGGTGGCAGTTGGCTGATCAGGTCTTCGAGCAGGGCTTCGTAAAGCATCTTCTCGCGAGCCAGCGCACGGCTCTTGGCTGACAGGGCCTTGTCTTCGAAGGCCTTGAGCTCTGGCGTGATGAAACGCTCGGCACCCTTGAGGGTCTGGCGGCGGATGTAATCGGCCGGCGCCTGTTCGGCCTGCTTGCTTGGCAGCTCGATGAAGTAACCGTGAATCCGGTTGTAGCCGACTTTCAAGTTGGCCAGGCCGGTACGAGCCTTCTCGCGCGCTTCGAGGTCAATCAGGAATTGTCCGGCGTTTTCGCTCAGCGATTGCAGCTCGTCGAGCTCGGCGTCGTAACCGGTTTTCAATACACCGCCGTCACGGATCACCGCTGGCGGGTTGTCGATGATGGCTTTTTCCAGCAGGGCGGCCAGCTCGGGATAGGTGCTGGTGGTCGTTGCCAGTTGATTGAGGTGCGGAGCTTCAAGCTCGGTCATCGCCACTTGCAACTCGGGCAGGGCACCGAGCGCATCACGCAGACGAGCCAGGTCACGAGGACGGGCATTACGCAGGCCGATACGTGCCAGAATTCGTTCGATGTCACCGATTTCTTTCAGCTGCGGTTGCAGTTTCTCGAAGCGATAACCGTCGAGCAGGCAGGTGATCGAGGTCTGGCGTGCCAGTAGCACGGTCAGGTCGCGCAGCGGGCGATTCAGCCAGCGGGTCAGCAAGCGGCTGCCCATGGCGGTCTGGCAACGGTCGACCACCGATTGCAGGGTGTTTTCGCGGCCACCGGCGAGGTTGGTGTCCAGCTCCAGATTGCGACGGCTCGCGCCGTCCAGCACCACGGTATCGTCCAGGCGTTCATGACGCAGGCTGCGCAAATGCGGCAGGGCGGTGCGCTGGGTTTCCTTGGCGTAGCTCAACAGGCAGCCGGCGGCACCGATGGCCAGGGTCAGGTTCTCACAACCGAAACCTTTGAGGTCCTGGGTGGAAAACTGCTGGCAAAGACTTTTCAGCGCCGAATCACGTTCGAAATCCCACGGTGCGCGACGACGAACGCCACGACGTTTTTCCGCGGGCAGGTCTTTTGGCCAGTCATCCGGAATCATCAGCTCGACCGGATTGACCCGCTCCAGCTCTGCCAGCAGGTTTTCCCAGCCTTTGATCTCCAGCACGCTGAAGTTGCCGCTGGTGATATCCAGCACGGCAAGACCGAACAGGCGCTCGTCACCCAGCACGGCGGCGATCAGGTTATCGCGGCGCTCATCCAGCAGCGCTTCATCGCTGACAGTGCCAGGGGTGATGATCCGTACAACCTGACGATCCACCGGGCCTTTGCTGGTCGCCGGGTCGCCGACCTGCTCACAGATCACCACCGACTCACCAAGCTTGACCAGTTTCGCCAGGTAACCTTCTGCGGCGTGATAAGGAATCCCGCACATCGGAATCGCCTGCCCAGCCGACTGCCCACGGGCGGTCAGGGTGATGTCCAGCAACTTGGCGGCCTTCTTCGCGTCTTCATAGAAGATCTCGTAGAAGTCGCCCATGCGGTAGAACATCAACTGATCAGGGTGCTGGTTCTTCAGACGCCAGTACTGCTGCATCATCGGGGTGTGGGAAGACAGATCGGAGAGTGCTTTATTCATCAGGTAATCAGGCGAATTCGTTGAAAGGGGTGGGGCAAAGGAGGGGCATCGGCCCGGCTTTTCCGCGATGGGCGCAAGGTTACCATGGGCAGTCCGACCTACGCAGGGATGAAAGGCCCACCACCCCATCGCTACTAACCCCTGCTGCCTGCGTTACGCTCGGCAACTGGCGGAACAAGCCAGGTTGCAGGGTGAGACGCTGAACCAACTGACTTTGGCGGCGGCGAATCAACAGCGCGCCGAACAGGACAAACGCCTGGCCCTGGAGCAACGGCTCCAGGCCAGCGATCAAACTTACTCGAAGGCTTTGAGCGATGCGCAACGTGATCAAGGTCGCCTGCGCGACCGTCTTGCCACTGCTGATCTACGGCTGTCAGTCGTCCTCGACGCCGGTGATGTTGCCAGTGACTGTGCAGTGCCAACCGCCACCGGCGCCAGCGGCGTGGTTCATGGAACCGTACGAGCCCGACTTGAGCCGGCGCATGCTCAACGAATTATCGGCATCACCAACGCAGGCGACCGCGGACTGATTGCCTTGCAGGCCTGTCAGGCCTATGTCAGAGCGCTTGCTCACTAACATTTTGATCTATCTCGTGTCTTGCAAGCGTGATTCGCTCGTGTACGGTAGAGCGCATGCCCGCCTGATCAAGGAGAGAGTCGTGAACGAAATCACCCAGCTTGCCGCGCAACTAGGCCGGCGTTTACAGGTTCTCAATGCCCACGTCAGCACGGCCGAGTCCTGCACGGGCGGCGGGATCGCCGAAGCAATCACCCGGATTGCCGGCAGCTCGGCGTGGTTCGAGGCCGGTTATGTCACCTATTCCAATCGCCAGAAGACCCAACAACTGAATGTGCCGGCCGAGTTGTTCACTCAGGTCGGGGCTGTCAGCCGTGAAGTGGTCGAAGCCATGGTGCGTGGTGCCCAGCACAAAAGCCGCGCGCGTTTTGCCGTGGCGGTCAGCGGTATTGCGGGGCCGGACGGCGGTACGCCGAACAAACCGGTGGGCATGGTCTGGCTGGCCTGGGGGGTTGGAGATGAGGTGTATTCGGAGTGCCGGCGCTTCCCCGGCAACCGCGACGAGGTCCGCCGACAAACGGTGAAGGCCGCGCTAGAGGGGCTGCTGCAACATGCCACCGGAGAAATCTCAAATCAGGGGTAGGCGATCCAGAAACGCTGTGGAATAATACTGGCTACTTATACAGGTGTTGGCCGTCAGGCCTTATTGATTACGTGAGGACTTTAATGGACGACAACAAGAAGAAAGCCTTGGCTGCGGCCCTGGGTCAGATCGAACGTCAATTCGGCAAGGGTGCCGTAATGCGTATGGGCGATCAGGACCGTCAGGCGATCCCGGCTATTTCCACTGGCTCTCTGGGTCTGGATATCGCACTCGGCATTGGCGGTCTGCCAAAAGGCCGTATCGTTGAAATCTACGGTCCTGAATCCTCCGGTAAAACCACGCTGACACTGTCCGTGATCGCCCAGGCTCAAAAAGCCGGCGCGACCTGCGCATTCGTCGACGCCGAGCACGCTCTGGACCCGGAATACGCCGGCAAACTGGGCGTCAACGTTGACGACCTGCTGGTTTCCCAGCCGGACACCGGCGAGCAAGCCCTGGAAATCACCGACATGCTGGTGCGTTCCAACGCGGTTGACGTGATTATCGTCGACTCCGTGGCGGCCCTGGTGCCGAAGGCTGAAATCGAAGGCGAAATGGGTGACATGCACGTGGGCCTGCAAGCCCGTCTGATGTCCCAGGCGCTGCGTAAAATCACCGGTAACATCAAGAACGCCAACTGCCTGGTGATCTTCATTAACCAGATCCGGATGAAAATCGGCGTGATGTTCGGCAGCCCGGAAACCACCACCGGTGGTAACGCGCTGAAGTTCTACGCTTCGGTTCGTCTGGACATCCGCCGTACCGGCGCGGTGAAAGAAGGCGACGAAGTCGTTGGCAGCGAAACCCGTGTCAAAGTCGTCAAAAACAAGGTGGCTTCGCCGTTCCGTCAGGCCGAGTTCCAGATTCTTTACGGCAAGGGCATCTACCTCAACGGTGAGATGATTGACCTCGGCGTGCTGCACGGCTTCGTTGAGAAATCCGGTGCCTGGTATGCCTACAACGGCAGCAAGATCGGTCAGGGTAAAGCCAACTCGGCCAAGTTCCTGCAGGACAACCCCGACATCGCTGCCACCCTTGAGAAGCAGATTCGCGACAAGCTGCTGACACCGACTCCAGACGTCAAAGCTTCGCCGGTCAAAGAGACCGCTGATGACCTGGCTGACGCTGATATCTGATTGATCCGATGACCGCCGTACTCGATACCCTCGTCGCGGTGCGGCGAACCGCAATGGACCTGCTCGCGCGACGCGAGCATGGTCGAGTCGAGCTGACGCGTAAGCTGCGTCAGCGCGGCGCTTCTGATGAGCTGATCGACACAGCGCTCGACCGTCTCACGGAAGAGGGCCTGCTGTCCGAGTCCCGATACCTCGAAAGCTTCGTTTCCTACCGTGCCCGTTCCGGCTATGGCCCTTTGCGCATCCGCGAAGAGTTGAGTCAGCGTGGCTTGCAACGTGCCGATATTGAACTTGCCCTGCGTGAAAGCGGAATCAGCTGGCAAGAAAACCTGGAAGACACCTGGCGGCGAAAATTTGCCGGGCATTTGCCGATAGACGCCCGCGAGCGCGCCAAGCAAGGGCGCTTCCTCGCCTATCGGGGATATTCCATGGAAATGATTGGCCGGCTATTTAGCGGCCGAGGAATGGATGACTGACTGAAAAGGCCCGACTATTGAAATAGTCGGGCCTTTTTTTTGATCAGGTGACCTTGATCTGTTCCCGATTGCGCTGTGGTGTCGGGGGCTGAGCCGTGGCCCAGTTTTCCGGCAGGTTGATGTAGTTGACCAGCTCACGCAGGCGTCCGTGATCGCGGGCGTTGAAGGCGAAGGCCAGTCGCGCCAGGTGACTGAACTGAGCCTCGTCGTGCTCCTCTCCACTGTAAGCATGTTGATGAAAGTGATCGCTCAGGCACAAGTCGGCAAAGGCCTCCTGCATATGCTCGAGCGCTTGGTCGTTGAGTTTGTGATTCATGCGAATTACGAACTGACGTTTCAGCCAGCGGCTGGAGTGGAAGTTGCTGTAGAACTGATTGATCTCCGTCACGGCTTCATCGACGTTGTACACCAGACGAATCAGCTTCAGGTCGCTCGGCAGGATGTAGCGGTTGGCCTCCAGTTGATTGCGGATGAAGTCCAGCGCCCCCTCCCAGAAACTGCCGCCGGGAGCATCCAGCAACACCACGGGAACCAGCGGGCTTTTGCCGGTCTGGATCAGGGTCAGCACTTCCAGGGCTTCGTCCAGTGTGCCGAAGCCGCCCGGACAGAGCACCAGCGCGTCGGCCTCTTTGACGAAAAACAGTTTGCGGGTAAAGAAAAAGTGGAAGGGCAGCAGGTTGGCGGTGCCGTCTACAGTCGGATTCGCATGCTGCTCGAAGGGTAGGGTGATATTGAATCCAAGGCTGTGATCCCGGCCTGCACCTTCGTGGGCGGCGGCCATGATGCCACCACCGGCACCGGTGATGACCATCAGGTTCGATTGGGCGAGTTTTTCGCCCAGTTCCCGGGCCAGGGCGTACAGCGGATGTTCAGCTGGCGTGCGTGCCGAGCCGAAAACGGTCACTTTACGTCGTCCCTTGAACTGCTCCAGCACACGGAAGGCGTGCTCCAGTTCGCGCAGGGCTTGCAGGGTGATCTTGGCGTTCCAGCGATTGTGGTCTTCTTGCGCCATGCGCAAGACCGTCAACATCATGTCGCGATAAATCGGAGTATTCGGGCTATTGGGTGAAACCAGGTTGAGTTGCTCTTCGATCTTGCTGGTGAGATCGACGCCGATGCTTTGAAAATGACGCACCAGAAGGTCATTCGGTTGGTAAGGCATTCAACTTCTCCTTCTACACAGAACCTTCGGCTCGAACGAGAAATTCGCCTGAGCCGCGACACTGCTTGTGTCGCTGTCAGCCCGCAAAGAGGGCTGGGCACTACACCCGACTCGACATGACCATGAAACGTTGAAGTGGCGGTCGAGTCATCCAGACGGGTTCTGTTTATCCCTTGGATGAAAGAAACGTTCGCACTACAGGACTCTGAATGGGCAGCCCCTTTTCTGCCTTGAACATTGAACATCAATACACTGAATCTAGACGCTCGCAGTGAGTTGCGCTGACTTGATCATGGTCCTCGAAAGTCTTCGCTGGCAATAACTGATTACGGGTTTGCGATCGACTTTCACCGCCCGTCAGTACCTGGGCCGGATGGCCAGAGCTCTGATTTACTAAATTACAGGCGCAACAAGACAGCATTGCGTCCAGGGCAAGGCGCAAGGCTTGAGGAGGTGTGGGGAGTCATCGCACAAAGGCAAAGAACGGCGCTCGCCTTATTTGCAGGCGCTGGCGGTAGAGTTGCGCGCCGATGATGAGCAACGACGCGCAGTGATTACTTTTTCTTTTGCGCAGTCTGCACAGGGCAATCCGATTCCTGGTAGCTGGCCGAGCCTACAGGCCGATTGGTTTTGTTTTCCGAGAAGTCGTAACGCATGATCGCGCCCTTGGCCATCAGCTTGCGGTAGTTCGCGTTGCGGCAAACGCTGGCGCCCAGTTGCAGATAAACCGCTTTCGGATTGGCACGCATCTCGTCGGCATAACCTGATTGCACGCTGATGTGGTCGATCAGCTGTTTGCCTTCAACCGTATAGCCTTGGTCGAGAAGGTTTTCGTTGATTTCCCGAGGCAAGCCGACGTTACTTTCCACAGCAACCTTTTCCAGCATCTTGCCCAGATTCAAGTCATTCAGAGAGGCCGCTTGAGCGCTGAAGGGCAGGGCCAGCAGAAGGGCAGCGGTGGGGACGATAAGGCGCAGCATGAAACTCTCCTGGTTCAGTGACTGGGGCTTCGACCAGCTACATGGCGATGCGTTCAGTGGCGGCGGATTATAGGCGAGCGGGGGTAGGCGGTACAGGCTTGGGCGGCCGCTCTGGTAAACTGTCGCGACTTCCTGCCCTGCCGAGTGTTTTTTGTGTCGATATCGCTTCCCTGCCGGTGCTGCCTGCGATGAGCAATGCAGCCTCACGTTTTGCCATGAACGCCGTAGCCCGTCTGCGCGATGAGCGAGAAGAGGAGAGTACCAAACCTTTTCTGGCCCGCGGTTCACGGGCGCCCCGTTGCCATACGTGCCGGGTGATCGAGAGTCACTGCTTGTGTAACTGGCGTCCCTTGGTCGAATCACGGGCCGGTGTTTGCCTGATCATGACCAGGAAGGAAGTGTTCAAACCGAGCAATACCGGCTGGCTGATCGCTGACGTGGTAAGGGACAACTTTGCCTTTATCTGGTCGCGTACTGAAGTCGATCCGCAGCTGATCGAGCTTTTATCCGACCCGCAATGGCAGCCTTATCTGGTCTTTCCCGGTGAATACGTTGCCGCCGAACGCGTGACTCATAGGGTTGAGGCAACGTGCGAGAAGCGCCCGCTGTTCATCCTGCTGGATGCCACCTGGACCGAAGCGAGAAAGATTTTTCGGAAGAGCCCTTATTTCGACGGGTTTCCGATTTTGAGCCTGCTTCCCGAAAAGCTCTCACGGTATCGCCTGCGAAGGTCTACCCGAAGCGAGCATCTGTGCACCGCCGAAGTGGCTGCGTTGTGTCTGGATCTGGCGGGGGATGTGGACGCTGCATCGGCACTGGACGCCTATTTCGATGTGTTCAGCCAGCACTACCTCGATGCTAAACATCAGCTGGAATTGAATGTCTCGACCCCTGCCCATACAGAACTGCTGCCCTTCGTTGAACACACAGTGCCGCTTATGTGCGATGAGTCACCCATACTGACAGACAACCCAGGGTTTGCGGCTTGACCACCCAGGCTTCGCTGGGCATCCTTGGCGCCGATTGGGGGCGGCCAAAGATTGAAACGTCGATTTTATGGGTTCTTGGCGTTGAACGTGCCCTATGGGTGCCGCTGTCTGGCGGTACCTTGAGTTGCTTTGGCAAGGCCTGAATGCATCAGGTCTGCCATAAAAAACAGGATCATTTGAAAAATGGCCACATACGAAATCCTGATCGCCGATGACCACCCTCTCTTTCGCAGCGCACTGCATCAGGCCGTGACTCTGGGCCTTGGCCCCGAGGTTCGTCTGGTAGAAGTGGCGAGCATTGCCGAGCTGGAAACCCGTCTGACCGAAAAGGCGGACTGGGATCTGGTGCTGCTGGACCTGAACATGCCGGGGGCGTACGGGTTTTCCGGGCTGGTGCTGTTGCGCGGTCAATACCCGCAGATCCCGGTGGTGATGGTTTCGGCTCAGGAAGAAGCGTCGATCATGGTGCGTTCCCGTGAATTCGGGGCCAGTGGTTTCATTCCCAAATCCAGTTCACTGGAAGTGATTCAGCAAGCCGTGCGCTCTGTGCTGGATGGCGACGTTTTCTGGCCACCGCAGGCATTTGAAGCGGTCAGCGTTTCGGACGAGGCCAAGGCTGCCAGCGAAGGCCTGGCCAGTCTGACGCCACAGCAGTTCCGTGTGTTGACCATGGTGTGCGAAGGTTTGCTGAACAAGCAGATAGCCTACGAACTGAGTGTTTCGGAGGCGACGATCAAGGCGCACGTGACAGCGATTTTCCGCAAGTTGGGTGTGCGCACCCGGACTCAGGCGGCGTTGCTCTTGCAACAACTTGAGTCCATTTCGAGCCACTGAAGGCGCTTTCATTCACGCTTTTTTAACTTCTGTTGATCTAGCTTTTCTACTCTTTCTGGTTCAGTTGCCTACTCTATGTCGCCTTTCAAAGGTCAAACCGGTCTCAAGCGCATTCTCAATGCGGGTGGTTATTCTCTCGACGGTCTGCGTGCGGCCTTCACCGGCGAAGCCGCTTTCCGTCAACTGGTCCTGCTCAATGTCATCCTGATTCCGCTAGCGTTTCTGCTGAGCGTCAGCCACGTCGAGCGTGCCTTGCTGATTGCTGTCTGTATGCTGGCGCTGATCGTTGAGTTGCTCAATTCGGCCGTGGAGGCGGCCATCGACCGGATTTCCCTTGAGCGGCACCCGCTGTCGAAAAACGCCAAGGACATGGGCAGCGCTGCTCAGTTAATGGCCCTGAGCATGATCGCGCTGGTGTGGGCGGTGATTCTGCTTTAAGCGATCGTCGGCAAAACGATCTCGTCGCTGCGCTGGACCCCTGCGGTGAAAGCGCGGCACAGTTCGAGAAACTCCCGCATGGCTGACGTCTGATATTTCTGTTTGTGCCAGATGAAATAGAACTGCCGCGCCAGATCCAGATCCGGCGTTTCCACCGCCACCAGACTGCCGCGGCGGAACGCGTCACGTAGCGCCAACCGCGAAATACAGCCAATCCCCAAGCCGGACTCCACTGCGCGTTTGATCGCTTCGGTGTGTTCCAGCTCAAGCCGGATATTCAATGCGCTACGGTGATGACGCATGGCCTGGTCAAAGGTCAGACGCGTGCCGGAGCCCTGCTCGCGAAGGATCCACGCCTCAAAGGTCAGCTCCTCCATGCTTGCCTGGCCACGGGCGGCCAGCGGGTGTTGCGGGGCGCAAAACACCACCAGCTCATCCTCGACCCAGCTTTGCACTTCGATGTCCGGGTGGCTGCAGTCGCCTTCGATTAGACCCAGATCAATTTCATAGTGGGCGACTTGTTGCACAATGTTGGCAGTGTTCTGCACGTGCAGCTTCACCTGGCTTTCCGGATGGCGCTGCATGAAGCTGCCAATCAGCAAAGTCGCCAGGTAGTTGCCAATGGTGAGGGTGGCACCGACCGCCAGCGAGCCGAAACCGGACTTGCCGTTGAGCAGGTCTTCGATTTCCTTGGCCTGGTCGAGCAAGGCCACCGCCTGTGGCAACAGTTGTTTGCCCATGGCGTTGAGGCTCAGCCGCTTGCCTGCGCGGTCGAACAATTGGCAGCTGGATTGGCGCTCAAGTTCGGTGATCGAGGTGCTGGCCGCCGATTGCGAAAGGTTGAGCAGACCCGCAGCACGAGACACACTCTCTTGCTGAGCGACGGCGACGAAGACTTGAAGTTGACGTAGAGTAAATCGCATATCTATATAACCGATAACCCTTATCTTAATAATCCATTTAACAGATATTGTCGCTGCCATTAGAATGCTATGCAATTGCGCTCAGCTCATTTGGCGCAGAGCATGCGCAGACAAATCTCCAGGAGTCCCCCGTACATGAGCAACATGAACCACGAGCGTGTCCTCAGTGTTCATCACTGGAACGACACTCTGTTCAGCTTCAAGTGCACCCGCGATCCGGGCCTGCGCTTCGAGAACGGCCAGTTCGTGATGATCGGCCTGCAACAGCCCAATGGCCGCCCGCTTATGCGCGCTTACTCCATTGCCAGCCCGAACTGGGAAGAGCATCTGGAGTTCTTCAGCATCAAGGTGCCCGATGGTCCGCTGACTTCCCAGTTGCAGCATCTGAAGGAAGGCGACGAGATCATCATCAGCAAAAAACCGACCGGCACCCTGGTGCTGGACGATTTGAAGCCTGGCAAGCATTTGTACCTGCTCAGCACCGGCACTGGTCTGGCGCCGTTCATGAGCGTCATCCAGGATCCGGAAACCTACGAGCGTTTTGAAAAAGTGATCCTGTGCCACGGCGTACGTTACGTCAACGAAGTCGCTTACCGCGAGTTCATCACCGAGCACCTGCCGCAGAACGAATTCTTCGGCGAGGCCCTGCGTGACAAGTTGATCTACTACCCGACCGTGACTCGCGAGCCGTTCGAAAACGAAGGTCGTCTGACCGACTTGATGCGCAGCGGCAAGTTGTTCAGCGACATCGGCCTGCCGCCGATCAATCCTGAAGACGACCGCGCCATGCTCTGCGGTAGCCCGAGCATGCTCGACGAAACCAGCGAAGTGCTCAACAGCTTCGGTCTGAAAGTTTCGCCGCGTATGCGTGAGCCGGGTGATTACCTGATCGAGCGTGCGTTCGTCGAGAAGTAAGCCTTTTCCTTTGGGATAGGGCTTTTGTGGGAGCGAGCTTGCTCGCGATGGCGATGTATCAGTCGACATTGATGCTGAATGTCTGACTGTAATCGCGAGCAAGCTCGCTCCCACATAAAAGCAAAAGCCCGCGTTGCCTGAGAAGGCAGCGCGGGCTTTTGCGTTTCTGGCGTTCAGGTTTTCGCGGGGATGACTTCGAGGACGCGGATCAGCCCGGCTTCCGGGTAGTGCCAGCGCACGTCCAGGTCCCAGAACTGTGCGCCGTACTCGCGTTCGGGTGCAGGCGTCTGGTAGGCCGGGCGTGGGTCCTGCGCCAGGCATTGCTCGATCAGCTCGACCAAGGGTTCTTCAAGGCGCTGAGCGTGCGTATGAGCCTGTTGCAGCGCTGCGTCCGCCCACCGCACCGGAATCAGCTGCGGCGCGGCGCTGGCGATCTGGTTGGACGCGGCCGGGATGATGTCGGCGTAGGGCACGTAGGGTTTTATATCGAGAATCGGCGTACCGTCCAGCAGGTCGATGCCGGAGATCCACAGTCGATTGGCTTCAACCTTGTCCAGTTTGACCACCGATTGCCCAATGCCATTGGGCCGATGGGTCGCGCGCGTGGCGAACACGCCCATGGACTTGTTGCCGCCCAAGCGCGGTGGGCGGACTTTGAGTCGCGGCTTTTCTTCCAGCGCCTGATGAAACAGGAACAGCAGCCAGACATGGCTGACCTGCTCCAGGCCTTGCACCGCATCACCCTGATCGAACGGCGCTACCAGTTCCAGAATGCCGCGAGCGGCCGGGGCCAGTTGCGGCTGACGCGGAATGGCGAACTTCTCCTTGAAGCAGGAGCGCACGAAGCCGATGGGGGAAACGCTGTAGGTCATTTTTCAAGCCTCAAGCTACAAGCTTCAAGCGACAAGACAAAAACTGGCAGCTTGAAGCTTGCGGCTGCTTAAGCTCTGACGCGCAGCGTCAGGCCCTTGAGGAAGTTGCGCAGCAACTGGTCGCCGCATGGGCGGTAGTTGGTGTGGCCGAACTTGCGGAACAGTGCGCTCAGCTCAGGCTTGGAGACCGGGAACTCGGCAGCCTTGAGGATCGCGTGCATGTCGTCTTCTTTGAGTTCGAAGGCCACACGCAGTTTCTTCAGGATGATGTTATTGGTGACCGGCAGCTCGATCGGCTGCGGCGGACGGCTTTCGTCCTTGCCGCGCTTGAAGAACACCAGGCCATCGAGGAAATGCGCCATGACGTCGTCCGGGCAGCGTACGAAGCCTTCCTCGTCTTCTTCTTTCTTGTCGAGGTACGTCAGCAGGTCGGGCAGGGTGACATCCATACCGCCGAGCTTGATGATCTCGATGACTTTCTTGTCGCTGATGTCGAGCATGTAGCGCACGCTGCGCAGTACGTCGTTATGAATCATGTGTGCAGTCCTGATATTCAGCAGTGGGCGCCGAGTAAAAAGCGGCGCCGAAATGTAGGGCGGCGTAAAAAGTCTTAGAACTTCTCTTTGCCGGAAAGATAGCGCCATTGCCCCAACGGCACTTTGCCAATGGAAACACCGCCGATGCGGATACGGCGGACGGCGACGACCTTCAGGCCGACGGCCTGGCAGAACAGGGCAATCACGCCCGGTTGTGGGTTTTTCATCGCAAAACGCAGGCGATTTTCGTTCTGCCAACTGGCTTTGACCGGCGGCAGTTCCTTGCCCTTGTAGGTCAGGCCGTGGTTCAAGCGGTTGAGGCCGTGAGCCACCATCTCGCCTTCAACCTCGACGACATACTCTTGCTCTATCTTGGCGGAGTCGGCGGTGAGCTTGCGCAGGATTTTCCAGTCCTGGGTAAACACCAACAAACCGCTGGCATTGGCCTGCAGGTCGGTACTGGCGGTCAGCCGCAGGAAGTGGCCCTTGAGCGGACGTTTGCTGAAGCGGTGTTCTTCGCTCAGGGTCTCGGCGCTGAGGGTTGCCATGGCTGTTTCCGCGTCCATGCCAACAGGCACGTTTAGCAGAATGGTCACAGGCTCCGGGGCGGTGGCCTTGGCTTCGGGGTCGAGTTCGACTTTCTGGGTGTCGACCTTGAACTGCGGCTCATCGATGACTTCGCCGTCCACGGTGACCCAGCCGCCCTCAATGAACAGCTCAGCCTCCCGACGGGAACAGCCGACGAGCTCGATGAGGCGTTTGGAGAGACGAATCGGGTCAGTCATGACAGGGGCCGTTACAAAAGGGGGGAGGCATTGTACCTGCCTCGCGCCGGTTAATCGCGGGTCCATTTTCTTCGTGACGCTTTTAGCCGCGCTGAGCCTGTTGATTGGCCTGCTTCAAACGCATGTGCAGCAGCGGATACGGCTGGCCCATGCCATCGACTTCCGAGCGTCCGATGATTTCGAAACCCTGTTTGAAATAGAACCCCAAGGCTTGCGGGTTCTGCTCGTTGACGTCCAGTTCATCGGCATTGAGGTGTTCCATGGCGTAGCGCAGCAGTTGTTTGCCCAGGCCCTCGCCGCGGTGTTCGGGGGCGATAAAGAGCATTTCGATCTTGCCTGCCGCAACCCCGGCGAATCCGGTGATGTGCTGGCGTCGGTCGCGGGTGCAGATCAGCATGACGGCATCCAGGTAGCGGGTGAGCACCAGATTCTTCAGCAGCTCGATGTAACTGTCCGGTAAAAAGTCATGCGTGGCGCGTACCGACGCCTCCCAGACCCGGGTCAGTTCTTCGTAGTCGCTGTGTTTCGGTGTGTGGATGACCGAATGATGGCGCATGCCCGCCTGCCCCTTGTGCCGTGAGTGAGGTTAAATCCTCTTGCTGAACAATACGATAGACGTAAAAAAGCCCCGCATCTCGTGAAGAGAGCGGGGCTTTTCATATTTTTTGCGTTTAGATCTGTTCAGCCCACAGGTCGTATTCGTCGGCGTCGGTCACTTTGCACCAGACCTTGTCGCCTGGCTTGAGGTTGCTGCCGTTGTCGATGAACACGTTGCCGTCGATTTCCGGGGCATCGAAGAAGCAGCGGCCGACCGCGCCTTGCTCGTCGACTTCATCGACCAGCACTTCGATTTCACGGCCGACGCGCATTTGCAGGCGCGCCGAGCTGATGGCCTGCTGGTGCGCCATGAAGCGGTCCCAACGGTCTTGCTTGACGTCATCCGGCACGATCTCCAGATCCAGATCGTTGGCCGGTGCGCCTTCAACCGGCGAGTACTGGAAGCAGCCGACGCGGTCGAGCTGGGCTTCAGTCAGCCAGTTCAGCAGGTACTGGAAGTCTTCTTCGGTTTCGCCGGGGAAACCGACGATGAAGGTTGAACGGATGATCAGGTCCGGGCAGATCTCGCGCCAGTTCTTGATGCGCGCCAGGGTCTTGTCTTCGAACGCCGGGCGTTTCATCGCCTTGAGGACTTTCGGGCTGGCATGCTGGAACGGGATGTCCAGGTACGGCAGGATTTTCCCGGCGGCCATCAGCGGGATCAACTCGTCGACGTGCGGGTACGGGTAAACGTAGTGCAGACGAACCCAGACGCCAAGGGTGCTGAGCGCTTCGCAGAGTTCGGTCATGCGGGTTTTCACCGGCGCGCCGTTCCAGAAACCGGTGCGGTACTTGACGTCAACGCCATAGGCGCTGGTGTCCTGGGAAATCACCAGCAGCTCTTTGACGCCGGATTTGACCAGGCGCTGGGCTTCGTCGAGCACATCGCCCACCGGACGGCTGACCAGTTTGCCGCGCATCGACGGGATGATGCAGAAGCTGCAGCTGTGGTTGCAGCCTTCGGAAATCTTCAGGTAGGCGTAGTGACGCGGCGTCAGCTTGATGCCTTGCGGCGGCACCAGGTCGATCAGCGGGTTGTGATCCTTGCGCGGCGGCACGACGTCATGCACGGCGTTGACCACTTGCTCGTACTGCTGCGGACCGGTCACGGCCAGCACACTCGGGTGTACGTTGCGGATGGTGCCTTCTTCGACGCCCATGCAGCCGGTGACGATGACCTTGCCGTTTTCCTTGATGGCTTCGCCGATCACTTCCAGGGATTCGGCCTTGGCCGAGTCGATGAAGCCGCAGGTGTTGACCACCACGACATCGGCGTCCTGATACGTGGACACGACGTCATAGCCTTCCATGCGCAGTTGGGTAAGGATGCGCTCTGAGTCGACCAGTGCTTTCGGGCAACCCAGGGATACGAAACCAACTTTAGGGTTGGCCGGCGTGGTGGTGGACATGTCTAACCTCGGTATAAGTAGCGCCTCCGGCCAAAAAGTGCGGGGCGGCAGACGGGCGCTTGACGCGCCTCTGATCAAAAAGTGCGCAATTCTAGCGATGGCCAGCGCACTTGACCAGCTTTATGCAGGGAAATACGACGAGTGCTGCGCTATGCTTCGCGCCGTTACACCCAGGCGTATTTTTTCCATTAATAATTCGTCTGTATCAATAAGTAAAACGGTGCATGCTGCACAGCAGTTTGCGCAGGTTGGCAAAGCGTAGGCGCTTGCTCGACGTCGTGCTTTTTATATGAAGCCCCGGTCTTGGTGGCAGGAGTGGTTGATGGGTCAGGCAAGTAGTCAGGCAGTAGGCTCAGGGCATTCCGGGGCAAAGCCCTTGGGGATGTTAGTAGCGGCGGTCGGGGTGGTTTATGGCGATATCGGTACCAGCCCGCTTTACACCCTCAAAGAGGTGTTTACCGGCGGCTATGGGGTAGCAGTCAACCATGACGGGGTGTTCGGGATTCTGGCGCTGATTTTCTGGTCGCTGGTCTGGGTGGTCTCGATCAAGTACGTGCTGTTCATTTTGCGTGCCGACAACCAGGGCGAGGGCGGGATCATGGCTCTGACCGCGCTGGCGCGGCGAGCGTCGGCATCGTATCCGCGACTGCAGTCGGTGCTGGTGATTCTCGGCCTGATCGGCGCAGCGCTGTTCTACGGCGACAGCATGATCACTCCGGCGATTTCCGTATTGTCGGCGATAGAAGGTCTGGAGCTGGCATTCGACGGGCTCGAGCGCTGGGTCGTGCCGTTGTCGCTGATCGTGCTGGTGGGGTTGTTCCTGATCCAGAAACACGGCACCGACCGCATCGGCAAGTTGTTCGGTCCGGTGATGGTGTTGTGGTTCGTGGTGCTGGGTGTCATGGGAGCGCTTGGCATCTCCCGGTACCCGGAAGTGCTGCAAGCGCTGAACCCGGCCTGGGGCGTACGTTTCTTCGTCGTTCACCCAGGCATGGGCATCGCCATTCTCGGCGCTGTGGTGCTGGCGCTGACTGGTGCCGAAGCGCTGTACGCAGACATGGGCCACTTTGGTCGCAAGCCGATTGCCCGTGCCTGGTTCGCGTTGGTGCTGCCGGCACTGGTGCTCAACTACTTTGGTCAGGGCGCCTTGCTGCTGGAAAACCCGGACGCGGCGCGTAACCCCTTCTACCTGCTGGCGCCGGGCTGGGCCTTGATTCCATTGGTGGTGTTATCGACGCTGGCGACGGTGATCGCTTCCCAAGCGGTGATTTCCGGTGCGTTCTCCCTGACCCGTCAGGCGATTCAGCTCGGTTACATCCCGCGCATGTACATTCAGCACACTTCAAGTGCCGAGCAAGGCCAGATCTACATCGGTGCGGTGAACTGGGCGCTGATGGTCGGCGTTATTTTGCTGGTGATCGGTTTCGGGTCGTCCAACGCTCTGGCCTCGGCCTACGGTGTGGCGGTAACCGGGACCATGTTGATCACCAGTATTCTGGTGGCGGCGGTGATGCTGTTGCTGTGGAAATGGTCGCCCATCCTGACAGTGCCGATCTTGATCGGCTTCCTGCTGGTGGACGGGCTGTACTTCGCCGCCAACGTGCCTAAAATCCCGCAGGGCGGTGCTTTTCCGGTATTGGCGGGGCTTGTGCTGTTTGTCCTGATGACCACCTGGAAACGCGGTAAAGAGCTGCTGGTGGATCGACTGGATGAAGGCGGTTTGCCGTTGCCGATCTTTATCAGCAGTATTCGCGTGCAGCCCCCGCACCGGGTCCAGGGCACGGCGGTGTTCCTCACGGCACGGGCGGATGCGGTTCCTCATGCGTTGTTGCACAACTTGCTGCACAACCAGGTGTTGCATGAGCGGGTGGTGCTGCTGACAGTGGTTTACGAGGACATTCCACGGGTGCCGGTACAGCGACGGTTTGAGGTCGACGCCTACGGTGAAGGCTTCTATCGGGTGATCCTGCACTTTGGCTTTACGGACGAGCCGGATGTGCCACAAGCGCTGAAGTTGTGTCCTCTCGATGAGCTGGACTTCAGTCCGATGCGCACGACGTATTTCCTCAGCCGTGAGACGGTCATTACCTCCAAGCTCGTAGGCATGGCCCGTTGGCGCGAGGTGTTGTTTGCTTTCATGCTGAAGAACGCCAACGGCAATCTGCGGTTCTTCAAGTTGCCGGTGAACCGGGTGATTGAGCTGGGTACACAGGTAGAAATGTAGGTCCGATCAAAAAAGCCCCCGTTGCCAGTTGGGTAACGGGGGCTTTTTCGTCTCTGTGCCTTTAGTTGCTTTCAGGCCGCTGGTCTTCAGATTTGGCTTTTGTCCGGGCAGGTCGCGGGGTCAGGACCTTTACCACATCATCAATCACTGCCTTACTCATTGCCGTCAGATAATGCGCGGCCCAGGCGTGGCGGTCAGTGTTTTTTGCGAAGGCGGCATCCTCGGCGAATGATCGGGCGAGGAACAGTAGATCGGAGGCCTGGGTCAATGCATCCGTTATGGGGACGCCACCGCGGACGTTGAACAGCGCCTGATCCGAGCAGTAAATGAGGGGGGTGAGACCGATGGTTTTCAGGTCTGAAGGTGAGGGGGAATCTGTTTTGGTCATGGTGTTACTCCTGGGTTCAAGGAGCCGCCACTTTCGTTTCCAAGCGAATGGGTGACGGCTGTACGCAGGTTGGAAAACCGGGAACCTAGGAACCGGCACGCCCGAAGGCGTCCCACGCACAGCCGCCATAACACAGGATTGCAGTCGTAAAAACCTCTGCAGTCATGGTGGGGTGCTGTTGCGCTACGGTTCGACGGGTTTCCAAGCCCGATCGCTGAATGGTCAGCGACGTCCGGAGAGTATCCCGTCGAAGAAAAGCGCAACAAGGCATCAAAGTGCCCAAACGCAAGATTCGGAGTGTGCCTACAAGGTCTGCGGCCGTCATCCGATATTGCGACACCTTAAGTAAACGAAAGTAAACGCGGCGAGCGATTTACAAGTCGTTGGGGGGCTTGCGCAGTTGTTTTTCCAGCGATAGTGCGTTGACGTTTCATTTGACCTAGGTTAGCGACTGTCCTTTGTCCTGGGACTGAGGACAGTGCTCATAAAATGGGTAAGTCACGAACGATTCGCTCGATGTGGGAGCGAGTCTGCTCGCGATGCAGGCGCCTCGATGTGTCAGGCAATCCAAGGTGATGCTATCGCGAGCAAGCTCGCTCCCACAGGTGAACTGTGTCGTCCGGTCGAGCCGGGCGTGGCATGAAAAAGCCCCCGTTACCTTGCGGCAACGGGGGCTTTTTGTTGGGCTCGGCTCAGGTCACTGTTCGGCGACCTTGTCCTTGGCCTGACGCTTCACGATGGCGTCGACCAGACGCTGGGCCAGAGCCGGGTAGTTCTCGTCGAAGTGGTGGCCGCCTGGCAGCTTCATGGTTTCGCCAACAGCGGTCTTGTCGGTGCAGCCACTCTCGGCGATTTCTTCTGCGCCGTAGATGCACAGCACCTTATCGGCCGGCAGCTTGGCCATTTCCGGGCCGGTGGCGGCTTCTTTACCGGCATTGCCGAGCCAGCCGTCGACCTGAATTTCAAAGCTGCCGGTGCGGGCGAAGGCCAGCAGGATGATTGCATCGACCCGCTGTTGCTCACTTTCCGGCATGCGGTTGTAGATCGCCGGCAAGACGTCAGCGCCGAACGAGTAACCCGTCAGGATGAAGCGTTTGGTGCCCCACTTCTGGCGGTAGTGCTGCATCAGTTCGGCAAGGTCGATGGCGCTTTGCTCAGGGCTCTTGTGCTGCCAGTAGTAGCGCAGGGTGTCGATACCGACCACCGGGTAGCCGATCTTCGCCATTTCACCGGCCACGTCACGGTCCAGGTCGCGCCAGCCGCCATCACCGGAGAGGAACAGGGTGACGGTGTCCTTGGCCTGGCCGGCAGGGACTTCGACCACCGGGATGTTCAGGCCGCCGTTGCCCTTGTCGGAGCCAACGAGGATTTTGCGCAATTCGTTGTTGAGGACCTGCGGCAGATTGATGTCGTAGTCGCTGATGCTGGTTTCGGCGTTGGGTTGATCGCGTACGAAACCGGCGCTGGTGTCGTCCGGGTTGTCGTTCCATGCGACCAGCCAATGACCGTGAGCTGCACTTTTCGGCAGCAGATGGGTGCAGCCGGGTTTTTCCAGGGCCAGGTCCACCGAAACGGCCTGGGACTTGTCGTCTTTTTGCTCGACCAGCCAGCGCCAGGCCAGGACGGCACCAGGGCCGATACCGCTGACCAGGGTCGCAGGGCCTTTTAGCTGTTGAAGGGCCGACTGCAGGGCGAGACCTTGCTGTATGCAATCTGTGGGCAGGATCACCTGAACGATTTGCGCGGCACCGCCACGGCTCAGGGTCATCAGTTGCTTGTCGCTGAGCTTCTGGTCTTGGTTTACCGCGACCACCACCTGGGCGCGCGGCGTGGTGCCGGGAATGACCCGGGTCATCGCCGGGCCATCGGTCGGCGTCAGCAGTTCAAGTGTGGGCTCTGGGGCCGGGCGGTTCCAGTACCAGTAACCGCCACCGAGGATCACAGCCAGCACCACCAGAGTGGCCAATACATACCGCCAGGAGCGTTGAATCATCAGCGTTTCACCAATCCAGTCAAGCCGCCCGCAATCAGGGCGGCAGTATCGGCCAGCGCCACCAGCGGATCGAGTCCGGCGGGCACGGCCATGTAACGAGGTTCCCAGTCAGGCTGGAATTTATCTTTGAAGCGGCGCAGCCCCTGGAAGTTATAGAGCTGCTCGCCACGGCGAAACACCATCGAGCCGAGGCGTTGGGTCAGTGGTGCGCCACGACGGGGTTGCAGACCCGACAGCGGCACCATGCCCAGACTGAAGCGTGTGTATCCATGATTTTTATAATGTTGAATCAGGCCGACCATCATGAACTCCATGGTCAGCTTGGGGGCGTCCGGGTGTGCACGCATCAGGTCGAGGCTGGCCAGGTCATGGCTATACGTCTCGAGCAGGTTGGCGAATGCCACCGGGCGACCTTCAAAATGAATGATCGCGATCCGGAAGTGCTTGAGGTAATCATCGCTGAAACGGCCGAGGGAGAAGCCTTTCTCTCGAACGTTCTTGCCGGTCAGCCAGGCATCGGAAATGACCCTCAGTTCTTCCATCGGTGCGTGACCCGGTTCGTAGATTTCCAGCGACAGGCCATCGCGGGTACCACGGTTCCAGGTGTAGCGCAGGTCCTTCATCTCTTTGCCCTTGGCTTCGAGATCAAAACGACGCAGGTCGACCCGGGCTTCTTCGCCCAGCTTGATCGCGGTCAGGCCGATGTCCATGTAGTACGGCAGGTTTTCGGCTCGCACCTGATAGAACACCGGACGGGCGTGATGAAGGTCGCAGAGGTCACGGAACTGCCAGATCATCTCCGCGCGTTGCTGGGTCGGTCCGATCGGGTCGTACAGGGCCACCAGACTGCGGCCACGACGCGCATACATCAAGAACGCTTCGTCGTCAGGGTGAAACAGCAGCGCCTTGTCACCCGTCAGGGCGAGGCCGCCGTCCGGTTGTGATGAGGACATCAGAATCTTCAGCGCCTTATCCAGCTCTTCGGTGTCTGGCAGGTGAATGATCGGGCGCGCGGTGCGCAGCAGCCAGGTCAGTGACACCACCACCAGCAAGACCGCCGCGCCGAGCAGCGAGCGCAGGCCACGTGGGGCATCGGAGTCCAGGGTGAACTGCCACCACAGTTGATGGCTGTACGGCACATCCTGGTAGGCGAACAGCAACAGCCAGATCGAGGCGCCCAATACGCACAGGCTGGCCACCAGGTACAGCGGCGAGAACGGCACCTCGGTCAAACGGCTTGGACGGTAGAAGGAGCGACGGAAGATCGCCAGCAGGCTGGCGGTCAGGATCATCAGGCAGGCTTCTTCCCAGTCGAACCCCTTGAGCAGCGAGAGCACGGCACCCATCATCAACAGAATGGTGGTCAGCATCCACGCGGCCGAGAGACGACGACGCAGGCCTTGAGCCAGCAGCAGGCAGAGCACGCCGATCAGGCTGGCACCGAAGTGCGAGGCATCGACCAGGCGATGGGGAATCAGGAAACCGATGTGCTCCAGGCGAGTGTCGATTTCCGGCGTGGCGCCAGAGAACAGCAACACGACGCCAGACAGGAACACCAGTATCGCCAGCACCGGCGCGGCCATGCCCGAGGCGGCGCGCAGCGATTGACGAGTGTTGAACAGACGTTGCGCTTCATTGATCAGCAGCAGGACACAGGCCACCAATAGCGGCAGAACCACATAAATCAGACGGTACAGCAACAGGGCGGCAGCCAGTGGCGCAGCACCGAGTTTGTCGGCAAAGGCCGCCAGCAGAATCGCTTCGAATACCCCGACACCGCCCGGTACGTGACTGAGCACGCCAGCGGCCAGGGCCAGCAGATAGACCAGCAGGAAGGCGCCGAACGGTGGCGCTTCCGGCAGCAGCAGATACAGCACGGTCGCGGCGGCTGCCACGTCCAGTGCGGTAATCACCAATTGCAGGAAAGTCAGGCGACGGCCAGGCAAGCGCAGCGTGCGTCGACCGGCGCGAACCAACAGGTTATCCGGGTACGGTTGATCCGGCAGGCGACGGCGGTAAATGCCGATGGCCAATACTGCGCAGAGCAGCAGTACCGCAACCGCGATCCCGCCCAGCAATGGCTGTGACAAATGCAGCGCGGTGGAGGCGGCCGGCAGGTCGCTGAGCGTCGCCAGGGCAGCGAGCGGCGGCAAAGCGCAGCCCAATGACAGGCTGGCAAACAGCGTCATGTGAGCGACTTCTGACGCCCCGAGACCGTGGCGGGCGTATAAGCGGTAACGCACCGAACCGCCGGACAACAGCGAAAGGCCAATGGCGTTGCCGATGGCGAATGCGGTGAAGCCACCCAGAATCATGGTGCGCGGCGGCAAGCTCACGCCAGCGTAACGCGTGGCTGACCACTCATAGCCGAGCAATATGATGAAGCCTGCAATGGTTGCGCCCAATGCGCCGAGCAGGGCCGGCTTCGGCACTTCCAGAATCGAGTCGTGCAGGGCGTAGAGATCGAGTTCGCTTAATAGATGGCGACAGGCAATCAACGCGATAGCGAACAATAGCAACGTGACCGCCAGGCCAATGGGCTGACGGTACTTGCTGACCAGATCCAGCCAATGCAGACGTGTGGCAGTAATCGGTTGTGTCGCTGTGACGGTGTCTTGTGAATCAGACGAGTTGGCGCGCATCAATCACCTCTTGGATTGTGCGCGACAGGATGGGGGTATCCAGCCAAGTTACCAATCCCTGTAGAAAAAAATAATCACAAATATTAACGCGTATCACCGAGCATCGGGGATTACGCACACTCAATAGTAGAGGGGCTTGCCTGCGACTCAGCATAGCCTGATCTGGTGGACCCTGAAGAGCGCCAAAGGTTCGTAGCACGTTGCCAGATCATTGTTGCGAAAGGACTTTTCTACAGATACAAAAAAGGCCGCTCTTTCGAGCAGCCTTTTTTGATGTTTGGTTGCGGGGAGCCGGATTTGAACCGACGACCTTCGGGTTATGAGCCCGACGAGCTACCAGACTGCTCCATCCCGCGTCTGTGTGGCGGCATTCTACAGGCGATCGCCTGAGTGTCAACCGTTAATGATCCGCTTGGTCAAATAAACATTAATTAGCGTCAAACGGTCGCTGGTCTTAAGTTAAGTATAAGAAGCGCAAAGTGTTTTTTCTCGGCTCTGGCGACGAGAGGGGAGGAAGAGAGACGAAAAACAGACGCGCACAAAAAAGGCCACTCTTTCGAGTAGCCTTTTTTGATGTTTGGTTGCGGGAGCCGGATTTGAACCGACGACCTTCGGGTTATGAGCCCGACGAGCTACCAGACTGCTCCATCCCGCGTCTGTGTGTCGGCATTCTACAGAGGATCGCTGGGCTGTCAATTGCTAATTCAGAAAAATCTGTTCCTGTTCAATCGCTTAGCGTATCAAGCAGGAACTCGAATAGGCCTGGAGGGCTTGCTGCACAAGGCTTTCAGCTCTATTGGCAGGTTGGTTTCGATTGAAAAAATAAATCCAGTGAAGGCGTTTCCTACGGCTAGTAGAGAAGAAACAAAGTACTGGTGCTATATACAGTTGTCGGTGAGATACTGGCGATTCGTTTCAAAATATCCCCTTTTCCTTCATTGAACACCGCCTTATATGACGCAGCGCAAAATCATCCACGTCGATTGTGACTGCTTCTATGCCGCCATCGAGATGCGTGACGACCCGACTCTGGCGAGCAAACCGCTGGCTGTGGGTGGCTCCGCGGATCGGCGTGGTGTTATCGCGACGTGCAACTATGAGGCGCGGGCTTATGGGGTGCGCTCGGCCATGTCATCACGGCATGCCTTGAAGCTGTGTCCGGACCTGGTCATCGTCAAGCCGCGCATGGATGCCTATAGAGAGGCGTCGAAAGAGATTCAGACGATTTTTCGTGATTACACCGACCTGATCGAGCCTTTGTCGCTGGATGAGGCGTACCTCGACGTGTCCGAAAGCCCGCATTTCGCCGGCAGTGCCACGCGAATTGCCCAGGACATCCGGCGTCGGGTCTCCAATCAACTGCACATCACCGTCTCGGCGGGTGTGGCGCCGAACAAGTTTCTCGCGAAGATCGCCAGTGACTGGAAAAAGCCCAACGGATTGTTTGTGATCACACCGGATCAGGTCGAAGACTTTGTCTCGCAGTTACCAGTGAGCAAGCTGCACGGCGTCGGCAAAGTCACCGCCGACAAGCTGGCGAAGCTCGGTATTGTCGATTGCCTTCAATTGCGCGACTGGAACAAGTTGGCGCTGGTGCGCGAATTTGGCAGTTTTGGCGAGCGTTTGTGGAATTTGGCGCGTGGGATTGATGACCGGCCGGTGCAGAACGATAGTCGCCGACAATCAGTGAGTGTCGAAAATACCTACGATGTGGACCTGCCGGATCTGGTCAGTTGCCTGGATAAACTGCCGGAGTTGCTGGAAACCCTGAGCGGGCGTATGGCGCGGATCGATAGCAGCTACCGTCCGGGCAAGCCGTTCGTCAAAGTGAAGTTCCATGACTTTACTCAGACCACGCTGGAGCAGGCCGGGGCAGGGCGGGATCTTGGCAGCTATCAGCTGTTGCTGACGCAGGCTTTCAATCGGGGTGGGAAGCCCGTGCGTTTATTGGGGGTTGGCGTGCGCCTGGAGGATCTGCGTGGCGGGTTCGAGCAGTTGGATCTGTTTGATCGGTAGTGTCAGGTTTTTGAGGTGGCGATGGATGTCAGGCCGCCTTCGTCGGATCGCCGCCCGGACCAAGCCCGCTCCCACAGGTGCTGCATTGTCCTTGTGGGAGCGGGCTTGCTCGCGAAGCTTTTCGCTTTTAATTCGGTCCTGGATCCGCCACCAGTCGCCCGGCATCCTTGGTCAGCGACTTGAGAAACTCGCTTTGCAACTCGGGATCGTTGCGGGTCAGTTCGATCAGGCTTTGTTCCAGCTCGCTGGCTTCTTCTTCCAGGCCCAGCTCCGACAGACGTTTGACCCGATGCACCCACTGGCTCACTTCGTCGTCTTCGAGGTCGTCGTAAATCAGTGCGTGAGCTTCCAGCAGCTTACTGCGCAAGGTGCTGCTGATCGTCAGGGATGAATCGGTATGCACGTCGTCCTGAGCATCTTCGACAGTGATCTGCAGTTTGCCGATATGACTCAGGTCCTGCTCCGCGAACGGGCTGTCGAGCAGGTTCAAGCGCAACACGCCGTTGCGGTCGGTGGTGAGCTCGAAGGTCTGCTTGCCGGCCTTGACCTCTACCGGGCGCTCGTTCCATGGCAGGCTCGAATATTCCATGCGTTTATCACGCTGGACTTCATCGATGCCGGCCAGGTTCTGTTGTGCGCGACCGTGGGATTGCACGTTCATGAACGGGTTCAGCCCGTCGACGCCAGTGCTGATCCAGTCCCTTGTCATGCTGTCTGGCAGGTTGCCCAGGGCGAACACGTTGACGATGTTCGCGCCGACGCCGGCCACCAAAGCCGCCGCGCCCAGCGGGATCTCGTAGACCTTGCGCCAGGGTTGGTACGGTGTGTAGCGATCGTAGCGACGAGTGACGTCGTACTCGGTGACTTCGAAAGTCTTCTGCTCGTGAATCCGTACCCGGCGTTGCGGCAGCTCAAGCACCTTAGGCTCGCCGACATCGATCTGCAGGCTGTGATCGAGCAGTTTGCGCTCGACGCGCTCCTCGTGCTCGCTGCGTTGTGACATCTGATTGGCACAGCCGCTGAGCAACAGGGTGCCGCACAGGGCGGCACCACCGAGGCTTAAGGTGTTTCGCTTGAACATGACTTCTCTATCTGGTGTCAGCGGCGGATACGAGCCTGGAGGAAAGGCAGGACGTCAGCGACCGGCAGCGCTTGCGGCTCGGCCTCGGTACGGCTCTTGTATTCCAGGTTGCCGTCGGCAAGGCCGCGGTCACTGACCACGATCCGGTGAGGAATGCCGATCAGCTCCATGTCCGCGAACTTGATGCCCGGGCTGGTTTTCTTGTCGCGATCGTCCAGCAGCACTTCGAAGCCGGCCGCAGTCAGTTCTGCGTAGAGCTTGTCGGTGGCTTCGCGAACCAGGTCGGTCTCGTAGCGCAACGGCACCAGGGCGATCTGGAAGGGGGCGAGGCTGTCGCTCCAGATGATGCCTTTCTCGTCGTTGTTCTGCTCGATGGCTGCAGCCACCACGCGGGAAACGCCGATGCCGTAGCAACCCATGGTCAGAGTGACCGGCTTGCCGTTCTCACCGAGAACCTGGCATTTCATCGCTTCGCTGTACTTGGTGCCCAGCTGGAAGATGTGCCCGACTTCGATGCCGCGTTTGATTTCCAGCGTGCCTTTGCCGTCCGGGCTTGGGTCGCCGCTGACAACGTTGCGCAGGTCGGCCACGGTCGGAACCGGCAGGTCGCGTTCCCAGTTGACGCCGAAGTAATGCTTGTCGTCGATGTTGGCGCCGATACCGAAGTCGCTCATCAGCTCGACCGAACGGTCGATGATGATGGGCAGCGGCAGGTTCAGCGGGCCGAGGGAGCCTGCGCCAGCGCCGATGGCGTCACGCAGCTCGGCTTCGGAGGCCATGACCAGTGGGCTGGCAACGCCAGGCTGGTTGGCGGCCTTGATTTCGTTGAGTTCGTGGTCGCCACGAATGATCAGTGCGATCAGCTTGCCGGCTTCTTCGGCGTGAACCACCAGGGTCTTGATGGTTTTTTCGATGGGCAGATTGAAGCCTTCCACCAGTTGCGCGATGGTTTTCGCGTTCGGGGTATCGACCAGTCGCAGCTCTTCGGAAGGTAGCGAACGTGAGGTTTCCCGTGGAACGGCTTCGGCTTTCTCGATGTTCGCCGCGTAGTCGGAGCCGTTGCTGAAGACGATGTCGTCTTCGCCGGATTCGGCCAGTACGTGGAACTCGTGGGAGCCGGCGCCACCGATGGAGCCGTTGTCGGCTTCAACCGGGCGGAACTTCAGGCCCAGACGGGTGAACACGTTGCAGTAAGCCTGGTGCATGCGGTCGTACGTGACCTGCAGCGATGCCTGGTCAGCATGGAAGGAGTAGGCGTCCTTCATGATGAACTCGCGGCCGCGCATCAAGCCGAAGCGTGGGCGGATTTCATCGCGGAATTTGGTCTGGATCTGGTACAGGTTGATTGGTAGCTGTTTGTAGCTGCTCAACTCGTTGCGGGCCAGGTCCGTGATCACTTCTTCGTGAGTCGGGCCGGCGCAGAAGTCGCGACCATGGCGATCCTTGAAGCGCAGCAGTTCAGGGCCGTATTCTTCCCAACGGCCGGATTCCTGCCACAGCTCAGCCGGCTGGGTGCTCGGCATCAACACTTCGAGAGAGCCGGCGGCGTTCATTTCTTCGCGAACGATGGCTTCAACCTTGCGCATGACTCGCAGGCCCATCGGCAGCCAGGTGTACAGGCCGGAGGCGAGTTTGCGGATCATGCCGGCGCGCAGCATCAGCTGATGGCTGATGACGACCGCATCGGAAGGCGTTTCTTTCTGTGTGGCGAGCAAATATTGACTGGTACGCATGGTAGGCCGTTGTCGGTTGCTGAAGACTAGAAATGACAGAGCATTGTACGGGCGAGATTTGCTGGCGTACAGGATTGCGGCTGGCGGCGTGGCTCGAGTGCGGGGAAACCCCCGCACCCTCGGGTGTTCTTATGATTCTTCGACGGCGGTGGTGGTCTGGACTGGCTCGGCTGGCTCGGGCGTTGGTGTCGGCCCTTCGCGGCGGCTTTCCTGGAACCAGTGCAGAGCAATCAACAGCAGGGTTGGCACGCCAAGCAGCGTCGTGATGATGAAGAAGTTGTGATAACCGAATTTCTCTACCATGACCCCCGAGTAACCGCCGATCAGGCGTGGCAACAGCAGCATGATCGAGCTGAGCAGGGCGTATTGGGTGGCGGAGAATTTGAGGTTGGTCAGGCTCGACAGGTAGGCCACGAAGGCCGAAGTGGCCATGCCTGAGCTGAAGTTATCCAGCGAGATGGTGACGATCAGCATCTCCAGGTTCGCCCCCATGTCGGCGAGCATCACGAACAATAGGTTGGTGGCAGCGGACGCGAAGCCGCCGATGAACAGAATCGGCAGAATGCCGAAACGCACGATCAGCAGGCCGCCCATGCCAGCGCCAATCAGGGTCATGATCAGGCCGAAGATCTTGCTGACGCCGGCGATCTGATCCTTGGTGAACCCCAGGTCGATGTAGAACACGTTGGCCATCACGCCCATGACGGTGTCGGACATCCGATAGGTGGCAATCAGGCCCAGCAACAGAAAGGCCTGCCAGCGGTAGCGCACGACGAAGTCGTTGACCGGTGTCAGCACCGGGGCCAGGCCGCGGCGACCCATGGCCGACAGGCACAGGGTCGTCAGGGTGATATAGAGAATGGCACGCAGGAACGCCCGGTCTTCGAGTAGCAGGTCGAGCGGGCTGATCGCGCCGGAAAGCACGCTGGCAAAATCGGTGTTGTAGAGCTGGGTGAACATCGCCGGGACTGAGACCAGCAACACGATCAGCACGAACACCGACACCAGTTGGTGGACGAAACTGTAACGACCGGCAGACAGTTGTGTGCGCAGTGGTACCGGTGGTTCACGCATAAAGAGGGTGGTCAGCAGCGCCGGGATCATCAACAGGCCGAACAGCGCATAGGTGCCGGTCCAGGCGGAGTGCTTGTAATTGAAGCCTGTGGAGCCGAAACCCTCGGCAATGAACAGTGCGCCGGCCGTTGCCAGCAGCGCGGCGACCCGATAGCCGGACATATAGCTGGCAGCCAATGCAGCCTGACGCGTGTCGTCGACAATTTCCAGGCGATAGGCATCGACGGCGATATCTTGGGTTGCGGAGGCGAATGCGACCAGAACGGCAATCGCAATCAGCCAGGACAGGTGTTTTTGCGGGTCGCAGAAGCCCATGCCGATCAGGCCGAGGATCAACAAGCCCTGCGCCAGGACGAGCCAGGAGCGTCGTCGGCCGAGTTTGCCGAGCAATGGCAGGCGCCATTGGTCGAGAAGTGGCGACCACACCCATTTGAAGGCGTAGGCCAGCCCGATCAGGCTTGCATAGCCAATCGTTTCTCGGGCCACGCCGGCTTCACGCAACCAGACGGAAAGCGTTGAGAATACCAGCATGTAGGGCAAGCCAGCGGCGAAACCCAGCAGCAACAGTACGAGCGTCGAGGGGCTGGCATAAGCGGCGAGCGCGGCGCGCCAGGTTTTACGGGGCATGGGCTGGAGTCTGCCTCAAAATTGCGAAAACAAAGCGCGCACTCTAACCGCTGTGCTCTACCGGACGCCAGCCATGACGCTGAATATCAACACGATTGTTCAGGATACTGACGCCTTCCAGGCGCAAGCGTGCCCGCTGTTCGTCGCCTGAGGGGCTCCCCACTGGCAAGCTGAGGCGACCGCCGGCACCCAATACGCGGTGCCAGGGCAGTTTGGTGTCGCCGGGCAACTGGCTCAATGTGCGCCCCACCCAGCGTGCGGCCCGCCCTAAGCCTGCCAGTTCGGCGAGCTGGCCGTAACTCACCACTTTGCCTTCCGGAACCTGGGCCAGGGTCAGATAGAGCGTGGCTCGGCGCATCTGTGCCGGGGTTTCGGTTGCGTTGTTGGCGTCAGTCACATTGCCGCTTCCTGATGAAGGTGTTGAGGCTTTCTCTAGAGTAAATCTTCGGGGAGCGAATGAGAATCTCGCCAATGGTGAGGTCGGCAAGACCCGTTACACCGCAGGGTTGGTGTGGTCTGTAAAAACAGGCGGGCACAAAAAAGCCCCGCTTTTGAGGGCGGGGCTTTTTACTGGATCAGGACAAGTTAGATAACTTGAACTTCTTCAGCTTGCATGCCTTTCTGACCGCGGGTAGCGATGAAAGAAACCTGTTGGCCTTCTTTCAGGCTTTTGAAGCCGTCGGATTGGATAGCTTTGAAGTGAACGAACAGGTCGTCACCGGATTGTGGAGTGATGAAGCCGAAGCCTTTTTCATCGTTGAACCACTTAACGGTACCGGTTTGGCGATTAGACATGGTGTAACTCCTTGAACAAAGATAACTGCGACTCAGGAAGAACCCTGGCCGAGACTGAGTGCAAAGAGCAGGAAAAATTCTTGTAGATGGTTGGATCGAAATTCAACATATCGTGTAGAGATTCTCAGTGACACAAGCAGCACAGTGACGCCACCTTAACCCTTTTTCCCGAACGTGCCAATGGTCTTTACGAAGGTTTCTCTGTTTTCATGACTGACGGTGCGCTGTATTGCTGCGAAGGCCTGGAAGTCGTGGGGGATCGGCGAGAATTGTCCCCCGGACTTTGAACCGGCGGCGCGCCCCGGTAAGATGCCGGACAGAATTTTTCCACCTCGCTATTCAGGACACCCGCCATGAGCATCAAATCGGACAAGTGGATTCGCCGCATGGCGCAAGAGCACGGCATGATCGAGCCCTTCGTAGAGCGCCAGATGCGTGGCGAAGGCGCCGACCGGCTGATTTCCTACGGCGTATCGAGCTACGGCTATGACGTGCGTTGCGCCGATGAATTCAAGGTGTTCACCAACATCAATTCGGCAACTGTCGATCCGAAAAACTTCGACGAGAAGAGCTTCGTCGACGTCAAAAGCGACGTATGCATCATTCCGCCAAACTCCTTCGCGCTGGCCCGTACCGTCGAATTCTTTCGTATTCCGCGCAACGTGCTGACGATCTGCCTGGGCAAGAGCACCTACGCGCGCTGCGGCATCATCGTTAACGTCACGCCGCTGGAACCGGAATGGGAAGGTCACGTGACCCTGGAGTTCTCGAACACCACCACGTTGCCGGCGAAGATCTACGCCAATGAAGGTGTGGCACAAATGCTGTTCTTCGAGTCTGACGAAGAGTGTGAAGTGTCTTACAAGGACCGTGGCGGCAAATACCAGGGCCAACGTGGCGTGACCCTGCCGCGCGCCTGAGTCAGCCGTCTGACAAACCGTTGGAATTCCTGAGCGGGGGGTACACTCTATGGAGTGTACTGCTCCGATTCGCGCAAGGCGGATCGGGCCATCGCTCAGGAGTGCTTCATGAAGATCGATCCGCGAATCAGTGCCGAACTGGCAAGGCTTGAGCCCAATCAAGTGGGCCTGCTGGCCTGGTCATTGCTGGCGCATCCGCCTGTCACGCTGGCCGGCGGAATTCCTGGTCAGCCCGACCCCGATACCCCGAACGAACAACCGACCGAACCTGGCGAGCCTGGCGAACCCACCTTGCCGGATAAGCCGCCTCCCGCGCCGGTTGCCTGATTTCCCCGCGATGAGCGATCACGCGGTTTACAAATAAACCGCGTCGCCCCCATCGCGGGCAAGCCACGCTCCCACAGGGATGCCGTGTTACTTGAGGTTGCCGCTCAGGAACTGCTTGAGGCGTTCGCTTTTCGGGTTGCCGAGCACGTCTTCAGGCGCCCCTTCTTCCTCCACCAATCCCTGATGCAGAAACAGCACCTGATTGGAAACCTTGCGGGCGAAGCTCATTTCGTGGGTCACCATGATCATGGTCCGGCCTTCTTCGGCCAGGCCCTGGATCACCTTGAGCACTTCGCCCACCAGTTCCGGGTCCAGCGCCGAGGTCGGTTCGTCGAACAGCATGACTTCCGGTTCCATCGCCAGTGCGCGGGCAATGGCCACCCGCTGTTGCTGGCCGCCGGAGAGGAACGCCGGGTACTGATCCGCCACACGGGCCGCCAGGCCGACCTTGTCCAGATAACGCCGGGCGCGATCTTCCGCGTCCTTCTTGCTGACACCCAGCACCCGGCGCGGGGCCATGGTGATGTTTTCCAGCACGGTCATGTGGCTCCACAGGTTGAAGTGCTGAAACACCATCGCCAGTCGGGTGCGGATCCGTTGCAACTCGGCTTCATCGGCCACCCGCATGCCGTGGTGGTCCTTGATCATGCGGACCGCTTGACCGTCCAGGCTCATGGCGCCGTCGTTGGGTTGTTCGAGAAAGTTGATGCAGCGCAAAAAGGTACTTTTGCCCGAGCCGCTGGCGCCGATCAGGCTGATCACGTCGCCGGTCTTGGCTTTGAGCGACACGCCTTTGAGCACTTCATGGTTGCCGTAGCATTTATGCAGGCCTTCGATGGTCAGTTTGTACATGGGGCATGCATCCTCAAGGCGAAAGTAGGTAACCGGTGCGATAGGCTTCGAGCCCCGCAACATGGGCGATCACCATGCCGGCAGTGGCCATCCGGCGAGTCGAACGGGCATAGAGCAGGCCGGCGTTGGCGCAATGAACCGGGGTCACGCGGTCGCCGATCGGGTCGATGATTTCGGCGATCAATTGTCCCGCCTCAAGGTATTCGCCGGGCAGCACGCTGTACACCAGCAATCCGCCGACCGGTGTCGCGACCGGCTCTACCGCGGCCAGCGGAGTGGCAGGGTAGGGCAGTTCGGGCAAGGGCGGCGCTTCGCCTTCGATGGCGCCGAAATGAATCAGATAGTCGATCAGTGCCTGGCAATCGAGGCTGGCCAGTGGATGATTGACGTCGCCCTGACCACGCAACTCGACGGTCACCGAGAAGCTGCCCAGCGGAATATCGAAGCGCTCACCAAAGCGCTCCTGCATTTGCCACCAGACCAGAGTGAAACACTCGTCGAACGAATGACCGCCGGAGTCGGTGGCCAGCAGGCTGGCTTCGGCGCCGATGTAACGCGCCAGTGGCTCGACCTGCGGCCAGGCTTCGGGCGTGGTGTAAAGGTGCGCGACGGCTTCGAAATCACAATGCAGGTCCAGCACCATGTCGGCATCGCAGGCCAGTGTTTGCAAAGTCAAACGCAGGGATTGCAGTTGCGTGCTGGCGGTTTGCCGAGCCAGCGCGTTGCGCAGGCCGCTGCGGATCAGCTCAAGATTGTGTTGCGGGTCGTCGTTCAGTTGCCCTTCGATCTCGTTGCCGATCTCTTCACCGAGGTCAACGAACCAGCGGTTGAAGTTCTGTCCGCTCTCCAGCTCGTAGCGGCCCAGGGGTACGTCCATCAGCACTTGTTCGAGGCCAATCGGGTTGGCCACGGGCACCAGCACGATCTCGCTGCGCAGACGGCCGGCGGCTTCGAGCTCCGCCAGACGCAGCTTGAGGTGCCAGGCCACCAGCATGCCGGGCATTTCGTCGGCGTGCAGCGAGGACTGGATGTAGATCTTGCCTTTGGCCTGGGTCGGGCCGAAGTGGAAGCTGTGGATCTGTCGTGCAGTGCCCGGCAGCGGGGCAAGCAGGTCATGGATCTGGTGGCGCATTTGCTTTTGTGTCCTGAAGCAGGAGAGCTAGTGGGTCGGCCCGAGAAAGGCCAGCCATCGGCGTTCAGCGAGGCGGAACAGGCCGACCAGCGCAAAGGTGACGGTCAGGTAGATCAGTGCGGCAATGCCGAACGACTGGAAGGTCAGGAAGGTCGCCGAGTTGGCGTCGCGCGCGACTTTCAAAATATCCGGGACGGTGGCGGTGAAGGCGACGGTGGTCGAGTGCAGCATCAGGATCACTTCGTTGCTGTAATACGGCAGCGAGCGGCGCAGTGCCGACGGCATGATCACATAGGCATAGAGCTTCCAGCCCGTCAGGCCATAGGCCTTCGCGGCTTCGACTTCGCCGTGGGCCATGCTGCGAATCGCCCCGGCGAAAATCTCCGTGGTGTAGGCGCAGGTATTCAGGGCAAAGGCGAGGATGGTGCAGTTCATCGCATCGCGAAAGAACGCATCGAGCACCGGTTGCGCACGGACCGCAGCCAGGCTGTAGATCCCGGTGTAGCAGATCAGCAACTGGATATACAGCGGCGTACCGCGAAACAGGTAGGTGTAGAACTGCACCGGCAAACGCACGTAGAGCTTGCGGGAAACCCGGGCAATCGACAGCGGGATCGACACCAGAAAGCCGATGAAGATCGAGGCGCTGAGCAGCCACATGGTCATCGCCAGGCCGGTGATGTGGTAACCGTCGGTGTAAAGGAACGGCCTCCAGTAGTCCTGTAGAAGTTCGATCATCGTATGGCCTCCCGGGCACCGGCGGCATAACGGCGTTCAAGCCTGCGCAGGAAATAATTCGACGCGCTGGTGATCAGCAGGTAGATCAAGGCGGCCAGCACCAGGAAATAGAACAGTTGATAGGAGCTTTTACCGGCGTCCTGCGCGGCTTTGACCAGATCGGCCAGGCCGATGATCGACACCAGCGCGGTGGCCTTGAGCATCACCATCCAGTTGTTACCGATGCCCGGCAGGGCGAAACGCATCATTTGCGGGAACACCACGAAGCGGAACCGCTGGCCGCGTTTGAGGCCGTAGGCAGTGGCGGCTTCGACCTGACCTCTGGGCACGGCAAGGATCGCGCCGCGAAAGGTCTCGGTGAAATAGGCGCCGTAGATGAAGCCCAGGGTGATGACCCCGGCGCTGAACGGGTTGATTTCGATGTATTCCCATTCCATCAAGTCGGTCAGGGAGGTCAGCCAGGTTTGCAGGCTGTAGAAAATCAGCAGCATCAACACCAGGTCCGGCACGCCGCGAATCAGTGTGGTGTAGACCTGAGCGGGAACCCGGAGCAGTTTGACGCTGGAGAGTTTGGCAGTGGCACCGATCAGGCCGAGCAACACGGCCACCAGCAGCGACAACACCGATAATTTGATGGTCATCCAGGTGCCTTGCATCAGCAGCGGGCCAAAGCCCTTCAAGCTGAAGGCAGAAAGCCCCAGGTTTTGTAATAGCTCTTCGAACATAAAATCTGCGACCTGATAACGTGAAAAAAGCGCCCATCACGAGGATGGGCGCCGGGCATTATTTGCCGCTGTACAGATTCAGATCACCGAAGTGTTTCTTTTGAATGGTCGTGTAGGTGCCATCATCGTGTAACGCTTTGATACCTTTATCGAGAAGGGCTTTGAGCTCTTTGTTACCTTTCGAGATACCGACAGCTGTTTTGGCTGGCAGCAAAGGATCGTTGACCGGCTTGCTGACTTCGTAAGCAGAACCTTGTGGCGACTTCAAAAAGCCCAGTTGGGCTTGCAGCATGTCCTGAATCGAGGCGTCCAGACGACCGGAGGTCAGGTCAGCGTAGACCTGGTCCTGGTTGGCGTAGGCCTGAGTGGTGACGCCAGCCTTGTCCAGCACGGCCTTGGCGTAGGCTTCCTGGATGGTGCCTTGCTCGTAGCCGACCTTTTTGCCCTTGAGCGAGGCCACGTCAGAAACGCCGGAGCCTTTCTTGTAGACCAGTGCGGTAGGGCCGGAGAACAGCTCGCTGGAGAAGTCGATGACTTTTTCGCGGGCTTCGGTGACGGTCATGGAGGAGATCACACCGTCGAATTTATTGGCCTTGAGGCCCGGAATCATGCCGTCGAAATCGCTTTCGACCCATTTGCACTTGACCTTCAGCTCGGCGCAGATTGCGTTGCCCAGATCGATGTCGAAGCCCACCAGGCTACCGTCGGCCGCTTTGGACTCGAACGGAGCGTAGGAAGGGTCAACGCCAAAACGCAGTTCTTTGTATTCCTTGGCCAGTGCGGAACCAGCGGCCATGCACAACGCCAGTGCAGAAAGGGTCAGCAATGCTTTTTTCATTATTCAATCCCTAAGAACCAATTTGAGCGCTTGTGGCGCGGAATTATTGTTACTGGAAAGCGTAAGACCTTATGAAAGTAGCAATTTCCGAACCAGAGTCCCGAACAAGCGTTTTAAAAGATGATTCAGGACACGTCTGGAAAGGAATTGTGCCCGAAAACGGGCGCTGACAGTTTGCTGCACCAAAGTAGAGCGATCTGTGGCGAAGAAGCAAGCCCTGCTGCCACAGATCACCGTCGCGTTACTTGCTAGGCACCAGCGTCAGCCGCGTCTTGCCATACACCTTGTCGAAGTTCTGCGGTTGCATTGGCAAGCTCATGTATTGGCCTTTGAGCCACGGGTCGATGCTGTCGATATAGTTCGGGCTGGCCGGGTTTGCGGATTGGCCGGTGCCGTTCTGGCCCATCAGCGGTTCTGCCTGGCCGAAGTCGACAATGAAGCGCATGGCCGGCACCTGCGTCACGTTGAAGTCCTGCCCCCACGTGTAGGCAGCAGCGTTCAGCGTTGAGTGGTCGCCTCCTGCAGATATGGCACTGCGTACGGTCTGGCCGCGGGTGCTTTTCCATTCGTAATGGTGCAGTTTTCCCCACTGCCAGGCTGTGTGATCGGCGCCCATCTGACGCTCGCCGGCAGTAATGGCCGCGGCCAGGCTGCGGGCGAGAATGGTCGGTTTGTCTTCTTTCTGCGGTGTGCGGATGTCATCCCAGAACGGGCTGTCTTCGCGGCCCAGCAAATGGTCGGCCTGGGCCGAGTAGGACAATTTGCCGTTGGCGACGAAGGCCTTCCACGTTGGGCTGGACTCCGGGCCGAGTTCGTCGAGGAAGATCTGCTTCATGCTTTCTTGCAGGAACAGCTCGTAGATCGCTGCGTCGGTCGAGGTCGGGCTGAGCTTGCCGTCGAACGCCATCAAGCGGCTGTAAGCCTCGCGCGCTTTGCCGGCTTCAGCAGCCGGCAGGGCGTTGATCGCCTGTTTGAGCGGCTGGGACATGCCCGGCGCTTCAAACATCTTTTTCAGTTTGGCGGCGAACAGCGTGGTCTGGTCGTACTGCATGGCAATCATGCTGCGGCTGTCGTGCTTGCCGGCACCCGCCAGCTCGGCGATACGCTCGCCGCGCTCAGGTGCGGCCCAGGAATTGGACAGTTGCATGCCGTAACCGTGGGGGATGACCCGCTGGTTGGCGGTGCCGATCCAGCCTTGGGCCGGGTCCTGGTCGTAAGGGTGGAGCATCGGGTCGGCGTAACCGTCCCAGTCATAACGGCCTTCCCAGCCCGGCGACGGCAGCAAACCCTCGCCTTCGCGGCGGTTCGGGAAGCGCCCGGTGACTTGCCAGCCGATGTGGCCGGCGTCGGCGAACACCATGTTCAGCGCGATCGCACGGATCTCACGACTGGCGTCCGAGGCTTTCTCTGTGTTCTGCGCACGGGACAGGTCGAAGAAGGCGTCCAGGCTCTTGTCGTCCGTAAGGTTCGGCATCTGCAATGCCAGACCGAAACCATTGTCCAGGGCATTGCCTTGGGCGCTGTTGAGCAGTGGGCCGTGGCGGGTTTCGTACACGACTTCGCGAATCGGCCGCTGACCTTTGACGAAATAGGTTTCGTTACGAACCATCGCCGGTTGCCATTTGCCAGCGACTTCGTAGCTCAGGCCATTACCCTGACGCTTGAGTTTTTCAAGGAACAGGTCCTGATTGTCGCCCATGACCGCAGTCATGCTCCACGCCACCTTACCGTTGAAACCGGCAAGGACCATCGGAATACCGGCAATGGAAACCCCGGAAGCCTGGTACTTCGGCGCACGAATCTGCACGTAGCTCCACAGTGACGGCACGCCAATCGGGAATTGGCTGTCACTGGCCAGCAGGCTTTTGCCACTGCGGCTGCGTTGCGGGGCAATCGCCCAGTTGTTTGATGCGGTGGCGCCGAGCAGATTCAGCCCGGATAGCTGCTCGCTGGCTTTCGTCAGCTCGGTCAGGCCCGGGATCGTACCGTTGAGCTTCACGCCTTTAAGCTTTTCAGCTTCGGCCAGCGGCAGTTTTTCATCTGGATAGGACGGCGACAGCCACGCGAGTTTGTCTGTAGTGACGGTTTGCGCCATCACCAGCGAGGCGATTTCTTGCGGCAGGTTGGCCGACTGGCTGAAGTTCAGCAGGCAGAACATCAGCGCCGAATCTTCCGGTTTCCAGTATTCCGGGTTGTAGCCAGTGGCGGCCAGGTCTGATGGCAGTTTGTCGCGATAACGGAACAGGTAGGCGTTGACCCCGCGTGCATAGACTTCAAAGAAGCGTTTCAGGCGGGGTGAGGAAGCTTTGTAGAGCTCGTCGGCGCTTTTCTTCAGGTTCACTGCGCGCATGTAGCGGTCAGCGTCCAGCATCTCTGCGCCGGACATCTCCGACAGACGACCCTGAGCCAGCAGGCGCAGGGTGACCATCTGGCTGATGCGATCACTGGCGTGTACGTAACCGAGGGTGAACAGCGCATCGTGGAACGTGTTGCTCTCGATCAGCGGCATGCCCATGGCATTGCGGCGCACCGAAACGTTCTGCGCCAACCCTTTGAGCGGCTGCACGCCTGCGGTGGGTGGCAGGCTGTCCTGGGCATTCCAGGTCTGGCAACCGGTGAGGCTGAGCACACTGGCCACTGCTGCGGCAACGCCGAACCGGGGAAGAAAAGATGTAAGGGCTGGCGAGGCCATGGCAAAGCTCCTGCGGGGGGGTCGTACCGATAAAGGCGCTACGTTAGTGAGCAGCAGAGGGCCGCGCAAGCGGGGGTCGATCTTATTTCAAGGTTTGTCCGATAAATCACCGAAAATGACGCTGTACCTGTGGCGAGGGGATTGGCGATCACGATGACTTGCCTATCGGAAGCCGTGATGCTCAAGTGTGGGAAACTCAATGAACCGCGCAAGAGAAAACTCGCCATGGAACTTCAGGCTAACGCAGCGCTTATCCTTATCGATCAGCAAAAAGGTATTCATCATCCCAAACTGGGACCGCGCAACAACCCTGACGCCGAGGAGCACATGGCGCAGTTGCTGAGCGAATGGCGGCGCATGGCGCGCCCGGTGATTCATGTGCAGCACTTGTCTCGCTCGCCGGAGTCAGTGTTCTGGCCAGAGCAGTCAGGTGTCGAGTTTCAGGAACGGTTCGAGCCGCAATCGGGTGAGCACGTGATCCAGAAACAGGTCCCGGATGCATTCTGTGGGACGACGCTTGCGGCGGGTTTGCGTGAGGCGGGGATCGAACAACTGATCATTGTCGGCGTGGCGACCCACAACTCGGTCGAATCCACGGCGCGTACGGCGGGTAATCTGGGGTTTGAAACCTGGGTCGTGGAAGACGCCTGCTACACCTTCGACAAGGTCGACTTCTTCGGCAAGATGCATTCGGCGCAGGAGGTGCATGCCATGTCGCTGGGCAATCTGCACGGGGAATACGCAACGGTGATCCGCACCGCACACATTCTGTAGGCGCGCGGGGCGCCTACAGGGGGATGCGTTCGGCTAGAGAATCAAGCGCCGTGGCACTTCTTGAACTTCTTGCCGTTGCCGCATGGGCAAGGGTCATTGCGGCCGACGTCTTTCAACGCATTGCGCACCGGCTCCTGGTGAGCGTGGCCGCAGTTCGGGCCGTGAACATGGCCATGGTCGTGATCATGGTGGTCGTGATGGTCATGATCGTGGTTGCAGTCAGGGCCATGGACATGAGGTTGCTGGGTCATCGAGGTTACTCCGGAATAAAATCGCCGGGAATTATCTCGCCATAACGGGCCTGGTGCACGTCATTGCCAAACAATAATCCGGTTTTCAGTTCACCCTCCAGGCGATAGGGGATCGGCTGGTCGGGTTTCTTCAGCAGTTTCACCACGTCGCGCAGGTGCTGCCAGAGGTTGGTGCGGATTGGTACCTGGAAATAGCTGCTGCTTTTCGGATCGACGGTGAACCATTCGCTGGACTCGCCTTCGGCCAGCAGGAACTCGCTTAAATGAATCCGGTACTCCAGGCCGCGAACCCTAAGGTCGGAGTCGTTGGGGTTGTCGACGCGAAAATACAGCATGAATTTCTGCTCAAGGAGTTTGGCGCGCACCACTTCGACTTTGAGCAGATGGACTTGCGGGTCGAGGGTGTCGTCAGTGAACCAGGACGCGCAGCCGCCGAGGCTCAGGACCATGAACAGACTGAATGTCCGTAATGCGCGCCACTCGCTGAGCATGGTGTGACTCCCTTTCTTTGCACTCGCTGGAAGATCGCAGCGCTTGACCGTTCCTAAACGAAATACCCCGAACAGCACTTCTTGAATTTCTGCCCGCTGGCACAGGGGCATGCATCATTGCGCCCTGCCTTGAGCTGCACAGTCGGGTCGATGAAGTACCAGCGGCCGGCGTTTTGCACAAACGATGAACGTTCGCGGTGGCTGTGTTCGCCGGTGCTGTCGTGCCAGCGTGCGGTGAAGGTGACGAACGCATGTTCGGGCTGGCCGCCGAATACCTCGGAGCTTTCCACCTCAAGGCCCAGCCAGGTGCTTTGCGTGCTCCAGTCGCTGATCGACTGGCGATCCAGACCCGTCTGTTGGGCGGGCAGGGTGGTGGTCACCAGATAGTCGATCAGGCCCAGCACATAGGCGCTGTAGCGCGAGCGCATCAAGGCTTCGGCACACGGCGCCGGGTGGCCGGCGTGGTAGTGACCGCAGCAGGCATCCAGCGGGGTGCCGCTGCCGCACGGGCAAATGGACGTACTCATCGTGTTACCACCAGTATTTTCCGAAGTTTTCCGGATTGGCCCAGAACCGTGAATTGAGCCAGTCAGGCACTTGTTTGTAGTCAAGCAGATCGTAGGTGAACAGTGTCAGGACCTGTTCGTCGCGCTGGAAGCGCTCGCTGGCTTGCAGTGCGAGGGAAAAGAAGTCGGTGTCTTGCCAGCCGCAGGCTTTCAGATCTGCAAGCACGGCAATGCGGCTGGCGTTGAGATTGCGAATCCCGCCGAGCAGGTTCAGGCCATCACGTTTGGGCAGATGCTCAAGGCAATCGAGCGCCAACGCCAGGTCGAAGCGCTGCGCGGCAAGCGCAGGTGGCAGCGGACCGGGTGCGACTTGAGCGACGCAGGCATCCGGGTGGGCGAGCTTGAAGGCTTCCAGCGCGGGAAAGTCGCTGGCGCCGATCAGCAACAGACGTTGTGGCGCATAACGCTCGAGCAAGGCGGCGAGCGCTTGCTGTGGCGTGCGTGAAGAAATACCTGCGGTCATCGAAGATCCTCAATCAGATGTGCGAAGACTAGCCTGCTCAAACGTCCGGGCCTAGAGCCGGTTTGCAGACAATGGCGAGGCCTGCCGTAAATACGCGGTAAAAACTGTCGGGTCGAGCGGGTGATTGGCCGCTGATCGACAGTTGCGACGCTCTAAACTGCCCGTTCAGAAGAATTTTCGCTGGCCTCTGGCTTATTCCTTGCCGAAGTCGGTACTGTGCGCGCAAAGAATAATGTTCTGTGGGGGGCGTGTATGAAGGTGCTTTGGGGCTTGGGCAAGTGTTTGACCCTGCTGTTCTGGCTGGTGGTGCTGGTCAATCTGATCAGTCCGTTGATTAACCCGTTTCATCTTATGATCAATCTGATCGCTAGCCTGTTGCTGATGACCCATTTTGTGGAGCTGGTGCTCTATAACCGCAACCTCAACGAGCGGGCTCATCCGTGGCGTGATCGCTTGCAGATCCTCGTTGTCGGTATCTTCCATTTACAAACCATTGCGACCCCTTCAGCTGCGGAGGTCCGCCATGCGTAAACTCTGCCTGCTCGCCGCTTTGGTCAGCCCGTTGGCGACGGCCCAGGTGGTCACAGTCGAGACCAACTCGCTGCTGCGTTTGCCCAATACCGCCAGCACCTTGCAGCTGGAGCGCCTGGAGGTTGCCGACTATGGCACGTTGCTGATCCCCTCCAACGTGACTGAACTGAGCGTTGGTGAGTTGCGACTGGGGCGCGAGGCGCGGATCGCTATCGTCCCAAGTGAACAAAGCCTGCAACTGAAGATCAGCCACGCGCAGCTTTCCAGTGGCAGTCAGATCACCTCCCGAGGCGCGCCTGGCACCTATCTCAAGGCCGCCCGCGCCGGGCGAAACCTGAATTTGCGGATTGCTTCGCTGAACGCTCCCGAGTTGTCGGTGGATGCACGCGGCGGTGCCGGTGCGCCGGGTTACGTCGGGCTCGATGGGGGTAATGGTGAGGAGCCGGGTTGCACGTGGGGCCAGGCCGGGCATGGGGCTGATGGTGATAATGGTGGCGATGGTCATGCCGGGGCGCCGGGTGCGCAGGTGCGCGTGGAACTGCCACGTGATTACCCGGCCCCGCAGATCAAAGTGCTGGTCGACGGTGGCGCCGGTGGCTTGGCCGGTGCCGGTGGCAAGCCGGGCGCAGGTGGCAAGGCCAAAGGTTGTTTCGTCTACCGTACCGACGGCGGCAAAAGCGGCCGTGCCGGTGCGCAAGGTCAGCCAGGCCCTGTCGGCGCGGCAGGTGCTGTGACGGTGCAGCGGTTGTAAGCAGCCTGTGTAATGATCGTTCCCACACGCGTGGGAACGATCAAGCAAAGGGAATCAGAACATCGGCCGAGCCGAAGCCACCGCCACCAGCAACAAACCCAGTAGCAAGTTGATCCCCACCAGACGCCGAATCTTGCCCAAAGTCGCCGCACCCGTCGGCCAATCCTCGGCCAGCACCGCTTTACGCAACTCCGGCAGCTTCAATGCCTGAATGCGGATAAACAGCGCGGTCATTACCAGATACAGCCCCATCATGATCTGCACATAACGCGGCGCGGTTTCAAAACCGCTGAAGCGCAGATGGATCAGCCCGACGCCACTGATCGGCAAGATCACCACGGCGACCCAGACCCAGACAAAGAAACGTTGAAACACTTCTACCCAGAGCTTCAACCGTGCCGGCCCTTCAAGTGCCTTCATGGCGGCGGGGCGCAGGACCATCCAGGCGAAAAACATGCCGCCGACCCAGATCAGGGCGGCCAGTACATGCAGGGTGTAAATGAAGGCGAAAGGTGTCATCGGGGTACTCCGTTCTGCGCGGGATTAATTAGCGGGGTATGATAGCCGTCGATCCGAACCACTGAAAATTTATCCAGCGTTTTTTGCGCCCGACAATCCATGATCAGCACTGAACTCAAAACCACGATCCAGGGCGCCTACTCGCGTTTTCTCGAAGCCAAGAGCCTCAAGCCGCGTTACGGCCAGCGCCTGATGATCGCCGAAATTGCCAAGGTCCTCGGTGACATCGACACCGACGATGAAGGCCGGCGCAGTGGCGACCCCGCGATTGTCGCGGTGGAAGCCGGCACCGGTACCGGGAAAACCGTGGCCTACAGCCTGGCAGCGATTCCGACTGCCAAGGCCGCCGGCAAACGCCTGGTGATCGCCACCGCGACCGTCGCCCTGCAAGAACAGATTGTCTACAAGGACCTGCCGGACCTGATGCGCAACAGCGGGCTGAACTTCAGCTTCGCGCTGGCCAAGGGCCGTGGCCGCTACATGTGCTTGTCCAAGCTCGACATGCTGTTGCAGGAAGGTCACGCGCAAACCGCTACCGCGCAGCTGTTCGAGGAAGAAGGCTTCAAGATCGAGGTCGATGAAGCCAGTCAGAAGCTGTTTACCAGCATGATCGAAAAGCTTGCCGGCAATAAGTGGGACGGTGACCGCGACAGCTGGTCCACGGCCCTTGAAGATGCGGACTGGGCACGCCTGACCACCGATCACAGCCAGTGCACCAATCGTCATTGCCCCAACTTCGGTCAGTGCGCCTTCTACAAGGCCCGCGAAGGCATGGGCAAGGTCGACGTCATTGTCACCAACCACGACATGGTCCTGGCCGATCTGGCATTGGGCGGCGGTGCCGTTCTGCCCGACCCGCGAGACACCATCTACGTGTTCGACGAAGGCCATCACCTGCCAGACAAGGCGATCGGCCACTTCGCCCATTACACCCGTTTGCGCTCCACCGCCGACTGGCTGGAAGCGACCGCCAAGAACCTCACCAAATTGCTGGCCCAGCACCCGCTGCCCGGCGATCTGGGCAAGCTGATCGAGCAAGTGCCGGAGCTGGCACGCGAGATCAAGACCCAGCAGCAGTTCATGTTCACCGCCTGCGAGCAGGTCGCCGACTTCAAGCCCGGCGAAGACGTCGAGGGGCGTGAACGGCCGCGTCATCGTTTCGTCGGCGGGGTGATTCCCGAGCATATGCGCGAGATGGGCATCGAACTGAAGAAAGGCTTTGCACGCCTGACCGATGTCTTTACCCGGCTCACCGAGTTGCTCAAGGAAGGCATGGATGGCGAGGTCAACATCGGCATCGCCAGCAATCAGGCCGAAGAATGGTATCCGCTGTTCGGCAGCCTGTTGTCCCGCTCTCAGGGCAACTGGGAGCTGTGGACGGCATTCACTGCTGAAGACCCGGAAGACAACCCGCCAATGGCGCGCTGGCTGACCCTGGCCGAAAGTGGTTCGCTGTTCGACATCGAGGTCAACGCCAGCCCGATCCTGGCGGCGGAAATGCTCCGACGTAACCTGTGGAATGTGGCTTACGGTGCGCTGGTGACCTCGGCCACCTTGACCGCACTGGGCACCTTCGACCGTTTCCGCATGCGCGCCGGTCTGCCGAAAAAAGCCGTGACGGCCGTAGTGCCGAGCCCGTTCCATTATGCCGACGCTGGTGTGCTGCGGGTTCCGGACTTGCGCGCCGACCCACGGGACGCCGCAGCTCACACCGCGGCGATCATCCGCGATCTGCCGGAGCTGGTCGAAGGCTCGCGCGGCACACTGGTGCTGTTTTCTTCGCGTAAACAGATGCAGGACGTGTTCGACGGCCTGGACCGTGACTGGCGCAAGCAAGTGTTCATTCAAGGCAACCTGTCGAAGCAGGAAACCCTGAACAAGCACAAGGCGCGGGTCGATGGCGGCGACTCCAGCGTGTTGTTCGGTCTGGCGAGTTTCGCCGAGGGCGTCGACTTGCCGGGCGCTTACTGCGAGCACGTGGTGATCGCCAAGATTCCGTTCTCGGTCCCGGACGATCCGGTCGAAGCGGCATTGGCCGAATGGATCGAAGCCCGAGGCGGCAATCCGTTCATGGAGATCTCCGTGCCGGACGCCTCGCTCAAGCTGGTTCAGGCTTGCGGGCGCTTGCTGCGCACCGAAGAAGACCGCGGCACCATCACTTTGCTTGACCGGCGTCTGGTCACGCAACGCTACGGCAAAGCTATCCTCAACGCGCTGCCGCCGTTTCGCCGCGAAATATCTTGAGACACGGTGGGCGATTTCGCCCACTTCGTTGTCTATCCCCCCGTCACCGATTTCACACTGGCCGTTCACCGGTCGTTAGGGAGCACCTGGTTCATATGATTCGCCGTTCGTTACCCGCTGTTTTTGCCCTGATGTTCGCTGCGCCCCTGCTGGCGGCTCCGGCCGGACAACAGACGCTGTTCAACTTTGTCCGGCCTGCCGATGTGGTTCAGGTGGCGACTCAGGACGCCAGCCTGCCGCAGTCCAATGCGGAGCAAACGGCCGAGGGTGAAGTGCTGCGCCGGGTGACCTTCAACCCGGCGGCTCAACCGAATCTGCGCCTGACCCCGCAAACCGGTGCCTGGGACTGGTCGCAATCGGGTGTCATGAGCTTGCGGATCCAGAGCGCGATGAACTGGGCGGTGACGCTCGATGTGAACATTCAGAGTAACGACGGCAAGACCCTGGTCAGCCGCATCGATCTGCCGGCCGGCCCTGCGCAAACCTTGCTGATACCGCTGACACCGAGCTCGCCGCTGAGCCAAGGCATGAAAGCCGGGCCGCCGATGCCGATGACTGTCGAAGGCCAGCGCGTATTGCTGGCCAGCAGCGCGGGTGAACTGGATCGCAGCCAGGTGGTGTCGGTCACGTTGTCGATGGATCAGCCAAAAGTCGCCCAGAGCATCATGCTTGAGCGCTTTGGCGTGCAGGACGGCGAGGCGGTATTCAAAGCCGTCTACGGCTCGTTAGTGGACGCTTATGGTCAGTCCACGCGAGCAAAGTGGCCGGAAAAGGTCGCCAGCGACGAGCAGCTCAAAGCTGCGGCGAATAAAGAACAACAGCAACTGAAAACCTGGCTGGCCGAGCGTGAGCGCTCGTCCCTGGACACGTTCGGTGGCTGGAGCAAAGGCCCGGCCTTCAAGGCCAGCGGCTTCTTTCGTACTGAAAAGCGTGATGGTCGCTGGTATCTGGTGACACCGGAAGGTCACCCGTTCTATTCCCTGGGGGTCAATACAGTGACCGCCGATACCAGCCAGACTTATGTCGCTGGGCGCGAAGCCATGTTCGAGTCGTTGCCCGCTAACGACGAGCCATTGGCCAGCCATTACGGTGACGGTGACCACCGCAGTGGCAATGGTGCCGATCAGGGGCGTGGGTTCAATGCCGGTCGCTGGTATGACTTCTACGGTGCCAACCTGCAGCGCACTTATGGCCAGCCGTGTGCGGTGGTGAGTGAAACCAAGGCTGATGAAGCCAAGGCTGACACCGCCACAACTCCGTGCGCTTCCCATACATTCGATGAAAAGCGCTGGACCGGCCATACCCTCGACCGCCTGCAAGCCTGGGGATTCAATACCATCGGCGACTGGAGCGCTCCGGCGCTGGGCCTGAATGATCGCGTGCCGTACACCTTGCCGCTGTCCATCGTCGGCGATTACGCCAGCATCAGCACCGGCACCGACTGGTGGGGCGGCATGCCCGATCCGTTCGACCCGCGTTTCGCCATGGCCACCGAGCGCGCCGTGGCCATTGCGGCTCGCGATCACCGCGACGACCCATGGCTGATCGGTTACTTCGCCGATAACGAACTGGCCTGGGCCGGTCCCGGCGATGACCCGAAGGCCCGTTATGCCTTGGCGTACGGCACCTTGAAAATGACCACCGACGTGCCGGCCAAACGGGCGTTCCTCAAGCAATTGCGCGACAAGTACCGTAACCAGGAAGGGCTGTCGAAAGCCTGGGGCATTGATCTGCCCGCCTGGGAACTGATGGAAGACCCGGGGTTCGTGGCGCCGTTGCCAAGTCCGGAGCACCCGGAAATCGAAGCCGACTTCAAAAATTTCCAGAAAGTCTTCGCCGATACCTACTTCAAGACCATTGCCGATTCGCTGAAATGGCACGCTCCCAACCACCTGCTGCTCGGTGGTCGGTTTGCCATCAGCACACCTGAGGCTGTCGAGTCTTGCGCGCAGTATTGCGACGTCCTGAGCTTCAACCTGTACACGCTCAAACCTCAGGACGGTTATGACTTCGCCAGGCTACAGGCGTTGGACAAACCGGTGCTAATCACCGAATTCAACTTCGGCTCGCGTGATCGCGGCCCGTTCTGGGGCGGTGTGACGGAACTGGCCAAGGAAGAGGACCGTGGGCCGGCCTACGCCAATTTCGTCAAGCAAGCGGTGAGTGAGCCGTCGATTGTCGGCGTGCATTGGTTCCAGTACCTCGATCAGCCGGTATCCGGCCGTCTGCTGGACGGTGAAAACGGCCATTTTGGTCTGGTCGGGATCACCGATCTGCCGTTCCAGGGCTTTGTCGAGAGCGTGCGCAAGGCCAACTTGCAGGCCGTCGATGAGCTCGGCAAAGCAGCCGAGAAGGCCAAGGCTGCGGCCGATAAAGCCGAAAGCGCCAGTCATGCGGACGAGGGTGGAAAAAAAGCTCATGCCAGCAAGGGCGCCGGGCAGGGCGGGCATGCCGGTGGGCATTCGGCCAACGGCCATTAATCACGCAGGCCGCGAGCTTTTCGCGGTCGACCACCGAGCCTGAGCGGGTTCCCAAATCCCTCAAGGGCTGGAACAATGCAGGTCATTGTGGCGAAACGTTTTTCTGGGGAGTTGCGGGTGCAGATTCAGGGTCATTACGAGCTTAAATTCGAAGCTGTGCGCGAAGCCTTCGCTGCACTCTTCGACGATCCCCAGGAACGTGGTGCGGCGTTGTGCATTCAAATCGGCGGTGAAACCGTCGTCGACCTCTGGGGCGGTACCGCCGACAAAGACGGTAGCGAGGCCTGGCACAGCGATACCATTGCCAACCTGTTCTCCTGCACCAAGACCTTTACCGCGGTGACTGCCCTGCAACTGGTCGCCGAAGGCAAGTTGCAGCTCGATGCTCCAGTCGCCAGGTACTGGCCGGAGTTCGCCGCGGCCGGCAAGGAAGCGGTCACCTTGCGCCAGTTGCTCTGCCATCAGGCCGGTCTGCCGGCCCTGCGTGAGTTGCTACCACCTGAAGCCCTCTACAACTGGCAAACCATGGTCGACGCGCTAGCCGCCGAAGCCCCTTGGTGGACGCCGGGCGAAGGCCATGGTTATGCGGCGATCACCTATGGCTGGCTGGTCGGGGAGTTGCTGCGCCGCGCCGATGGCCGGGGTCCGGGCGAGTCGATCGTGGCGCGTGTTGCACGACCGCTGGGGCTGGATTTCCATGTCGGCCTGGCGGATGAAGAGTTTCATCGCGTGGCGCACATCTCTCGCGGCAAGGGCAATGTTGGCGACGCGGCGGCGCAGCGCTTGCTGCAAGTGACCCTGCGTGAGCCGACCGCCATGACCACCCGGGCCTTCACCAACCCGCCGTCGATCATGACCAGCACTAACAAGCCCGAATGGCGTCGTATGCAACAACCCGCAGCGAACGGCCACGGCAATGCTCGTAGCCTGGCCGGGTTCTACAGCGGCCTGCTCGATGGCAGCCTGCTTGAAAGCGAGATGCTCCAGGAACTGACTCGCGAGCACAGCCTGGGCGAAGACAAGACTTTACTGACCCGGACCCGTTTCGGTCTGGGTTGTATGCTCGATCAACCGGACGTACCCAACGCGACCTTCGGCCTCGGCCCTCGGGCGTTTGGTCATCCGGGTGCTGGTGGCTCCATCGGTTTCGCTGACCCGGAACACGATGTGGCCTTCGGTTTTGTGACCAATACCCTTGGGCCATACGTGTTGATGGACCCGCGTGCGCAGAAGCTTGTGCGGGTTTTAGCCGCTTGTCTGTAAAGGGTGGCTGTAAGGCATTTTTTCGAAAAAAACTTGCCCAATGGTCGCAGGACGGAACCCTGTGGCTTCTATAGTTTCAAAGCGTCTGTTTTATACGGGTCGTAGTGACCCACAGCTTTCTATCTCATTGTGTGGATATCCCCCATGTCACCGAACAAATCTCTAGCCTTGGCACTGTGTCTCAGCATTACTGGCTGCGCGCAAACTCCACAAAATGATGCAGACGGGGGCCACTGGTGGTCATTCGGTTCCGGTTCGGACAAGGTCGCGGACAAAGGCGCTGCCAAACCGGACGTTAAACCGGACGCCAAGGCGGCTGAAGCCGCTGCCGCTGCCAAGGCCAAATCGACTGCAAGTGCTGCTGCGCCAGCCACCTCAGCTGCCGCAGCGGCCAAAGCCGATAGCGAAAGCAAATGGTGGTGGCCGTTTGGCGACCAGCCAAAGGCCATAACCAAGGCCGATATCAAAGATGTGCCAATGCCTGATCCGAAAATCACCCAGGCCTGGCTGGACGATTACGAACCACGTCTGCGCGCTGCCGTCCAGGGCAGCCGCCTGCAAGTAGAGCGTCGCGAGAATGTGTTGGTCGTGGTGGTCCCGGTGGATGACGCCTTCAACCCGAAACGTCCGACCATGTTGCTGCCTTCGGCCCTTGGTGAGTTCACCAAAGTGTCCAAGCTGGTTGAAGGTGATACCAAGACTTCCGTGCTGGTACTGGGTCACGGTGACAACACGGGAACGAGTGCCGAGACTAAACAGCTGAGCAAGGACCGTGCGACTTCCGTTGCGTCGATCTTCAGTCTCGGTGGCTTGAAGAATGATCGTCTGATGTTGCGTGGTATGGGTGACTTGATGCCGCGCGCCGCCAATGACAGCGCTCAGGGCCGTGCCTTGAACCGTCGTGTGGAAATCATGCTGACCCAGCGCACCACTATGCTGGCGTTGCTGAACAAATACAGCCAGCCGACGCCACCGCCGGTGGAAATGGTTGCAGCGCAGCCCGCGAAACCAGCAGCTCCAGCCGTGGCCGAGAAAAAAGCGACTTCGAAGAAGAAAGGCGCTGCCTCGAAAAAGGCTGCGGCGAAGAAAACTCCGGCCAAAAAACAGCCAGCCAAGAAGCCAGCTGCAGCCAAAGCGGATAAAGCGGATACGGCGGCAAAAACCACCAGCGGCCAGTAATCAGGCCAGGAACTGACTGACCAAGCACAAGGAAAACGCCATGCCCCGGACTTTGGCTGATATGCGTCGTGACTACACTCGCGATGGTTTGACCGAGGCTCAGGCCCCGGCCGAGCCGTTCGCGCTGTTTCATCAGTGGTTCGCCGAGGCGGTGAATACCGAACAACCTCCGGTCGAGGCGAATGCCATGACCTTGGCCACAGTTGATCAGGACGGTCGCCCGCATTGCCGGATCCTGTTGCTCAAGGGACTTGATGAGCAGGGTTTTACCTTCTTCACCAACTACGACAGCGCCAAGGGGCAGCAGCTGGCGGTCAATCCGTTTGCTGCCATGACCTTCTTCTGGCCGACCCTGGAGCGCCAGGTGCGCATCGAGGGTCAGGTGGTGAAGGTCACGCCGCAGGAATCCGATGCCTATTTCCAGGTGCGGCCGCTGGGCAGTCGCCTGGGGGCCTGGGCGTCGCCGCAGAGTCAGGTGATTGCCGATCGTGCCGAGCTGGAAGGGTTGCTCAAGACTACCGAGCAGCGCTTTAGCGATAGTCAGCCGGATTGCCCGGAACATTGGGGCGGCTATCGTTTGCTGCCAGAGCGCATCGAGTTCTGGCAAGGTCGGGCGAGCCGTTTGCATGATCGTCTGAACTATCGTCTGCAAGGCGCCGACTGGCGTCGCGAACGCCTGGCGCCGTAAATCGGTTACACAGTGGGGTAGGTGGCTGCGGCCGCCTCCAGCCACTGTGGCAGGTCCCGGCGTTTGATCTTTTGCTGCCTGGCACTGGCCAGTTGTTGCAGCATGAACGCCTTTTTCTGCTCATCTTTGCCGGCGAGTGCCAGCGCCAGATCACGGTCCATCCAGCGTTTGATCCGCACGTACAGCCACCCATGGAAGTACAGCCCGGCAACGGTAGTGACGACGATGATAAAGTAATCCATGGAAATCCTTGGGGCGGTGGCGCAGGTTCTGGAATTTGGCGCTACTGTGTGATGAGTTCTCAAGTGCGACTGTACTGCACCTGAATGAAACCAATTTTATCCGGGCAGTGCCGTGACAGGCGTCAAGCTGCGGAGTTTAATGAATACCTGTCCTTTGGAGTTGATGCTATGCGTAAGTCTGTTTTGCTGGTTGCTTCTTTTTCTACGATGGCGATGTTGCTCACTGGTTGCCAATCGAGCCTGACCGGTGACTCCTACTCCCGTGACGAAGCACGTCGGGTGCAGACGATTCGCATGGGTACCATCGAATCCCTGCGTCCGGTGAAAATCGAAGGCACCAAAACCCCGATCGGTGGCGCAGCCGGTGCGGTCGTTGGCGGCGTTGCCGGCAGCTCCGTTGGCGGCGGCAAAGGCAGCATCGTTGCTGCGGTGGTCGGCGCGGTGGCCGGCGGTCTGGCGGGCTCTGCCATCGAAGAAGGTGTGACCCGTACCCAAGGCGTGGAAATTACCGTTCGCGAAGACGACGGCAGCATGCGCGCCTATGTCCAGGAAGTTCAGCCAAACGAAGTGTTCCGCGTTGGCGAACGTGTTCGCATCTCCACCGTGGGTGGTACCAGCCGCGTTTCGCACTAAGTTTTACGCGGTTAAAACAAAACCCCGATCAGGTGACTGGTCGGGGTTTTGTGTTTTTGGGTGGTTGTTTTACGCGCTACACATTACAGCTGAGCTGAAAGAGGTATGCTGAGTCGTAGATTTTCTTGCCCAGTATTTCCTCTATGGCTGAAAGCTGGGAGCTTGAGAGGTCATACCCCTCCCAACCTTGTTGATCTGTAGTCCAGCCCATTATTGCTCTTAGCTGCTCATCGCATCCCTTCGGTAGTTCTTCCTCAAAAACCAGAAGCTCCGTTACTTTGTCATAAGCTTCTACGAGATAAATCATGGTTCAACACTCCTTGTGCTATCCACGGGTTTAGTCTGTTTCCCTGTAATCGGGTCATATTCACCGAGGTGCTTCCCTCGCTTGTCATACATTTACTGATTTTCTTCAGTGGCAGCAGCCCGGATTCATCCGCCTCACGTGCACCCAGAAGGATCAGGTCGCCGTAGTCTTTCAGGCTGTCGGTGGGGACGACGCCCGAAGGACTCGAGTAGTCGATGATTGCATCCGGCAGTTTGCAGGACTTGGCGAAGACGCACCCGGCCCGGGTAGGGTAGGTTTGTTTGACAGCGAGCTGGCGATGCTTTTCGAAGGCTGCTTGCTTTGCGAGCATGTCGTCGTAGGCTTTTTGTCTGGCGTCACGTTCTGCCAGCTCGGTAGCAGTCATGTACCGTTCGGTGACGTGGTGTCCATCGCCTGATGGTGGATTTCGAGCCTTGGGAATGTCCTTGTTAACAGCCACTGATTGTCCTTGCTCGGTTTGTCCATCGGCAGCCCCGTGAGAGGGGCTGCGCGACGTTATCGAATGTGACCAATCGTGGCTGTAGGACGAGTCTTGAATGTGCTTGGGCGCTTTCTCTGCTGATTACGAGGAGAGCGTCGCGTTTTTGCTGCTTGCCCCAGCCATCAAGGCGTAACCGATCAACGCGGCGAGGATCGAACCGGTGAGGATGCCCATGCGGTCCATGCCCGCGTATTCGCTGCTGCCCGGTACAAAGGCCAGGGAACCGACAAACAGGCTCATGGTGAAACCGATACCGCAGAGAACCGCCACACCGAGTACCTGACCCCAATTGGCGCCAGCGGGAAGGCCCGCGATACCTGTTTTGATGGCCAGCCAGGTCAGGCCGAAGACACCGACGGTCTTGCCCAGCAGCAGGCCGACGGCGATACCCATAGGCACGTGGTGAGTGAAGCTCTCGACGGTCACGCCGGTCAGCGACAGGCCGGCGTTGGCAAAGGCAAACAGCGGCAGGATGCCGAAGGCTACCCACGGATGCAGCGCGTGCTCCAGGGTCAGCAGCGGCGAAGGCTCGGCATTCCGGGTTCGTAACGGGATACAGAAGGCCAGGGTTACACCAGCCAATGTGGCGTGGACACCGCTCTTGAGCACGCAGACCCAGAGGATCAGACCGATGATCATGTACGGCCCGAGCTTGACCACGCCGAGACGGTTCATCGCTACCAGCGCAACAATGCAGGCGGCGGCCAGCATCAACGACAAGGTCGACAGCGTCCCCGAATAGAAGATCGCAATGACGATGATTGCACCCAGGTCATCGATGATCGCCAAGGTCATCAAAAACAGCTTCAACGACACCGGCACACGCTTGCCCAGCAAGGCGAGCACGCCCAGGGCGAAGGCGATATCAGTGGCCATCGGAATGGCCCAGCCGCTCAGGGCTGGCGGGTTGTCCTTGTTGAGGAACCAGTAGATCAGCGCCGGCACGACCATGCCGCCGATGGCCGCACCACCCGGCAAGACGATCTGCGAGGGTTTGGACAGATGGCCTTCAAGGATTTCGCGTTTGACCTCAAGGCCGATCAGCAGGAAGAACATCGCCATCAGGCCGTCGTTGATCCATAACAACAGCGGTTTAGCGATTTTCAGGGCGCCGATCTGGGCGACCACGGGAGTGTCCAGCAGGCCGTTGTAGAGCCAGGACAGCGGTGAGTTGTTGATGATCAGGGCAAGAGCTGCGGCGGCAATCAATAACAGACCGCTGGCAGCTTCCAACTGAAAGAAACGCGTGAAAGTGCTACGCAGAGGCAAGGTCGCTCTCCATCTATCGATTCAAAAGGTGGACCACCCTAACCCGTACGGTTAGTTGTTAAAACAAAAGTTATATTCTTTTTTGTTATATGTCGTTACAACGATGTCTACCGGGCTGAGCCTAGCAGTTGCACGGCGTATTGAACCTCAGCTGTACCTGTGCGTTATGTAGGTTTTTTCCTAAGCTTACTGATTGAGCCTTTCGACAAGGTCAATTCGTTGCCTGTTGTCACCGTCAGGTTTCCCTATGCCTAATCGATTCAACGAGAAAAAGACCATGAGCGACAACCGTCAGTGGGCCCGCGAAGCCATCCGGATCATCGAAGCCGACTTCCAGCGCAGCGCCGATACGCACCTGATCCCTTTGCCACTGCCGGGATTACCGGGCATCGAGTTGTACTTCAAGGATGAATCCAGTCATCCCACCGGTAGCCTCAAACATCGGTTGGCGCGCTCGCTGTTCCTTTATGCATTGTGTAACGGCTGGCTCAAGCCGGGGGCGCCGGTGATCGAGGCGTCCAGCGGTTCGACGGCGATTTCCGAGGCGTATTTCGCCCGGTTGCTCGGCTTGCCGTTCATTGCCGTGATGCCGGCCACGACCTCCCGGGAGAAAATTGCGCAAATCGAGTTCTACGGCGGCAAAAGCCATCTGGTGCAGGATCCGACGCAGATCTACGCCGAGTCCGAGCGTCTGGCCCGGGAGCACGATGGTCATTTCATCGACCAGTTCACCTATGCCGAACGTGCCACAGACTGGCGGGCGAACAACAACATTGCCGAGTCGATCTTTCAGCAGATGCGTTTCGAACGTCATCCTGAACCGAGCTGGCTGATTTCCAGTCCTGGCACGGGCGGCACCACCGCGACCTTGGGGCGCTATGTGCGCTATCGCCAGCATTGCACCCGCGTGTTGTGCGCCGATGCCGAGCGTTCGGTGTTCTTCGAGTACTACCAGACCGGCGACGCGAGCTTGCGTCTGGACTGCGGTTCGCGGATCGAAGGGATTGGCCGGCCACGGGTCGAGGCATCGTTCTTGCCGAAGGTCATCGACGCGATGGTCAAAGTGCCGGATGCGCTGTCGCTGGCGGCCATGCATTACCTGGCGCAGCGTCTGGGCCGGCACGTGGGCGGTTCCAGCGGGACCAACCTGATCGGGGCCCTGATGGCGGCCCAGCAGATGATTGCAGCAGGAGAGAGTGGCTCGATCGTGGCGATTCTGTGTGATAGCGGCGAACGCTACGCGACCACCTATTACGATCAGGAGTGGCTGAAGGCTCAGGGTTATGAATTGAGTGGTCTGATCGAGGCCGTTGCGGCCAGTGTCGAACGCGGCGAGCCGCTGCCGGCCAGCGTGTTGCGCGCCAATATCTGAGATCGCTCAGGCGCTGAACACTCCTGTGGGAGCGAGCTTGCTCGCGATAGCGGCGGATCAGTCAACATCTCTGTTGAATGTTAATCCGTCATCGTCGGAACGCCGCCCGGAGCAAGCTCGCTCCCACAGGTTCTGTTTGGCTTCAGTGATTGTGTATCAGGCCTCGATACCGAGGATGTCTCGCGCCACCGCTTCGGCAATACGAATCCCGTCGACACCCGCCGACAGAATCCCGCCGGCATAACCGGCGCCTTCACCGGCCGGGAACAGGCCTTTGACGTTCAGGCTCTGCATCGACTCGTTGCGGGTAATCCGCAGCGGCGAAGAGGTGCGGGTTTCGATCCCGGTCAGCACTGCGTCATGCAGCGAGTAGCCGCGAATCTGCTTCTCGAAGGCCGGCAAGGCTTCACGAATGGCGTCGATGGCAAATGCCGGCAAGGCCAGCGCCAGATCGCCCAGTGCAACCCCGGGTTTGTAGGACGGTTCGACGCTGCCCAAGGCGGTCGACGGCTTGCCTGCGATGAAATCACCGACCAGTTGCGCCGGCGCTTCGTAGTTGCTGCCACCCAGCACAAAGGCGTGGGACTCCAGACGCTCCTGCAACTCGATCCCGGCCAGCGGGCCGCCCGGATAGTCAACTTCCGGGGTGATACCCACAACAATCCCGGAGTTCGCGTTACGTTCGTTACGCGAATACTGGCTCATGCCGTTGGTCACCACACGGTTCGGCTCGGAGGTCGCCGCCACTACGGTGCCGCCCGGGCACATGCAGAAGCTGTAGACCGAGCGACCGTTCTTGGCGTGGTGCACCAGTTTGTAGTCAGCGGCACCGAGTTTCGGGTGACCGGCATATTTGCCCAGGCGCGCGCTGTCGATCAGCGATTGTGGGTGTTCGATGCGGAAACCCACCGAAAACGGCTTGGCTTCCATGAACACGCCACGACCATGGAGCATGCGGAAGGTGTCGCGGGCGCTGTGGCCGAGGGCGAGGATCACGTGTTTCGAGTGGATCTGTTCGCCGCTGGCAAGCTCGATACCGGTCAGTTGACCGTCTTCGATCAGCACATCGGTGACGCGCTGCTGGAAGCGTACTTCACCGCCCAGCGCGCGAATCTGCTCTCGCATGTTTTCGACGACGCCGGTCAGACGGAACGTACCGATATGCGGCTTGCTGACGTAGAGGATCTCTTCCGGCGCACCGGCTTTGACGAATTCATGCAGGACTTTGCGGCCGTGGTGCTTGGGATCCTTGATCTGGCTGTACAGCTTGCCGTCAGAGAATGTCCCCGCGCCGCCTTCACCGAATTGCACGTTGGACTCAGGGTTGAGCACGCTTTTGCGCCACAGGCCCCAGGTGTCTTTGGTGCGCTGACGCACTTCTGTGCCGCGCTCAAGAATGATCGGTTTGAAACCCATCTGCGCCAGCAGCAATCCGGCGAAAATCCCGCACGGGCCGAAACCGACCACGATCGGCCGTTGGCTCAAATCCATCGGGGCCTGGCCAACAACTGTGTAGCTGACATCCGGCGCCGCATTGACATTACGGTCGTCGGCGAACGTGTGCAGCAACTTCGCCTCATCGCGCACGCTGAGGTCGATGGTGTAGATGAAGCACAGTTCGGAGGATTTTTTGCGCGCGTCGTAGCTGCGCTTGAACAAGGTGAAATCGAGCAGGTCATCACTGGCGATGCCCAGGCGCTGCACGATGGCAGGGCGCAGGTCTTCTTCGGGATGGTCGATCGGCAACTTGAGTTCGGTGATTCGTAACATGACGGGATCCGGTTCGCGGGGGCGCACAACTGCGCCAAAGGCGTTTCACAAACCGGCGATTATAAGCCTCAAAGGCCCGTTCCGGTGAGGCTAAAACAGCAGCTCGTCGAACAGGCCCTGTTATCAGTCGTTACGCGAACCACCGAAATACGCACAGCCACGTTGTACCTGACCATTGATTCGCAGTTCGGCGCTCATGAATTGAACGCTGCTGCGGGTGCTGTCGACGCAGCGTTGTGGTGCGATCCAGAGTTCAACGTGTTGGTCATTGGCTTCACTACTGAGGCTGAAACGCCCGTCACCGAGTTGTTCTTCCAGAAACGGCAAGGCCAGCGCTGGCTGGCCGGCGCGTTCGATCACCATGCCCTTGGTGTTGACCTTGACGTTCCAGTCAGGCGTGTTCCCGCTGGCGCGCAGGATCAGCCGCTGGAAGTTGGGGTCTTCGCAGGCTGTAGCAGAACGTTCGACGCGGTAGAGCTGCTGCACGTCGAGCTGGGCGCCAGTGTCAGAGGATTTGCCAGTGGCAACCCGACCACGTATATCGGCGAAAATCTTGTGCTGCGTGCCTGCCAGCGTTGCAGCTTCTTGCAGGACACTGGTGCTGCCAGTGTCATTGACGACATACAGCTTATTCTCCTGGCATGGCTGAAACACCAGTTTGCCGCTGGCCATGCTGAGTTCGCCCTGCAGGCGGGTCAGGCCCGCCGTGGACGGTTTTTCAGGCTGGCTCTGCAGCAGCTGGCAACCGGCGAATACAGGAAGCAGGGCGACAAACATCAGGGAACGGGCAGCACGCATCGTTAGGTCTCCAGACAAGTGCCGCCACGTTACTTAGCATGAGTGGCGATCACAAGGCATGAGTTGGGCTTGTTCAGGATCTGATGTGCGTTCAGGTTACATTCGGCAGCATTTCAGGTGCCGGTGGTAAAAGTGTTTGGGGATATCTTGCTGGTCTGTCTCGACTGAAGGAGGTTTTATGACGGGTATATGGAGGGCGTTTTTCGTGGCGCTGGGGATGGCGGCCGCGTTGCAGTGTCTGGCGGCAGAAATCGCGTTTTCGTCGGCCTCTGATTTTACCGCGATGAGTCTGGAGCTCAGGACAGTAGACAATCTCAATCCACAGTCCGTAGGGCTTCGTGTCACGCTGAGTCCAGATGCGCAAGGCCGATTGGCGCAAGTGACTCGTCAGGAGCTGCACCAGCCCTTGAGGCTGTTCATCAATGGGCTACAGATATCGACCACGACCATTCAATCGGTTATTGAAGGACCGGGTCTGGTGATATCCGTGCCGCGCGAGATCGCCCGCAAGCTTGTTCCAACGCTATTGGAGCTTCCCGCACCTTAGTGCGGCGCTGATGCCGCGCCGCACTTGGGTGTCATCATCCGACGTTGTAGATCTGCCCGGTCTGCAAGCCTTCCACGCTTTTGGCATAGGCCAGCGCTACATCGGCGGCCGGAACCGGCTTGAAACCACGGAAGTACGGCGCGTAGCTGCCCATGGCTTCAACCAGTACGTTCGGGCTGACCGAGTTGATCCGCAGGCCACGAGGCAATTCGATAGCCGCCGCGCGGACGAAGCTGTCCAGGGCGCCGTTGACCATGGCAGCCGAGCTGCCGGTACGAATTGGATCGTGGCTGAGAATGCCGGTGGTGAAGGTGAATGACGCACCGTCATTGGCGAATTCACGGCCGATCAGCAGCAGGTTGACCTGCCCCATCAGCTTGTCCCGCAAACCCAGCTCGAAGTCTTTTTCGGTCATGTTGGCCAGCGGCACGAAGTTGACGCTGCCGGCGGCGCAGATCAGCGCATCGAAGTTGCCGGTCTGTTCGAACAGTTTGCGGATCGAGGCACTGTCACTGATGTCGACCTGGAAATCACCGCTCTTGCGGCCGATACGGGTGATTTTGTGGCGCTGGGACAGTTCTCGGTCAATGGCCGAGCCGACGGTGCCGGAGGCGCCAATCAGTAGAATTTTCATCGTGCTGTTCCTCAAGTGAATGAATGTGGTTTCAGTCTAGTGTGGTTTTTTTTATTGATAAGCGCGCTAATGGGCAACCTTTGGTTTTCAAATGGAAACAATCCATGAGCGAAATGGACGATCTGGCGGCGTTTGCGGTGTTGATCGAAGTCGGTAGTTTCACTCTGGCCGCACAGCAACTGGGGTGTAGCAAGGGGCAGCTGTCCAAGCGCATCAGCCTGTTGGAAGCACGCTTCAGCGTGGTGCTGTTGCAGCGCACCACCCGACGCTTGAGCCTGACGGCGGCCGGTGCGGCGTTGTTGCCGCAAGCGCAGGCACTGGTGATTCAGGTTGAGCGGGCGCGTCAGGCTCTGGCACGTCTGAAGGACGATATGGCGGGTCCCATTCGGATGACGGTGCCGGTGTCGTTGGGGGAGACTTTTTTCGATGGGCTGCTGTTGGAGTTTTCCCGGGAATATCCCGAGGTGCAGATCGAACTCGATCTGAATAACAGCTATCACGATCTGTCACGGGATGGCTTCGATCTGGCGATTCGTTCAGAAGTGGCCAATGATCAGCGGTTGGTCGCCAAACCACTGTTGGCCTGGCATGAAATGACCTGCGCCAGCCCGGCTTATCTTGAGCAGTTTGGCGAGCCGCAGACACCTGCGGACCTGGCCGATCATCGTTGCCTGCTCAACAGTCACTACAGCGGCCGGGAAGAGTGGCTGTATCACCAGCAACATGAACTGTTGCGAGTGCGGGTCTCGGGGCCGTTCGCCAGCAACCACTACAACCTCTTGAAGAAAGCCGCGCTGGCCCATGCGGGAATCGCGCGCCTGCCTTCTTACTTGCTTCAGGCTGAACTGGCCGATGGCCGTTTGCGCTGGCTGCTGCGCGACTATCAGACCCGCAGCATGCCGATGTATCTGGTGCACCCGTATCAGGGCGGTTTGCCCAAACGCACGCAGGTGCTGGCTGACTACCTGATGGGGTGGTTCAAGCGCAGCGGCGAAGCGCTGGATCGGCTTCAGCGATAACGCTTGGCGATCAGATGATCGATCGACAGCACGCCCGGCCCCCTGGCCATCAGGTACAACAGAATCGCCGCCCAGGTGCCGTGAGTCGGGTAGGCGCCCGGGTAGACAAAGATCTGAATGGTCAGGGTCATGCCCAGTAATGCCAGGGCCGAAAAGCGCGTGGCGAAGCCGACGAGGATCAGGATCGGGAAGAAATGCTCGGCGAAGGCCGCCATGTGCGCCGCCAGTTCCGGCGATAGCAATGGAACGTGGTATTCGCTCTGGAACAACGGAATAGTCGAGTCTGCCAGGCGTGGAATACCGAGCTGGAAGGTGCCGTCGAACAGGTCGACGGCCAGGCCCTCGACCTTGGTTTGCCCGGACTTCCAGAACACCGCTGCAATGGAGAAACGCGCAACGAAGGCGATCAGGCTGTGAGGGATTCTCTTGAACACTTCGATGATCCGCTCCATCAGACGGGCGATGGCGTTCGGGTGTTCAGTGCGCGCGTTCATGGCGATACCTTGTCGTGTTGTAAGTGGGTAATGGCGTTGTGGCCAATCAACAGTGCCAGGCACTGGCTCAGGTCAAACGCCGGTGCAACGTTCAGGGCATCGGCCGCGGCCTCTCCCAGTGGACGGCTGTTTTGCAGGCTGTGGATGAAGGTCGTTGTGCCGACATCGACGGCGAAGACCTCGACCTCCAGACCGTTGCGCAGCACCAGCGCGCTTTGCCGGTGATACGGCTCAAGGTTCTGGGGAGGGGTGTCTGCCTGATGGGCGGCCCACAGCGTAACCATGGCGTACGCCGAGGTCAGCGTGAACGTTGAGGGATGCAGATCAATGCGTAGCTCGGCGAGGGCTTCGGGCGCGCCCAACGCCGCTGCAATCTGTGCAGACTCGACGGCGCTTGCATCCGCCGCGTGATAGGCCCTGACCCGTAAGCGCTCCAACCGTGCAACGTCCGCGAGATACGGCACCGAAGCGGCTGGCGCAAAGTGTTCAATGAAACCGGCAAAGTCGCTGCCGTAGTCGTTGATCAGCGCACTGGTCGGTGGAAAAACCTGCACATAGAACTGGGCCATGGCCCGAAAAAACTCATCCCCGACCAACTGCGAAACCACCGGATAACTGTCGGCCAAGGCGTTGATCAACGAGTTCTGTACGTTATTGCGATACACCGCGAAGCGGCTGGCCGGATCAGCCCCGTTGGCGCTGAGCAAGCCGTCAGGGCAGGGTCGTTGAGGATCGAGCAGGGCGGCGGCGAAATCGGCTTGAGCGCTCATCGGCGAACCTCGGCGTAACCCAGCAGCTCATCGGCCTGACGGGCCTCGGCGTGCAGCACGGAAAACGCAGGTACCTGATTGTCGCGCTCAATCAGCGTGGCCACCGGGCCGATACGCTCCAGAACGCGCGCGTACAGCGCCCACACGGCGTTATCGATGGACGCGCCATGATCGTCGATCAACAGGCGATCGCCGAGGCTGTCGGTGTCTTCGGCAAAGCCGGCCAGATGAATCTCGCCCACGGCGTGCAGCGGCAGTGCGTCGATGTAGGCCAATGGATCGCGCTGGTGATTGATGCAGGACACGTAGACGTTGTTCACATCCAGCAGCAGTCCGCAGCCAGTGCGGCGGATGACTTCAGTGATGAAGCTGGCTTCTTCCATGCTGGAGCGCTGGAACTGCAGATACGTCGCCGGATTTTCCAGCAGCATGGGACGTTTCAGATGGTGCTGGACCTGGTCGATATGCTCGCAGACACGGTTGAGTGTCGATGGGTCATAGGCCAGCGGCAGCAGGTCATTGAGAAACACCGGGCCGTGGCTCGACCAGGCCAAGTGTTCGGAAAAGGACTGGGGTTGATAGCGCTCGATCAGTTTGGCGAGGCGGTCGAGATGCTCGGTGTTCAATGAGCCCTCGGCACCAATCGACAGGCCAACGCCATGCAGCGACAGTGGGTACTGTTCGCGGATCAATCCCAGGTAGTGATGGAACGGGCCGCCGGCGACCATGTAGTTTTCGGCGTGGACTTCGAAGAAACCGATGTCCGGGCGGGTGCCGAGTACTTCACCGAAGTGCCCGGTCTTGAGCCCCAGCCCCGCGCGGGGCGGGAGCCCGGACGCCAACGCCTGAGTGTGAGGATGTACGTTGTGCAGCGATGAAGTGGTCATCATCAACACTCAGGCAGAGGAGGGGTTACGACTTGGCTTTGTAGGCGGCCAGTTGACCGAAGCCGGTCGGTGAGGTCGGGCTGGGAGTCTTCACGCAAGTGCCTTTAGGCACCAGCTTGAAGTGGTTGCTCTCGTAGTCGACTTTTGAGGTGCCAGCACAGGTGGTGCCAGCGCCTGCGGCGCAATCGTTCTTGCCTTTCATGGCGACGCCAAAGCATTGTTCCATGTCAGTGGCTGCGGCATGGGCGGTGGTCGGCAGAGCGGCGATGCTCAGGGCAGAACCAAGCGCCAGGGCGAGGGCGGCGGCGGACAGGGTGCGAGTGGTAGCAGTCATGATGTTTCTCCAGTAGTGGGCTTGGTCAAGGAAGCGTTTGCGCTTGCTTACCCTAGTAGAGCAAGGTCATCCGGGTTCGTTACAGCGCGGCAAAAAATAATGGGTTCACACAAAAAAATGTGGGAGCGAGCTTGCTCGCGATGAGGGCCTGACAGTCAACATTGACGTTGCCTGACAGTCCGCCATCGCGAGCAAGCTCGCTCCCACATAGGCCGTTTTTCACGGTTGCAGCAGTACTTAACCGCCCAGATACGCGTCGCGCACTTTAGGGTCGTTCAGCAGGGCTTCACCGGTGCCTTGCATCACTACCCGGCCGTTTTCCAGCACATAGGCGCGGTCGGCGATTTTCAACGCCTGGTTGGCGTTCTGCTCGACCAGGAACACCGTCACACCATCCTTGCGCAGCTGTTCGATGATGTCGAAGATCTGCTGGATGATGATCGGCGCCAGACCCAGCGACGGCTCGTCGAGCAGCAGCAGCTTGGGTTTGCTCATCAGCGCCCGGCCGATGGCGAGCATTTGCTGCTCGCCGCCCGACATGGTGCCGCCGCGCTGGGCGAAGCGTTCTTTCAAGCGTGGGAACAGTCCCAGGACCTTATCCATCTGCTCCTGATAATCGCCCTTGTCGGTGAAGAACCCGCCCATGGCGAGGTTTTCTTCCACGGTCAGACGGGCAAATACCCGACGACCTTCCGGGACCACGGCGATGCTTTTACGCATGATTTGCGCGGACTCCTGGCCGACCAGTTCCTCGCCCATGTAGCGAATGCTGCCGCTATGGGCTTGCGGCGAACCGCACAGGGTCATCAACAGGGTGGACTTGCCGGCGCCGTTGGCACCGATCAGCGTGACGATCTCGCCCTGACGGACTTCGACGTTGACGCTGTGCAGGGCCTGGATCTTGCCGTAGAAGGTGGAAACGTTTTCGAACTGCAGCATTTACGCTTCCCCCAGGTAGGCTTTGATCACTTCAGGATTGTCGCGGATCTGTTCCGGCGTGCCATTGGCCAGAGGCGTGCCCTGGTTGATCACGAAAATGTGGTCGGAGATGCTCATGACCAGTTTCATGTCGTGTTCGATCAGCAGCACGGTGACGTTATGCTCTTCACGCAGGGTGCCGATCAGGGCCTTGAGGTCGTCGGTTTCCCGTGGGTTGAGGCCGGCGGCCGGTTCGTCGAGCATGAGGATGCTTGGACGGGTCATCATGCAGCGGGCGATTTCCAGGCGGCGCTGCTGACCATAGGCCAGGGTGCCAGCCGGACGGTTGGCGAACTCTTTGAGGTTGACCTTGTCGAGCCAAAACTCGGCGTAATCCATGGCCTCGCGTTCGCTGCGGCGAAACGCCGGCGTCTTGAACAGACCGGCCAGGAAGTTGGTATTCAGGTGCCGGTGCTGAGCGATCAGCAGGTTTTCCACGGCGGTCATTTCCTTGAACAACCGCACGTTCTGGAAAGTCCGCACTACGCCTTTACCGGCGATCTTGTGACCAGGCAGGCCTTCGATCGCTTCACCGTTGAGCTGGATGGTGCCGGCGGTGGGTTTGTAGAAACCGGTCAGGCAGTTGAACACGGTGGTCTTGCCGGCGCCGTTAGGGCCGATCATCGAGACCACCTGTTTCTCTTTCACGCTCAGGGCAACGTTATTGACCGCCAGCAAGCCGCCGAAGCGCATGCTCAGGCCATCTACTTTCAGGATCTCTCTGCTCATTTACGCAGCTCCATGTGAGGACGTTGCATGGGCAGCAGACCTTGTGGACGCCAGATCATCATCAGCACCATCAAGGCGCCGAACATCAACATGCGGTATTCGCTGAAGTCACGCATCAGCTCGGGCAACAGGATCATCACGACAGCCGCGAGGACCACGCCCAATTGCGAGCCCATGCCGCCCAATACCACGATGGCAAGGATGGTGGCTGACTCGATGAAGGTGAACGACTCCGGTGTTACCAGACCCTGACGTGCGGCGAAGAAGCTACCGGCGAAACCGGCGAAACAGGCACCCAGGGTGAAGGCCGACAGCTTGATCACGGTCGGGTTCAGGCCCAGCGCACGGCAGGCGATTTCGTCTTCACGCAGCGCTTCCCAGGCACGGCCGATCGGCATGCGCAACAGGCGGTTGATCACGAACAGTGCGAACAGCGCCAGCAACAGTGCAACCAGGTAGAGGAAAACCACCTTGCTGATCGGGTTGTACGTCAGGCCGAAGAACTCGTGAAAGGTCTGCATGCCTTCGGCAGCCGTTCTTTCGAAGCTCAGGCCGAACAGCGACGGTTTGGGAATGTTGCTGATGCCGTTCGGTCCGCCCGTGAGGCCGGTCAGGTTACGCAGGAACAGACGGATGATCTCGCCGAAGCCCAGGGTCACGATCGCCAGATAGTCACCGCGCAGACGCAGCACCGGGAAACCGAGCAGGAAGCCGAAGGTCGCAGACATCATCCCGGCGATTGGCAAACAGATCCAGAAGCTCAGGCCGTAGTAGTGCGACAGCAGCGCATAGCTGTAGGCGCCCACCGCGTAGAAACCGACGTAGCCCAGGTCGAGCAGACCCGCCAGACCGACCACGATGTTCAGGCCCAGGCCGAGCAGCACATAGATCAGAATCAGCGTGGCGATATCCACTGCACCGCGCGAGCCAAAGAATGGCCAGACCAGAGCGACGACGATCAATCCCATGATGACCCAGCGCTGGGTGCTGGGCAGGGTCAGGAAGTAGCTCGCGCCGGCCGGGATCAATTTACCTCTGGGCACGGAGCGCATGGCGGCCGTGTATTGGCGGTCGAACAGCACCCGCAGGAACATCAGTACCGAGCAGGCGGTGATGATGATCAGCGTGGAGGTACTGGCACCCTGCACTTCAAGGTTGATGCCGGCGATGGACAGTTTCAGACCGAGTACCGGGTACGCCACAGCCCAGACCAATAGCGCGCTGAAGAGCGCCTGTTTAAGATTCCTGATCATACTTTCTCAACCTCCGGACGGCCCAACAGGCCGGTTGGCCGGAATAACAACACCAGAACCAGAAGGCCGAAAGCCACCACGTCCTTGTACTGGTCACCGAATATATCGGCGCCGAATGCTTCGGCCACCCCCAGCACCAGACCACCGAGCATGGCGCCCGGAATGCTGCCGATGCCGCCCAGAACCGCTGCGGTAAAGGCCTTGAGGCCCACCAGGAATCCGGCGTTCGGGTTGATCACGCCATACTGCATGCTCAGCAGCACAGCCGCCACGGCCGCCAGGGCGGCACCGATGACGAAAGTCAGGGCGATGATGTTGTTGGTGTTGATGCCCAGCAGGTTGGCCATCTTGATGTCTTCGGCACAGGCCCGGCAGGCACGACCCAGACGTGAACGCGAGATGAACTGGGTGAGGCAGAGCATCACCACCAGGGTCACGACGAACACCAGGATCTGCATGTAGGAGATCAGCACTTCCTGTGCGCCGCCCGGACCGAAGCTGAAGCTGCCCGGAATCAGGTTGGGGATCGATTTGTCCTTGGAGTCCTGCGAGAGCAGTACGGTGTTTTGCAGGAAAATCGACATGCCGATGGCCGAGATCAGCGGGATCAGTCGGTTACTGCCCCGCAGAGGGCGGTAGGCGATCCGTTCGATACTGTAGCCGTAGGCACTGGTGACAACGATGGTCGCCAGGAATGCGGCGGTCATCAACAGCGGTAGGGAATGGATACCCAGCATGGCCAGTCCGGCAAGGACGATGAAGGCCACGTAGGAACCGATCATGTAGACCTCGCCATGGGCGAAGTTAATCATTCCAATGATGCCGTAAACCATCGTATAGCCGATGGCGATCAGGGCATACGTGCTGCCAATGGTCAGACCATTAACCAGCTGTTGGAAAAAGTGATAGATCTCAGGCATTACAGCGCTCCTAAAAACCTGATACGCATTTCACTGGTGGAGTCATTTTCCCGCTCAGGCCCCGTGGATCTGCATCCACTTCGAACGTGAGGTTTGCCAGCGAACCGCTGATGACGGTTTTGAGATTTTCAGGTGGGGAGGCTTCCGGATCACGGAGGCACGGCCCAATACGTTCGTAAAACAAAGCCCACGGCACGCCGTGGGCTTTATTGGCAGTCAGTCTGGCAGCGCCTTACTGAGGTGTAACTTCGGTTTTAGGTTTGCCAAAGTGCCACTGGTAGACCACGAACTTGAAGTTCTTCAGGTCGCCCTTCGAGTCGAACGACAGGTCGCCGGTCGGGGTCTTGAAGGTGCCGGCGCGAATAGCGGCGGCCACTTTGGCGGTGTCTTCGCTCTTCGCTGCCTTGATACCTTCAGCGATCACTTCGACTGCCGAGTAGGCCGGGAACACGAACGGACCGCTCGGGTCCTGCTTCTTGGCGGCGAACGCGTCAACCAGTGCCTTGTTGGCCGGATCCTGGTCGAAAGACTTCGGCAAGGTCACCAGCAGGCCTTCGGAAGCGTCCTGGGCGATCTGCGAGATGGAGTCGTTGCCGACGCCTTCCGGCCCCATGAACTTGGCGTTCAGGCCTTTTTCCTTGGATTGACGCAGGATCAGGCCCAGTTCCGGGTGGTAGCCGCCGTAGTAGACGAAGTCGACGTTGGCTTGCTTGAGTTTCTGGATGATCGAGGAGAAGTCCTTGTCGCCGGCGTTCAGGCCTTCGAACACGGCAACCTTGACACCTTTGCCTTCGAGGGTTTTCTTCACGGCGGTGGCGATGCCTTCGCCGTATTGCTGTTTGTCGTGCAGCACAGCAACGATTTTCGGTTTGACGTGATCGGCAATGTAGTTACCGGCGGCAGGGCCCTGGGCGCTGTCCAGGCCGATGGTGCGGAACACCATTTTGTAGCCACGGTTAGTGATGTCCGGGCTGGTGGCTGCTGGGGTGATCATGATCACGCCTTCGTCTTCGTAGATGTCGGACGCTGGCTGAGTGGAGCTGGAGCAGAGGTGACCGACCACGAACTTGACGCCGTCGTTGACCACTTTGTTGGCGACGGCAACGGCCTGTTTAGGGTCGCAGGCGTCATCGTATTCCTTGGCTTCGAGCATCTTGCCGTCGACACCGCCCTTGGCGTTGATCTGCTCGATGGCCATTTTAGCGCCGGTGAACTGCATGTCACCGTACTGGGTCACTGGACCGGTTTTAGGGCCGGCGATGCCGATCTTGATGGTGTCAGCTGCGAACGAATGGCTGGCGACTCCGGCCAGAACCATAGCGGCAAACAGTTTGGAAATCTGCTTAGTAGCCTTATTCATAGTGCTCCACTCTTACTGTTGTAATTTTTATAGTCCTGGCGGCCTGGGCCACAGAACCGGATTGATATCCTGGATATCCTCCGGAAATGCCCCCGGCAACTGTACCGGTACAGTGTAGAGCGCCGATTGTTCGCTTGGAAAGCTGGCGCTCAGGGGCAAAACCTGAAGGTGTCGCATTATTGAAAGAAAAAGACAGAATTGCGGCGTGATTTTGGCTGGTAGTGCCTGATTCAGCGGCTATCCTTGGCTTTCCTGCAGTTCTCGATCAATGACTCTATTGCATCCGGGTTTTTCTGCCAGAGCACCGACGTTATGATTGCGCCGATTTCTTTTCCGGACAGGGCCCATGACTCAAGAACCTAGCACCCTCTATGCCAAGCTGCTTGGTGAAACCGCATCTATTACCTGGAAGGAACTCGAACCGTTCTTCGCCAAGGGTGCCCTATTGTGGGTCGAAGCCGATCTGGATTTGATCGAAGCGGCTGAAGCCGTGGCCGAGGATCAGGGCGAGAAAGTGGCTGCCTGGCTGGCTGCCGAGAAGGTTGCCAAGGTGTCTGCGACGCGGGCGCTGGATTTGGTCGAGCGCGACCCGCCGCTCTGGGCGGTGGTGGTTTCGCCATGGATTCTGATTCAGGAAAGGGCACAGGCCTGAAGGTCGCACCGATTTGGTGCTGATGGGGCTCGGGCAAAAGTGTGTAGCCGAGTAGCGTGATGGCACGATGCCGTAGAGAAACGCCACAGGCGGTAGGGGGGAAGGTTACGTAAACGTAACGGGAACAGTTGAGAGAGCAGCCGAACGGCTGCTTAATTGTTTCTGGATGTTGGATATTTGCTGGATGTGAGGACGCCATCGTCGGAACGCCGCCCGGAGCAAGCTCGCTCCCACAGGATTCAGTGGCGTTCACAGAGTTTGTGTTCGACATCGATCAATGTGGGAGCGAGCTTGCTCGCGATTGGCCGTGACGCGGTCAGGCCGTCTTGCCGGTATGGTTATTCAGCGAGATAACCTTGGTCTTGCCGATGCGGTGACGGTAGATCTCGCGCAGGTACTTGATGGCCTTTTTCACGCAATCGCGCGACAGGCGGATGTCGTTGATCGAGACAAACTTGTCTTTGTCGTTGATCAGCTCGCGGTACTTCTTCTCGTACATCGGCTTGATCGCGTACCAGTTGGTGTCGAGGATCTTCGCCGGGTTTTCGAACTCGTTGAGCAGCTCGTCGATTTTGGCCTCGTCGAAGTCTTCATGAATGATGAAGTCGAGGATCGAGTTGTCCAGCGTTTCGTCGAAGCGGTACGGGTTGCGCGCAAAGCAGCGTTTGATGAAGGCCACGATCAAGGTCAGGAAATCGTCCGACAGGCACGGGCTCTTGGCGATCAGAGTGGTCAGCGAAAGGTTGGCCGAGGCGCCGATCACCAGTGCATAACGCTTGAGCGTGGTATTGGGGAACAGGCTGTTGAGGTGGGTCTTCAACCGGTTCAGGTCCATGTAGGACAGCTTGTAATCCTTGGGCAACGACACGATCGACACCACCGACGAGCAGTTCTTGAAGAAGTGCAGGTCATGCAGGGCCGCAGCGTCGTAACCCGAATTCTTGTATTGCTCCAGCGACGCGCGATACCGCTTGGACTCGATCGGCAACAGGCTGATGCCTTCGATGGCCTGGGTCACTTTGTTGAAGTGCGGCAGGTCGATGGAGCGGAAGAACAGGTCGTCGATGTTCAGGCGTTGCGGTTCTTTGTCGAACACCTTGAACTTGTCACTGCTCGGTGCCGGTTGTTCTGGTACCACCGACTCTGCGTAGGCAATCGCCACTGGCCCGGCCAGACTCATGAACAGATCGTTGGCGTCCAGGCGAATGGTTTCGCCGATGTCGATGCCCGCCCGACGGAAGTAGTTCTGGTCGTAGTCGGTGGTGACCGCCTGGGCCGTCAGAATGTTGAAGATCTGCTGCGAGATGTACTGGTTGGCGTGCTTTTCCATGGCATTGACATCAATGTTCTGGATATTGCCGTCATCGTTCTCTTCGGCGTAACGCATGATGTCGTTGGAGATCAGCATCATCGCGTTCCATGGACGGATGCGGCCCATGACGCTGGCTTCGCTGCTGTCTTCGTTGGCGAAGTTGTACGAGAAATCCCATTCTTCCGACAGGTACTTGCACAGCAGGCGACCGGCGTTGATGTGCAGTGCTTCAGACATTTCGCTGCGGTGATCGGAAATGTTCGGCAGTACGCAAATGCCGCTGGTGAAGATCGGCTCGAAAACAAAGGAGTGGCCGCTCTTGCTGTCGTGCTCGTCCACCGGTTTGGTGTCGAACGTCTTGTTCATGTACGAGTGCTGCTGGGCCAGGCCGAACTCCGAGGCCATGCCCGAACCGGTACCGCCGCCGGCGCTGAAGATCGAGAAATACAGGCGCGACTGGTTGGCCTTGATGCCGCAGCTGTCGATCAGGTACGAGTGGATCATCTTCCAGTCGGGGCTGGAGAAACGCTGGGTGTCCTTGTTCAGGATGATCTTCGCCAGGTACTGGCCGAGGATCGGCGCGTTACCGGCGCCACCGGCGTGGACTTCCGAGAGGTCCATGATCTTCATTTTGCTGTAGTCGCGCAGGAAGCCGCTTTTTTCGCCCTTGCGTGAGAAGCGGATACGTCCGGCGATGTCTTTGTCCAGGTCGCCGAGCATCACCAGCGGCTCGACCAGGAACACCGGTTTGGTGACCTTGCCGGCACCCAGTTTCAGGTTGTTACGAATCCATTGCGCAGGGCTGTAGCCCTTTTCAGCATAGGGCTTGTCTTCGTTGTTGAACTCGTTGAGGTAGAACTTGCGGGCGTTGTACACCAGCTCTGCGACGTCCAGCGCAATGTTTGAACCGCAGCGACCCAGACCGATCAGGCACACCGAGGGGAACTCCTGCTGATGCAGTTCGTGGGTGTCTTCCAGGTGCGGTGGCTTTGGGAACACCAGATCGCGCAGGCCATCGAGGTTGTCGAGGATACGATCGGTATTGGTCTCGGTGAAATACAGGTACTGCTGAGTCGCAAGCGGGCGTGAGCTGGTCAATGGCTTCGGGGCTGAGGGTTTATCCGTGGCGGCGGTGAGCGTCAGTTCGGATACCGCTGGGGCAGGATTATTTTTAGAAGTCATTGTGCGCCATATACCTGGACGGGTTGGTTCGGCGGCGAGATGTCATCAAGCCATCACGAATAAAGAACTCGCGACTTTACAGCGCGATTTTGTCCCCTGCGATAGGGCTTTACCTGAGTGTCGCTAGGGGGAATCCTTTCCTTAGTCATGATGAATCGGCCAATATTTGGCGATCTTTAATCGAACGGAGGCAAATTGATGGCCGCGTTACCTTCCCTGGCGTTTGCCGGTATTGGCTTGATGGGTTTGCCGATGTGTCGGCGTTTGTTGACTGCGGGCTATCCACTGACCGTCTGGAACCGCAACCCCGACAAGTGCACGCCCTTGGTCGAGGCCGGGGCGCGACAAGTGGCCACACCTGCCGAGCTGTGTCAGCACGCCGAGCTGGTGATGTTGTGCCTGGCCAATACCGAGGTGGTGCGCGAAGTGGTGTTCGGCGCTAGCGGCGTTGCGTCCGGTGCGAAAGCCGGTCAGTTGCTGGTGGATTTTTCCAGCCTGGAACCCACGGCGACGCGGGAAATGGCTGCTGAACTGGCCAGCCGTACCGGCATGGGCTGGCTGGATGCGCCGGTATCCGGTGGTGTGGCGGGGGCCGAGGCCGCCAGCCTGGCGATCATGGTCGGCGGTACATCGGCGGAGGTTGAGCGAGTGCGTCCGGTATTGTTGTGTCTCGGGCAACGGGTCACGCACATGGGCGCGGTCGGCGCGGGGCAGGTAACCAAGGCCTGTAACCAGATGATTGTTGCCTGCAATGCGTTGGTGATCGCTGAAGTGGTGGCGCTAGCCGAACGTTCGGGCGTGGATGCGAGCCTGCTGGCCGAGGCGTTGAGCGGCGGGTTTGCCGACTCGAAACCCTTGCAGATGCTCGCCCCGCAAATGGCCGAGAGCCGTTTCGAACCGGTGAAGTGGCATGTTCGAACGCTGCTCAAGGACCTGGACGGCGCGGTGAAGTTTTCCCGCGAGCAAGGCTCGGCGACGCCGATCAGTGGACTGGCCGCCCAGTTGATGCGCCTGCATGGTGCTAAGGGCTATCTGGAAAAAGATCCCGCGACACTCATCCATCTATACCGCGAGCCAGACTCAAAGGGTTGAGGGGGTAGCATCGCCACAAAGGCTGCCAGGTCTGGCCGCGATGGGCGGGTATCAGCCTTGCGAATAATGACAGACAGCGGCCATGGCGCTGACTAGATTGCAGGTTCCGGGCCCGAATGCCGTCGGCAATGAAGCCCTCATAACAATAAAAGAGACGGACCCATGCAGAACTCGACCCAAGCGGCGAATGCCTGGCGCATTCTGTTCCTGCTGTTCCTGGCCAACCTGTTCAACTTTTTCGACCGCACGATCCCGGCGATCATCATCGAGCCGATCCGCATGGAATGGCACCTCAGCGATTTTCAACTGGGAATTATCGGGACTGCGTTCACCCTCGTTTATGCCGTTGCCGGTCTGCCGCTAGGGCGAATGGCCGACACCGGTTCGCGCAGCAAACTGATGGGCTGGGGGCTGGCGGTATGGAGCGGGCTGACGGCGGTCAACGGTCTGGTGGGGAGTTTCTGGAGTTTTTTGATCGTGCGCATGGGGATCGGCATTGGTGAGGCCAGTTATGCGCCGGCCGCCAATTCGCTGATCGGTGATTTGTTCCCGGCGCACCGTCGGGCGCGGGCCATGGGCATCTTCATGTTGGGGTTGCCGCTGGGCCTGTTGCTGGCGTTCTTCACCATCGGCGCGATGGTCAAGGCGTTCGACAGCTGGCGTGCGCCGTTCTTCATCGCGGCGATACCAGGTTTGATTCTGGCGATCTTCATGTTTTTCATCAAAGAACCCAAGCGCGGCGCGGCGGAAACCGTGCAAGTGTCCCAGGAGCGAGTGGATCGGCCGATTCGCCGGGTGCTGGCGATTCCGACCTTCCTCTGGCTGGTGATGGCAGGGCTGTGCTTCAACTTCGCCACCTATGCGTGTAACTCGTTTCTGGTGCCGATGCTGCAACGCTACTTTCAGATGCCGTTGCAGCAAGCTGCAGTGGCGACCGGAATGATCGTCGGTGTGACCGGGTTGTTCGGTCTGACGCTGGGCGGTTGGGTGGCCGACAAGATTCACCAGCGCGTGGCCAACGGTCGACTGCTGTTTGCCGCGTTCAGTCTGATCATCTCGACCCTGTGCACGGCGTGGGCACTGCACGCCGGACGGATTGAAATCGGGGTGTTCGTGGCGGTGTTCAGTGTCGGTTGGTTGTTTGCCTACAACTTTTATACCTGCGTTTACACGGCCATTCAGGACGTGGTCGAACCGCGCTTGCGCGCCACGGCGATGGCGTTGTTTTTTGCCGGTTTGTATCTACTGGGGGGCGGTCTTGGGCCGGTGGTGGTGGGCGGTTTGTCCGATCACTTCGCCCATACCGCGATGCTGGCGGCCGGTGCCGAGCAAATGAGCGAGGCATTCAAGGCGGTAGGGCTGCATGGCGCGATGTACCTGATTCCGGTGGCGCTGTTTTTCACCATGGTGTTTCTGTTCCTGGCTTCGCGGTGTTTTGTCCGTGATGCCAAGTGGATGAAGGAAGGGTTGGTGGCGGTGGTTGAGCCCGGGATTGCAGTGGCGACTGCCTGATTGCCATCGCGAGCAAGCTCGCTCCCACATACAAAGAGTGAACACCCGAGATCAAATGTGGGAGCAGCCGGTCGACGCTCGATTGCTCGTGATGAGGTCATCAGCAACAACACAACAATCAAGTATAAAAAAGGCCCGCATCGCTGCGGGCCTTCTGTTTTTAACGGGGTAAAGAGGAGGGCTTAACCCGCCACCAGCACCCGGATCGCTTCCAGTCGCAGTGCCGCTTTGTCGAGCATGGCCAGACCTTGCTCGCGCTGTTGACGCAGGGCAACCAGTTCGCTGTCGCGCACCGTTGGGTTGACTGCTTGCAGGGCGGTCAGGCGCGCCAGTTCTTCTTCGGTATCGGCCGCCAGACGGCGTTGCGCTTCGGCTACACGTTCGGCGTGGCGCGGGGTGATCTTCTCTTCACCGGCATTGATGCGCGGGGTCAGTTGATCACGCTGGGCCTGGACAAACTTGTTGGCGCTGGCACGTGGCACGCTTTCGAGCTGGTCGTTGAGGGTCTCGAACGAGACGCGGCCCGACAGGTCGTTGCCGTTGGCGTCGAGCAAGCAGCGCAGGGCGGCCGGCGGCAGGTAACGGCCCAGTTGCAGCGAGCGCGGAGCAACCACTTCGCTGACATAGAGCAGTTCCAGCAACACGGTGCCAGGCTTGAGTGCCTTGTTCTTGATCAGCGCGACGGCGGTGTTGCCCATCGAGCCAGACAGGACCAGGTCCATACCACCCTGAACCATCGGGTGCTCCCAGGTGATGAATTGCATGTCTTCGCGAGACAGCGCCTGGTTGCGGTCGTAGGTGATGGTCACGCCTTCGTCGTCGCCCAACGGGAAGCTGGCGTCGAGCATTTTTTCGCTCGGCTTGAGGATCAGCGCGTTTTCCGAATGGTCTTCGCTGTCGATGCCGAACGCGTCGAACAGGGTTTCCATGTAGATCGGCAGGGCGAACTGATCGTCTTGCTCAAGGATCGCCTCAACCAGCTCGTCACCTTCGCCAGCGCCGCCGGAGTTGAGTTCCAGCAGGCGGTCACGGCCGCTGTGCAACTCGGCTTCGAGGTTTTCACGGGTGGTACGGGCTTCGTCGATCAGCGCTTGCCACTCGCCGTCATCGGCGTTTTCCAGCAGCGGCAGCAGGCGTGGGCCGAACTGATGCTGCAAGGCGTTGCCGGTCGGGCAGGTGTTGAGGAACGCATTCAGCGCTTCGTGGTACCACTGGAACAGACGCTCTTGCGGACTGGTTTCCAGGTACGGCACGTGCAGTTCGATGACGTGCTTCTGACCGATCCGGTCGAGACGCCCGATCCGCTGCTCCAGCAGGTCAGGGTGCGATGGCAGGTCGAACAGCACCAGGTGGTGGGAGAACTGGAAGTTGCGACCTTCACTGCCGATTTCCGAACAGATCAGCACCTGGGCGCCGAACTCTTCGTCCGCGAAGTAGGCGGCCGCACGGTCACGCTCAAGGATGTTCATGCCTTCATGGAACACCGTGGCAGGGATACCGGAACGTACGCGCAGGGCGTCTTCCAGGTCCATCGCGGTTTCGGCGTGGGCACAGATCACCAGCACTTTGGTGCGCTTGAGCATTTTCAACTGGTCGATCAGCCACTCGACCCGTGGGTCGAAGCGCCACCAGCGTTGTTCTTCATCGATATCCGGTTGAGCCTGGAAACTGACTTCCGGGTACAGCTCGGCGTGTTCGCCCAGCGGCAATTCCAGGTATTCGTCCGGGCACGGCAGCGGGTACGGGTGCAGTTTGCGTTCCGGGAAACCTTGCACCGCAGCGCGGGTATTACGGAACAGCACGCGGCCAGTGCCGTGGCGATCCAGCAGTTCGCGCACCAGACGGGCGCTGGCTTCAGCGTCACCCTCGTTGACGGCGGTCAGCAGCGCTTCGCCTTCGTCACCGAGGAAACCCTGGATGGTTTTGTGCGCGGCCGGGGACAAACGCCCCTGGTCCATCAGTTCCTGAACGGCTTCGGCTACCGGGCGATAGTTTTCGCTCTCGGCGCGGAAGGCTTTCAGGTCATGGAAACGGTTTGGATCGAGCAGGCGCAGGCGCGCGAAGTGGCTGTCCTGACCCAGTTGCTCTGGGGTCGCGGTCAGCAGCAGTACACCAGGAATGGTTTCGGCGAGTTGCTCGACCAGCGAGTACTCAGGGCTGACCTGATCTTCGTGCCACACCAGGTGGTGAGCTTCGTCGACCACCAGCAGGTCCCAGTCGGCAGCGAACAGCGCGTCCTGGGCCTTCTCGTCGTCCACCAGCCATTCCAGAGCCACCAGCGCGAGCTGAGTGTCTTCGAACGGGTTGCTGGCATCGCTTTCGATGAAACGTTCTTCGTCGAACAGCGCGACTTGCAGGTTGAAACGACGGCGCATCTCCACCAGCCACTGGTGCTGGAGGTTTTCCGGCACCAGGATCAGCACGCGGTTGGCGCGACCCGAGAGCAGCTGGCGATGGATCACCAGACCGGCTTCGATGGTTTTACCCAGACCGACTTCGTCCGCCAGCAGGACCCGCGGTGCGATACGGTCAGCGACTTCACGGGCGATGTGCAATTGGTGGGCGATGGGCTGCGCACGCACGCCACCCAGGCCCCAGAGCGAGGATTGCAACTGGCGGCTGGTGTGTTCCAGGGTGTGGTAACGCAGGGAGAACCAGGCCAGTGGGTCGATCTGCCCGGCGAACAAACGGTCGCTGGCCAGACGGAACTGGATGAAGTTCGACAGCTGGGTCTCAGGCAGGGTTACCACTTCGTTCTGTGCGTTGAGCCCGTGATAGATCAGCAAGCCGTCGACGTCATCGACTTCGCGCACGGTCATTTTCCAGCCTTCGAAGTGAGTGATCATGTCACCCGGCGAAAACCTCACACGAGTGAGGGGCGCATTCCGTAGCGCGTACTGGCGAGTGTCGCCAGTGGCCGGATAGAGCACGGTCAGCAAGCGACCGTCCTGTGCCAGAACGGTGCCTAAACCTAGCTCGGCTTCGCTGTCACTAATCCAGCGTTGCCCCGGTTGATACTGCTGCGCCATGCTGCCTGACTCCCGCCTTGAAAAAGCCGACTATATTAACGGATGCAGGTCACGAGGCCAAAGGGTTACTCGCGTAGGCGCTGCCGAAGGCTGCGATCTTTTCAGGCTTTGAAGATCAAAAGATCGCAGCCTGCGGCAGCTTCTACGTGTGTGTTGGGCTGCAGTTTGCGACCAGTGGTTCAAGTCGCGGCCTCAGCAGCCGACAGCCTGCCGTCAGGAGACTAATACCATGCTGCCACCGATGCTCCCCTTGAGTGCCGTGCCGATCACTTCCCAGCAGGATCCGATTCGCCAGCGGCCGGATATTCCGCCGGTGGTGCCGGTGGAGGCGAGCTCCAGTGAAAGCACGATCGACATGCACAAGCGTCATGGCGAAGAGTCGGCGCTGTTGTTGCGCGAAGAGCAGCGGCGTCAGCAGGAACGCGACAGGCGTCGTCGCGAAGCCGAAGATGATCCTGAGGAGCACCTGGCCGTGCCGGGTGACGAGTTGAACGCCGACAATACGGTGCCGGTGGTCCCGTTGATGGACGATCAGCCGCGTCAGGGGTTGTGGGTCGATATCGAGGTCTGACGCTTGCACACTTTTTGTTGCGCTCTGATGTGGCTGGCGGCTGGTCAGCGCCGGCCATTGGCCGCATCATTGGCAAACCTTGAGCGGGGCAGGGCGACGGTGGTCGCTGTGCTGCGCCTGTATTGACTACGAAGATGTAAGCCACGCCATGAGCCAAGACGACAAGCTGATCGACCTCAACACCGAGCGTGCCAAGCGCGTGCATGACCTTAATGAAAAGCGCCTGAACGAAGTGCGTCAGGCTTTCGAGCAGGCTATGCCTTTGGGCGAAACGAAGAAAAAGCCGAAAAACAAACCGAAAAAGCGTTGATCCCCCCCTGTATTTGTTGATGCAGGTCAGTTATTTCCCTTCCTTTGCGTTCTGTCTTGGGCGGCATTGATCCCGGTCAATTTTCTCTCGTGCCTGATTGGTTAACTTAGCCCCATCGCAACAGGGCAAGTGCAGGAGGCCAGTCATGTTTTTCGATAATGTGGTGATCGCCGGAGTGCTGACTGTCGGCCTCATGGTTCTGTTTTTTGCCGGTTTTGGATTCTTTATCTGGAAAGACGCACATAAGCGTAAAAAGTCTTAGGTCTTTCTGGAAGCACGAGCACGCAAGGCATTTTGGGCGACTTCGGTCGCCCTTTTTTTTGCCTGCGATTTTGTGCTGTACCCATTGTTGAGGATGTACACCAATCAAAACTGTGGGAGCGAGCCTGCTCGCGATGGCGGCCTGACAGTCGCCCCGTCTTTTGCAGGTGTATATATCCATTGCTGCGGTAACGGCCACTTAGGGTTTCGCCCTTACGGCGCCTCGCTTTTCCAAACGATGAAAAGTAAGCAAAAGTCTTCGCCCCAAGCGTACGGCTCGTCGCTAAAGCTCCGAGTTCCCTCACTCCGGTGTCCATCAGGGGGCATCGCCTCCGGTCTGCTTCGCGACGACCTCCTCTCGATGTGTCCGGCTGCGCCGTACGGCGCTGCGCGCCAACCCCCTGATGAACACCTGCGCTCGGCCTTCCGAAGGGGCGGGTGGATCCAGATCAAAAGCTGCAGGCGAGCTAACGCTCGGCCTGTTGAGTGGTGGGGCGCCACCGGTGATTTTCGTAGGAGCTGCTGCAGGCTGCGATCTTTTGGGACGCACGGGCATAAAAAAAGCGCGACCTCCGGGAGGGCGCGCTTTTTTGTACGGCTATGAATCAGCTACCAAGTGCCTTCGATGCCAGCCAGAACAAGCCGGCCGACAGGGCCACCGTCGCCGGCAGGGTCAGGACCCAGGCCAGGAGGATGGTTTTCACGGTGCCGCTTTGCAGGCCGCTTTTGTTGGCGATCATGCTCCCGGCCACACCCGAAGACAGTACGTGGGTGGTTGATACCGGCAGGCTGAAGATGTTCGCCAGGCCGATCATGCCCGCAGTGGTGATCTGCGCCGACATGCCCTGAGCGTAGGTCATGCCTTGCTTGCCGATTTTCTCGCCGATGGTCAGTACCACGCGTTTCCAGCCAACCATGGTACCCAGGCCGAGCGCCAGGGCGACCGCCAGAATCACCCAGAAAGGCGCATATTCGGTGGTGGTGGTCAGGTCTTTACGCAGTTTGTCCAGGTCAGCCTTTTCGCGGGCTTCGAGGCCAGGCAACTTACCGACTTTCTTCGCGGTGTCGTCCAGGCAGAGCAGGTAGCGACGCACTTCGATGCGGCTTTCCTGCGACAACGAGTGGTAGTCCGCTACGCCCTTGAGGGTGCCGAGCAGGGCGGAAATGGTCGGTTCGGTCTGTTGCGGGTTGCAGCGGAATTTCTCCGGCAAATCGCCATCCAGGCTTTTGCCCAAGGCCAGGAACTCACCCAGCGTATCGGCATTGCGCTTATAGAACTGGCTCAGGTGCAGGGTCGCATCGCGAGTCCGTTCGATCTGGTAGGTGGTGCTGCTCAGGTCGAGAACGAACTGCGCCGGCACGATACCGATCAATACCAGCATGATCAGGCCGATGCCTTTCTGGCCATCGTTGGAGCCGTGAACAAAGCTGACAGCCATCGCCGAGATCACCAGAACCAGGCGGTTCCAGAACGGCGGGTGTTTCTTGTCATCTACCTTGCGGCGCTGGTCCGGTGTCTTGTGCATCTTGGACAGCGGACGCCACCATTTCAGGCCAATCAGCACCAGCGCGGCTACCAGGAAGCCGGCTATTGGCGAGAACACCAAGGATGCGCCGATATCGATCGCTTTCTGCCAGTTAACGCCGTCAGCCAATGGAATGTCGTTGATCAGGGCGTTCGCCAGGCCCACACCCAGGATCGAACCGATCAGGGTATGAGAGCTGGAGGCCGGGATACCGAAGTACCAGGTCCCCAGGTTCCAGGTGATGGCCGCAGCGAGCAACGAGAACACCATCGCCAGCCCGTGGCCGGTGTTCACATTGATCAGCAACTCTACCGGCAGCAGGTGGACGATGGCATACGCCACGCCAACGCCGCCCAGCAACACGCCGAGGAAATTGAACACGCCGGAAAAAAACACCGCCAGATGAGGCGGCATGGCTTTGGTGTAGATAACAGTGGCAACCGCGTTAGCGGTGTCATGAAAGCCGTTGATGAACTCGAAGGCGAGGACAAAGGCGAGGGCGAGGAAGAGGCTCACAAGCACCCAAGCATCCAGTCCGCTGAATAAATCGATCATGAAGGTTTTCTGACCCGGTCATAAGGGGGCGCGATTATGCCAGAAAACCCTGCTAATCAATGCACTTGCTGCTCATCGGTTCCATTCTTCAACGATTTAGTTTGTAACAAGGCCCTAAACCCCAGCGTTGTCGTAGGTTTTTCAAGTCATTGATTTCATTGGCTGTTGTGGCACATGTCGGCATTTCAGTTGCTTCGATGGGAAACTGAAATGGGTGTGTGAAATATCTGTAAGGAGGGCCATCCAAGCGCCATTTACCTCATTCGGTGGGAATGAGGTGGCAGTCGCCCGCTTTTAGCGGGCGCGATAGGGAACGCCAATCCATTCAGCGTGTGGCTGAAGGCGACGCAGGCCCGGAAGATCTCAAACCGGAGCGATTATGGCTCTTCGGCTTTGAGTTCTTTTTCCATCTTCTGCAGTTCCTGGGTAAAGGCCTGATCGAGGATGCTGGCGCGTTTACGCCAAGGTTTACGTTCCGGGTCAGGTTGAGCGGCGTAGGTGGTGACTTCCCCGCCGTAAACTTCCTTGTAACGTTGTTCCTGGCGCTCAAGTTCCGCGCGCAGTTCGTCTTTCGTCACAGTGTTACCTAATTGAGTTGAGATAAATTCTGGTGATACGCACTGCATTCGTTGCGTCGGTCACAAGCGTCTCGAGCAGAGTGTCCGGCAAGACACCCATTCTGACTGCGTTGTGCTTGACAGCTTCCTTCTTGCAGGCGGCCACGGCACCAGAGCAGAACCACCGACGTAGCATCAGTTTTCTTGTTTTTTTGCAAACGCATTGGCCGGGCATTCGAAATGAGCGACAAGCGCTTGCCAGCAGGAAGCGGGGTTGAAAACTCGCACTGCCTGAGTGATTGGATCCCGTAGTTGCAAAAAATGCGGTCATCACTGAAGTGCATTATAGCGGCCGATCGGCAGAACACTATCTCGAATAACTTAAAAGTGCTTCGTCTTGTGAATTTGTTTTGTTCCCCGCAAGTTTTGTGCGCAAGTGCACTTTTGGGCAATGCTTTTACAAGCCCATTTCCTGGCGCCATTAAGTCGTCCACATTGAGCGGATTAGAAATCGGCTGTTATTCAGTGTCAGGAAAAGTGTGAAAACCTGTAATGAAAGATTCCGAGCCTTATAGGAAAACGTACACGCGGTCGCCCGCAGCCTTCATCCCATATAGCTCTCCAGCCAGTTGATTGCGATTATCGATTAATGGTTCGATAATCGCCCAACCTTGGCTGCTCGTGCTTGTGTGCAAGATCCGGAGCGGCTTGTAATAGCTGTCAAACTCTGGGGAATGAGCTGAAATGAACGATCAATTGCGTAACTCCTTCGCTTCAGTGGCGCCGCCGATCGTTGCCTCGCCGGCCAAACGGATTCAGGCGTTCACTGGCGATCCGGACTTCATGACTTCTCTGGCCCGTGGCTTGGCCGTGGTGCAGGCCTTTCAGGAGCGCAAGCGGCATCTGACCATCGCCCAAATCAGCCATCGTACGGAAATTCCCCGCGCCGCCGTGCGCCGTTGCCTGCATACGCTGATCAAACTCGGCTACGCCACCACCGACGGTCGAACCTATTCATTGTTGCCCAAAGTCCTGACCCTCGGTCATGCCTATCTGTCCTCGACGCCGCTGGCGGTGTCGGCCCAGCCGTATCTGGACCGCATGAGCGAGCAACTGCACGAGGCCTGCAACATGGCCACGCTGGAAGGTGATGACATCTTGTACATCGCCCGTTCGGCGACGACCCAGCGTCTGATCTCCGTTGATCTGTCGGTGGGCGGGCGTTTGCCGGCTTATTGCACCTCGATGGGCAGGATTCTTCTGGCGGCACTAGACGATGCATCGCTGCACGATTACCTCGAACATGCCGAGTTGCAGGCCAAGACCAGCCGCACACTGCATACACGCGAGTCGTTGCTCGAATGCCTTCAGGAAGTTCGGCAGCAAGGCTGGTGCATTGTCGACCAGGAACTCGAGCAAGGTCTGCGTTCGATTGCCGTTCCGGTGTACGACGCATCTGGCCAGGTGCTGGCTGCGCTGAATGTCAGCACCCACGCAGGACGCGTCAGCCGCAACGAACTGGAGCAGCGTTTTTTGCCCGGATTGTTGAGTGCCAGCCGTGAGTTGAGTGCCCAACTGTTTGCGTAAGCTGTTCGATAAACGCACAGAGTAGCCTTTGGTGAATTGACGCTGTTTCCCTTGCCTCATTAATGTCGCGGCAGCGATCTTTTGGCCCTCTTCAGAACCGATAGCCTGACAACAATCTGTTCGATAAACGAACACTTAGTCGATTATCGGATTGTTTGGGTTTTTTCGGCGGCTTAACCTTCAGTCATTCCGGCGCTGCTCAACGCGCCTTGTCCTCCACATCGGTTTACTGAGAATCGGGAGTCCAACCCCATGGCTGAAATCCTTTCGCTGCACGACGCAGTGAAGCAATTCGTCAACGACGGCGATACCGTCGCACTCGAAGGCTTCACTCACTTGATTCCGACCGCCGCGGGTCATGAAATCATTCGTCAGGGCAAGAAAGACCTGACGCTGGTGCGCATGACCCCTGATCTGGTCTACGACCAGTTGATCGGTGCCGGTTGCGCTCGCAAGCTGATTTTTTCCTGGGGTGGTAACCCGGGCGTGGGTTCGCTGCACCGTCTGCGCGATGCTGTCGAGAAACAGTGGCCGCATGCGCTGGAAATCGAAGAACACAGTCACGCCGATCTGGCCAATGCCTACGTCGCGGGTGCCTCCGGTCTGCCATTCGCAGTGTTGCGGGCCTACGCCGGTTCCGACTTGCCAAAGGTCAACCCGCTGATTAAAAGCGTGACCTGCCCGTTCACCGGAGAAGTGCTGGCAGCGGTGCCATCGGTGCGCCCGGACGTCACGGTGATCCACGCGCAGAAGGCCGATCGCAAGGGCAACGTCTTGCTCTGGGGCATTCTTGGTGTGCAGAAGGAAGCTGCATTGGCCGCCAAGCGCTGCATCGTTACGGTTGAAGAAATCGTCGACGACCTGAACGCGCCAATGAATGCCTGCGTATTGCCGACCTGGGCCTTAAGCGCCGTTTGCCATGTTCCTGGCGGTGCGCATCCGTCCTACGCCCACGGTTATACCGAACGCGACAACCGCTTCTACCAGGCCTGGGACCCGATTGCCCGCGACCGTGAAACCTTCACCGCGTGGATCAACGAATACATCCACGGCAGCGCTGACTTCAGTGAATTCCAGGCCAAGCTGGCCAAAGCGTCGGAGGTTCAATAATGGCTTACTCCACCAATGAAATGATGACCGTCGCCGCCGCTCGCCGACTGAAGAATGGCTCGGTGTGCTTCGTCGGCATCGGCCTGCCGTCGAAAGCGGCCAACCTGGCACGCCTGACGTCTTCGCCGGATGTGGTTCTGATCTACGAATCGGGTCCGATCGGTGCCAAGCCGACGGTATTGCCGCTGTCGATCGGTGACGGCGAGCTGGCGGAAACCGCCGACACCGTCGTCCCGACCGGTGAGATTTTTCGCTACTGGCTGCAAGGCGGGCGCATTGACGTCGGCTTTCTCGGTGCCGCTCAGGTCGACCGCTTTGGCAACATCAACACCACCGTGGTCGGCGATTACCATCAGCCGAAAGTCCGTCTGCCGGGTGCCGGCGGTGCTCCAGAGATCGCTGGCTCGGCGAAAAGCGTGTTGATCATCCTCAAGCAGTCGGCCCGTTCGTTCGTCGACAAGCTCGATTTCATTACCTCGGTCGGCCATGGCGAAGGCGGCGACTCGCGCAAGCGCCTCGGCCTGCCGGGTGCCGGTCCCGTGGGGATCATCACTGACCTGTGCATCATGGAACCGGAAACCGGCAGCAACGAATTCGTGGTCACCGCGCTGCACCCAGGTGTCACCCGTGAGCAAGTGATCGCCGCCACCGGCTGGGCAATCCGCTTCGCCGATCAGGTGGAGCACACCGCCGAACCGACCGACATTGAGTTGACCGCGCTGCGCGATCTGGAAGCGCGTACCGCTGCCGCCCACGGCCAAGCACCGGGAGAAGCCTGATGCGCGAGGTTTATATCTGTGATGCGATCCGCACCCCCATCGGCCGTTTTGGTGGCGGTTTGTCGACGGTTCGTGCTGACGACCTGGCTGCGGTGCCGATCAAGGCGCTGATGGAGCGCAACCCGAGCGTCGACTGGAGCGCAGTGGACGAGGTGTTCCTCGGTTGCGCCAACCAGGCCGGCGAAGACAACCGCAACGTGGCGCGCATGGCATTGCTGCTGGCCGGGTTGCCGGAAAGCATTCCTGGCGTGACCCTCAATCGTCTATGCGCCTCGGGCATGGACGCCATCGGCACCGCGTTCCGGGCGATTGCCAGCGGTGAGATGGAGCTGGCGATTGCCGGCGGCGTCGAGTCGATGTCCCGCGCACCGTTCGTGATGGGCAAGGCCGACGCGGCGTTTTCGCGCACCATGAAACTCGAAGACACCACCATCGGCTGGCGCTTCATCAACCCGTTGATGAAGGCTCAGTACGGCGTCGATGCGATGCCGCAGACCGGTGACAACGTGGCTGACGATTACGCGGTTTCCCGCGCCGATCAGGATGCTTTCGCACTGCGCAGTCAGCAACGGACGGCGGCCGCGCAAGCTGCCGGCTATTTCGCCGAAGAAATCGTTCCGGTGCGCATTGCCCACAAGAAGGGTGAAAGCGTGGTCGAGCAGGACGAGCATCCACGCGCCGACACCACCCTGGAAACCCTGAGCAAACTCAAACCGGTCAATGGCCCGGACAAGACCGTCACCGCTGGCAACGCCTCAGGCGTGAACGACGGTGCGGCGGCGCTGATTCTCGCGTCTGCCGACGCCGTGAAGAAACACGGTCTGACCGCCCGCGCTCGGGTGCTGGGTATGGCCAGTGCGGGTGTTGCGCCGCGAGTGATGGGCATCGGCCCGGTGCCGGCGGTGCGCAAGTTGACCGAACGCCTGGGCGTGGCGGTCAGCGATTTCGATGTGATCGAACTCAATGAAGCCTTTGCCAGCCAAGGCCTGGCGGTGTTGCGTGAGCTCGGTCTGGCCGACGACGCGACGCAGGTCAACCCGAACGGTGGCGCCATTGCTTTGGGGCATCCGCTGGGCATGAGCGGTGCGCGGCTGGTGCTGACGGCGCTGCATCAGTTGGAAAAGACCGGTGGCAAGAAAGCGCTGGCGACCATGTGCGTTGGCGTTGGCCAAGGTCTGGCATTGGCAATCGAACGGGTCTGACGCGCACTCGCGCTAGCGAACAAGAAAAGAGGACAGTTTCATGACTGACAAGCCTGGTTACCGTCGCCCGCAAGCGGGCACTCAGCCGGAATATCTGCACCCGGCCTATCAATCGACCAACCGTCGTTCGCCATCCAAACCGTTGGTGTTTTTGCCTCACTCATTGTCGGAAATCACCGGCCCGACCATCGGCGCCGAGTACCTGCAAGAGCAGGACAACGACCTGACAGCCCAACATCAGGGCGAGCCTTTGGGTGAGCGGATCATCATTCACGGCCGCGTGCTGGATGAGAACGGCTTGCCGGTGCCGGGGATTTTGCTGGAGATCTGGCAGGCCAACGCGGCTGGTCGCTACAACCATCAGCGCGATCTGCATGACGCGCCGCTGGACCCGAATTTCACCGGTACCGGTCGCACCGTGACCGACGCCGATGGCGGGTATCAGTTCCAGACTATCAAGCCCGGCGCTTACCCGTGGGGCAACCACCACAATGCCTGGCGCCCGGCGCATATCCATTTCTCACTGTTCGGGCCGAGCATCCTGACCCGGTTGGTCACCCAGATGTATTTCCCCGGTGATCCGTTGCTGGCCTACGACCCGATTTACAACTGCGTGCCGGATACCAGCGCTAAAGAACGCTTGATCGCCAGTTTCGATCTGGAAAAAACCATCCCGTCCTACGCCCTCGGTTATCGCTGGGACATCGTTTTGCGCGGCCGCGATGCCACGCCGATGGAGAAATAAGATGACGCTGAACGCGACGACGTCCCACACCGTCGGGCCGTATTACCACATCGGTCTGACTTGGTTGAACCGTGAGAATCTGACCGTCGAAGAAACGCTTGGTGAGCGCGTGACGATCACCGGGCAGGTGGTTGATGGCAACGGCGATTTCGTCAATGACGCGATGCTGGAAGTCTGGCAGGCGAATGCCGCCGGCAAGTATGACCATCCAGAAGACGAGCAGGACAAACCACTGGACCCGAATTTCGAAGGGTTTGGCCGGGTGCCGGTGGACGCAGAAGGGCGATTCCGTTTCACCACCATCAAACCGGGGACGGTGCCGGGGCTCAAGGGCAGCACACAGGCGCCGCATCTGGTGGTGCTGGTGTTTGCCCGTGGCCTGGTCAAGCACTTGCTGACGCGGATCTACTTCGACGGCGAACCGGCCAACGCCAGTGACCCGCTGCTGGCCTGCGTTCCTGAAGAGCGCCGCACGACCTTGATGGCGAAAGCCGATGGGACGGGCGCATTGCAGTGGAACGTGATCCTGCAAGGCACCGAGGCCGAGACGGTGTTTTTCGATTATTGAGATTAAGGTCAAAAGATCGCAGCCTGCGGCAGCTCCTACAGGCTGCGATCCTCTCGATACCGGTAGAACGGGGCTGTTGCAAAGTATGTCTAGACTCTCACTGTCCCCATCGAGTGAAAAAACATGACAACAATAACCAGTCTCTACACCGCTGAAGAGCGTGGCAAAAGGATCTTTGCAATTGTCGGGGCCTCTTCCGGCAACCTGGTCGAATGGTTCGACTTCTATGTTTACGCTTTCTGCGCGATCTATTTTGCCCCGGCGTTTTTCCCTTCCGACAACCCCACGGTGCAACTGGTTAACACCGCCGGGGTGTTCGCCGCCGGGTTTTTGATGCGTCCCATCGGCGGCTGGCTGTTTGGCCGGGTGGCCGACAAGCACGGGCGCAAGAACTCGATGATGATTTCGGTGCTGATGATGTGCGCCGGCTCACTGCTGATTGCCTGCCTGCCAACCTACAAGGACATTGGCGTCTGGGCGCCGATCTTTCTGCTGGTGGCCCGCCTGATCCAGGGTGTGTCGGTGGGCGGTGAATACGGCACCACCGCGACCTACATGAGTGAAGTCGCGCTCAAGGGCCAGCGCGGTTTCTTCGCCTCGTTCCAGTATGTGACCTTGATCGGCGGCCAACTGCTGGCGGTGTCGTTGGTGGTGATCCTGCAACAGTTCCTGACTGAAGACGACCTGCGTGCCTGGGGCTGGCGGATTCCGTTCGTGGTCGGTGCGCTTGCCGCATTGATTTCGCTGTTCCTGCGCCGTTCGCTGAAAGAAACCACCAGCAAGGAAATGCGCGAAAACAAGGACGCCGGCAGCATGGCCGCGTTGTTCAAGCACAACACCGCCGCCTTTATTACCGTGCTCGGTTTCACCGCCGGTGGTTCGCTGATTTTCTACACCTTCACCACCTACATGCAGAAGTACCTGGTGAACACTGCGGGGATGCCCGCCAAGACAGCCAGTTACATCATGACCGGCGCACTGTTTCTATATATGTGCATGCAGCCGTTGTTCGGCACGCTCGCCGACAAGATCGGCCGGCGTAATTCGATGCTTTGGTTCGGTGCTCTGGGAACACTGTTCACCGTGCCGATCCTGCTGAGCCTGAAGTCGGTGACCAACCCGTTCCTGGCGTTTGGGCTGATCACCGTGGCACTGGCGATCGTGAGTTTTTACACCTCGATCAGTGGTCTGGTGAAAGCCGAAATGTTCCCGCCGCAAGTCCGTGCGCTGGGGGTGGGCCTGGCCTACGCGGTGGCCAATGCGATCTTCGGCGGTTCGGCCGAGTACGTGGCCTTGAGCCTGAAATCGGTGGGTATCGAAAACTCCTTCTACTGGTACGTGACCGCGATGATGGCGGTCGCCTTCCTCTTCAGCCTGCGTTTGCCGAGAGAGGCAGCGTATCTGGAACACGAACTTTGACTTGTCGGCGCGCGCCTGAAGCGGGCGCGCGCCGCGTAAGGAATTCCCTATGCAACGACCGGGCAATCAATTGTTCGACGCCTATTTCACGGCCAGAAATATGCGTGAGGTGTTTTGCGATCAGGGCCGGGTTCAGGCCATGCTCGATTTTGAAGCCGCATTGGCCCGGGCCGAGGCGCGGGTCGGACTGATTCCGGCGTCTGCGGTTGCACCGATCGAGGCGGCCTGCCGGGCCGAGCACTACGACTTTTTTGCCCTCGGCGAGGCGATTGCCACCGCAGGCAACTCGGCGATCCCGCTGGTCAAGGCGCTGGGCAAGCAGATCGCTGCGCATGACCAGGACGCTGAACGTTACGTGCATCTGGGCGCGACCAGTCAGGATGTGATGGACACGGGCCTGGTGCTGCAACTGCGTCGGGCACTGCACTTGATCGACAGCGATCTGGCGCAACTCGGCGAAGCGTTGGCGATTCAGGCCCGGCGTCATGTGCTCACGCCGCTGGCCGGCCGTACCTGGCTGCAACATGCGACGCCGGTTACGCTGGGGATGAAAATCGCCGGTTGGCTGGGGGCGGTGACCCGCAGCCGGCAACGTCTGCACGCACTCAAACCGCGCCTGTTGGTGCTGCAATTTGGTGGCGCCAGCGGAACCCTCGCGGCCCTCGGCGAGCAGGCCATGCCGATTGCCGAAGCGCTGGCGCAGGAGCTGCAACTCACGTTGCCGGAACAACCCTGGCACACCCAACGTGATCGTTTGGTGGAGTTCGGCGCGGCGCTCGGATTGATCGCCGGCAGCCTCGGCAAACTGGGCCGCGACATCAGTCTGCTGATGCAGACCGAGGCGGCGGAAGTCTTCGAACCTTCGGCGCCAGGCAAGGGCGGTTCCTCGACCATGCCGCACAAACGCAACCCGGTGGGCGCGGCGGTGCTGATCGGTGCTGCGACGCGCATTCCCGGATTGCTGTCAACACTGTTCAGCGCCATGCCCCAAGAGCACGAACGCAGCCTGGGGTTGTGGCATGCCGAGTGGGAAACCCTGCCAGAGATCTGCTGCCTGGTGTCCGGTGCCTTGCAGCAAGCGCTGTTGATAACAGAAGGGCTGGAGGTCGACGCTGGGCGCATGGCGCAGAACCTCGATTTGACCCAAGGTCTGGTGCTGGCCGAAGCGGTGAGCATCGTCCTCGCCCAACGGATCGGTCGCGACAGCGCGCACCATCTGCTGGAGCTGTGCTGCAAACGCGCGGTGGCCGAGCAGCGACATTTGCGTGCGGTTCTCGGCGATGAACCGCAAGTAACCGCCGAGCTTTCGAGTGCTGAACTCGATCAATTGATGAATCCTGCGCATTACCTCGGTCAGGCTCAAACCTGGGTCGAGCGTGCGCTGGCCGAGCATTTTGCCCTGACTGCCTGAAGGAGAATTTCTGTGGGATTCGTACAACTCGCCGACGGCGAACTGAACTACCAGCTCGATGGCCCTGAAAATGCCCCGGTGCTGGTGCTGTCGAACTCGTTGGGCACCGACCTGCACATGTGGGACGTGCAGATTCCGGCGTTCACCGAGCACTTTCGGGTACTGCGTTTCGACACCCGGGGTCATGGTCGTTCGCTGGTGACGCCGGGGCCGTACAGCATCGAGCAGTTGGGCCGTGACGTGCTGGCGCTGCTGGATGCCTTGCACATCGAGCGCGCAGATTTTTGCGGTTTGTCCATGGGTGGGTTGATCGGTCAGTGGTTGGGGATCAACGCCGGTGAGCGTCTGCGCAAACTGGTGGTGTGCAACACCGCAGCGAAGATCGGTGATCCTTCTGGCTGGAACTCGCGTATCGAAACCGTCCTGCGTGACGGTCCGGCGGCGATGGTTGCACTGCGCGATGCGTCGATTGCCCGTTGGTTTACCCCGGATTTCGCCGAGGCCAATCCGGCGGTGGCCAAGCAGATCACCGACATGCTCGCCGCCACCTCGCCACAAGGTTACGCGGCCAATTGCGCAGCGGTACGCGATGCTGATTTTCGCGAGCAACTGTCCTTGATCAACGTGCCGACCCTGGTTGTCGCCGGCACTGAAGACGCAGTCACGCCGCCTTCCGGCGGGCACTTTATTCAAGAGCAGGTGAAGGGCGCCGAGTACGCCGAGTTCTACGCCGCGCACCTGTCCAACGTTCAGGCCGGTAGTGCGTTCAGTCACCGGGTGCTGAGTTTTCTGTTGGCTGAACAGTCTATCTGAGGAGCGATTTGTGGACGAGAAACAACGTTACGCCGACGGCATGCAAGTGCGTCGCGCGGTGCTCGGCGATGGGCATGTCGATCGTAGCCTGGCAACCCTGACCGAGTTCAATTCGGAATTTCAGGAAATGATCACCCGCCACGCCTGGGGTGATATCTGGACCCGCCCCGGTCTGCCGCGTCACACCCGCAGCCTGATTACCATCGCCATGCTGATCGGCATGAACCGCAGCGAAGAGCTGAAAATGCACCTGCGTTGCGCGGCGAACAACGGCGTTACCCGCGCCGAGATCAAGGAAGTACTGATGCAGAGTGCTATCTACTGCGGCATCCCGGCGGCCAATGCGACTTTTCATTTGGCCGAGTCGGTGTGGGACGAGTTGGGCGTTGAATCGCGTGAGTAACGACCTCAGGCCCTGACACGACTGTCAGGGCCGCAACGCTTCAGCGCGGACTCATCGTTTACACGGTGTGCCTCAATGGGAGTTGCTGTCCCAGAACCAGCTCCACACGCCGGGCAAATGCACCGGTTGGTTGGCATCGCGCACCGTGCGGGCCATGGCGGCCCGTTGCACGGCTGCCTGGTCGTCGTAAAAAGGTTTGGCGGCGGTCGTCACGCCGGTCTCGCGGGCGCTGTCGAGCAGAATCTGTAGATATTCCCCCATATGCCAGGACGTGTAGCGATTGAGGTCGTGAAACGTCACCACCACTGGAATAACACCGTCGACCGTCGGCAGTTCGCCGGCCGCAATCCGTTCGCGCACCTCGGACATTTGCCTGAGCATGTTCGAACGCCGGCGTGGGCTGCCATTGAAGCCCCATATTTTGCCGTCATTGGCGCTCAGATCGGTCAGCAATACATGCAAGCCATGTTGTTGATACGCGGCGAACGTGCGTTTGTCGTAATTCCAGAACGGCGGCCGCACCAGTACCGGCGCGCTGCCGGTGATCGCCGCAATGTCCGCAGAGCCTTGGGTGAGCGACTGTTCGAGTTCCTCCGGGGAGAGCGAGCGGTGATTGGTATGCCACTGCGTGGCGGTGTGGAAGCCCAGGGTCTGGCCCTCGGCATGTTCACGCTGCATGATTTTTTTGCCCAGTTCGCTGCCACCGGCCCGGGGGGCTTGTGTCTGCACGAAGAACACGGCCTTGATACCCGGTTCAATCGGGTTGTTGGCCAGCACGTCGAGAACGGCGCTTGTTGGATTGAAAAAACCGGACGCGCTTGGACCGTCGTCGAAGGTCAGCAGAAAACGGATCGGCGGGGTCGAGCGCAGAATCTGCTCGGTCTTCGGGGTCAGTTCGATCGGCGGGCCGATGCAGCCACTGAGGCCGACCGTAACGGCAAGGACTGATAAGACAGCAGCGATCAGTTTCATGTTTTTGCTTTGGCCTACGACAGATCAGGACGAATGCAGACTGTCGGCGCGCAGTGATTCACCACGCTGCCAAACCGCCGCTCCTATGGAAGTCTCCATAGGAGCATAACGGTGCTGAACGGTTCATGTCCTCGCGGTATTTTTATCGAGTCAGAGCAGGCTGATCGGATAGCTGACGATCAGGCGGTTTTCGTCGAACTCGTTGTTGCTGTAGTCGCGACGCATGGTCGAGTTGCGCCACCGGACGTTGAGGCTTTTCAGGCTGCCACTTTGCACGGTGTAACCGACTTCGGTTTCGCGGCCCCACTCCTTGCCGTCGGTGATGGTCCCGGTGTGCACGTTGTCGCCGCTGATGTAGCGGTTCATCAGGGTCAAGCCGGGAATGCCTGCGGCGGCGAAGTTGTAGTCGTGGCGCAGTTGCCAGGATTTCTCTTTGGCGTTGTCGTAGCTTGAGTTGTAGCTGTCGTTGGCCAGCGTTCCGCCGCTGGTGCCGTTGACCCTCATCCAGGCGTTGTCGCCCGTGAGCTTCTGCAAGCCGACATAAAAAGTGTTGCCGCCATATTTGGCCGAGAACAGCCCGGACCAGGTTTTGTTATCAAGTTCGCCCGCCCGTGCACTGCCATCGTCCTTACCATAGAAGAAGCCCAGGTTGGCGCCCAGGGTCCAGTCGCCCAATGGCTGGGTGTGGACCAGGTTGATGAATTGCTGACTGTAGATGTCCTTGAGTTGGGCGTTCCACACACCGATTTGCGTACGTTTGTCGTTGAAACTGTACTCGCCACCCTGGAAGTTGAAACGGTCGGAGGTGACGGCCGGTTTGCCGGTCATCGACAGGTCGCTCATGCTGCTGTCGTCACGTGGACTGTTGCCACGGAACTGACCGCCGTAGAGCGTCAGGCCGTCGATTTCCTTCGAGGTGATCTGGCCGCCGCGAAAGGTTTGCGGCAATGAGCGACCGTCATCGGAGCGCAAAATCGGCAGTACCGGCATCCATTCGCCGACCTTTACTTCGGTCTGTGAAAGCTTCGCTTTGAAGGCCACACCCAATCGGCCGAAATTGTCGGCCGGCCGCCCGTCGTGATCCAGCGGTAGCAATTGCGTACCACCGGTACCACGTCCGCCGTCGAGCTTGACCGAATACAGCCCCAGTACATCCATACCAAAACCGACCGTGCCTTGAGTGAATCCCGATTTGGCATCGAGGATGAAGCTTTGCGTCCACTCTTGGGCCAAGCCCTGAGCTTTGGTCGGGTTGGTGAAGTTGCGGTTGAAGTAGAAGTTGCGCAGGTTCAGGTTGGCGCTGGCGTCTTCGAGAAAACCCGATTCTTGAGCCATGACGGGCAGAGTCGCGGTCAGCAGGCTCGGTAGAATAAGGGCGGTTGTCAGAGTGAATGGCTTCATGTGCTGGGTTTCTCTAATTGTTAGGAATGAAGCAGGGCGCAGCCGCAACCTTGGGGTCGCAGTCAAAAAAATGAATTCGCAAAGGGCGTGGTCGGCGGAATCAGTCGGAGCGGGCAGGGTGCGCAGTCATGGTGTCGAACCTGTTGTTATTGGTTTTTGTAGGTGCGGGGGAATGGTGCAGGGGATCGACGAGGGGATTCAATCAGATGAACGGGGTTTTGGGCGATTAACGAACACTAATCGACACCTGCCGGGCCGCTGCCAGTATGAAACATTGTTAATTAAAACCCATAGTTATCCGGGTCAATAATGGCTGTTTGGCGTTGTGTTCTATTCATGGCGCCTGTGTTCTTTTGGTGGATATTAATTAGAAGTGCTTATTGCTTTGGTTGTAAGAAGTTTCCTACAGTTCTGGTTGTCATTAAACAGCTATCGATAATCGCCAGTTAACCTTAAGAATCGGTGTTATCGATTATCGTGAAACGGTTTAAAGGTACCGTGTGTATGGCTGGAAAAGAACAGAGGCCTTGCTATATTCAAAGTCCTCAGGGCGGGCAAGGAAAAATCTCATGCGTCGTCAGGAGGTACGTTTTCGTCATGCGGAAATAACAAGGAGAAGTACCATGAGCAATAAAGTCAATCAGCAGACCTTGGCCACGGTTGTTGGACGTGCCGTGTTGGATCCGGGTTTTGCCGATGCACTTCACAATGATCCTGCCACGGCAGCTAAAAATATCGGTGTGCATCTAAGTGCTGATGAAATTGCGGCGGTTAAAGGCATTGATGCTGCAAAACTGACGGCCGCCTCTGCCGGTATTCGAAGCAATCTGGGGACGCGTGCCATATTTGATACCCAGCAACAGCAAGCGCGCATGGATTAACGGCCGGTGATGCCATTTGGCGTGCCCCGAAAGGTGGGTTTTTCACGGTGGTACGCCGAATGGCTTTATGAAATGTCATGAGGCACAGCGGTCGAGCGCGGAGTGAATGACTGATGTCTGTCACCTTGGCTCCAATGGATAACGCGGACTTTGTTGTTTTCGCCGACAGAGCCGTTGCTGAATATGGCGACGGGATGGTCGTCGCGGGTGAGTGGGCCCATGAAGAGGCCTCGCAAAGGGCACGTAGTGTCTTCGAGCAATTGTTGCCGCACGGGCGACTGACTGAAAAAAACCAACTCTGGGTGATCAAGGATCAAGAGCGTCGTATCGGCGAGTTGTGGGTCGCTGAACGACACACCGGTGTCGGCAAGAGTGCCTTCATTCTGGATATTTACATTGACCCTGGAGAGCGCCACCAGGGTTATGCGAAACAATCACTGTTGGCCCTCGAGTCATGGGCACGCCAGGCAGGATGCGTGGAAGTGCGACTGCATGTCTTTGGTCGCAACGAAGCGGCGCGTCGTCTATATGAACAATCAGGGTATGGCATCGCCAGTCTGACGATGGCGAAGCCGTTGCCGCCTACCTAAGGGAAGGTTGAAAAATGGAAATCGGGAACAGTGGTCTGCGTGAGCTATCCGATGACGAGTTGTTTCAGGGTACGACATTTCTGCCGGACACGGAGCTTTCACGATTTGAAGTATTGCTGGAACGTGTCAGTCGAAATCGCTACACAAGTTTTGTTGCGCTGTACACCGAGCTTTTTCAACTGTTTCCCAATGCTCCGCAGTTGGCGGAGTTTTTCGAGCAGGCGTTTAATCTTATCGTGCCGCCGACCCGCGAGCAGCGCTTGATTATTAATGATCCGGTGTTTCAAGTGTGGAATGTATTGACCGCGCATTATGCCAACCTGGTCATCACGAAAAAGGCGGCGGATACCGATGCATTAGACAAGATGCTGATCGAGTTCCCGCAGATGTTGGCGCGGGTGAAAAAAGCCGACAGTGTTCACACGAACGATTATTGCCCCCCGGTGTATCGGTTTGATGTTGATCCGTTAGTGGCGAGAGTGGCGCCGCCTAGTTATCAGTTTCCAGAAGATGAAGCGACCCGCAAACCGTTGGAGCGTCATGGTCATTCCGTGAGTTTCTTTTGCGATGTGGTGAATATTGCGCTGTTGCGGATAGAACACACATGGCCCGCCTGTCGCGAACAGTTTAGAAAACTGGTCAAGTCCATTTGTTATTTGCCCGATGGTTCATTTCGAAGCTGTTCGGCTTCGCGCTTCACCGGGATCATCCTCATCTCGAACCGGGATGATTCGATACTCGACCTGGAAGAGTCGCTGGTGCATGAGGCCACTCATCAGTTGCTCTACAACATTGTCGAAGTGTGCCCGGTCGTCAGGGATGAGACCTCGCGGGAGGCGTTGTTCACCTTGCCGTGGTCGGGGCAGAAGCGTGACCTCTATGGCTATTTCCATGCGTTTTTCGTGTACGTCGCGTTGGTCAAATACCTGGAACGGGTTCGTTCGCGCTCGTCCCTCGAACTGCAACGGGCGCAAAAACGGCTGGTGTTCATCCTGCAAGGCTTGATCAAGGCGTTGCCGGATTTCGAAGCCAACACTGATTTCACACCTCAAGGACGCCAACTACTGGAAAACCTGATCAAAGAAGTCAGAGAACTGGAAAGTCAACATGCCGGGTTGTTGGCGATATCGGGAGCTGCGGCGGGGGCTAAACGCATGCTGGGCCTGACCGGTTGACGCCAGGGAGGCGACATGGCGATGTTTGATGCTTCGCAATTTCCCGAGGCCGGCGTCGGGCTGGAATACCATTTGCCACGGCTCACGCCTCAGGATGAGTTATCGGCGGAGGGGCTCGACCCGACCGTCGAACGGATTCTCGCTGAGGGTTTGCCGCACTTCGATTACGTCGAGTTTCAACCGACGCACTGCATTCTGGAACCGCGTCTGCTTGAGCTCGGTGAGCAAGTACCGAGCTTGCTGCATTCTTCCAGTTTGTCCCTGGGCAGCGTGGGCATCGCGATGGACCGCGAGTTTCTGCAAATGACTCGGCGGCTGTGCGAGAAAACCCGCTCGCCCTGGCTGGCCGAGCATATTTCCTGGTCGCGGTTCCACGGTGGCGACACTCAGCATTTCATTTTGCCGACCCTGGCCCAAGAGGTGGCTGACACGGTGGTGGCCAACGCCATTGAATTGCGTGACCTCACGGCAACGCTACTGGTGCTGGAAAACGCACCGCGGTTGTTTTCGTTGCACGATGCACAAGAACAATCTGAAGGCGAGTTCATCTCCAGAGTGGTGGAGCGCAGTGGCTCGGGCTTTCTGCTGGACCTCGACAGCGCGATCGCGACTGCCAGAACCCTGGGTTACGACCTGCACAACTACTTGCGTTCGTTGCCGCTGGACCGGCTGATTGAAATACATACCGGCCATCCGCGGCGGGATTGGGGCATCTTGCGTCAGTTGCTCGCCTCCTCGCCGGTGAAAGCCATTACTCTGGAGTGGGATATTTCCCGCAAAACCGATGACGCAGAACTGTTGACGTTGATCACGGCCATCAAGTCCCTGCGACCCAAGGCCTTGTTCTGGCGGGGTTGTGACCGGCAAGAGCGGCAAACGCCATCCGAGCAGGGGGCGCAAACCCTGTTGAAACTCAGGGAAAGCACCTGGCTGAGCGTCGGCTCGGCATCGTTTTTTATCCGGGATCGACAGTGGGACCTGAGTCTGGAGTTTGGCGTGACGTTTCTGCCGCTGCTACGCCATTTCCTGAGTCCTCAGACACTGGGCAGTGCGTTGTTGCTGCCGGGTGTTTTGCAGAGTCCTGAGCAGGACGACAATCTGGCGTTCCTGCGGGAACTGATCAGCCACGGTGTGCTGCTGCCGGTCGCGAATCAATCGGACATTGCCCCATCCGACGAGTGCAAAAATCCGCTCAACCTTTGGGCCCATTGGGACGCGGCGCTGGAGTTTTACCTGAGCACCCGGACCGGCTCGCACACGCCCTACATCAGTGTCAGCGATCTGGAAACGCAGCTTGAGCAAAAGGCCTCGACGCGACGTCAGCCATCGGCGTTCAAGGATTATTTCTCCCATCCTTTCGTTGCCCTGGAAAACCCGCTGCTGGTGCCTTCCTGCGCGATCGCCCAATCGACATTGCTCGACTCGCTGTGCGAGCGCCGCACGTCGCGAACCTTCAGCGACCAACCGCTGAGCGCGCAGCAACTGTCCCTGTTGCTCTACTACACCTGGGGCGCGACCGTCATGCAAGAGAACCGCATGGGGGATTATTTCCTGAAGAAAACCTCACCGGCCGGCGGTTCGCTGCAGGGCACCGAGGTCTATGCGGTGCTGATGAATGTGCAAGGTTTCGAGCGCGGTCTTTACCATTATTCGGTCCGCCGCCACGGGCTTGAGCTGCTTTCCCGGGAAGATCCGCGAGCCTGGATCAGCGAGGCCTGTGGCGAGCAACCGTGGATCAAGGACGCGGCGGCGGTGTTTGTTTCCACGGCGCGAGTCGAGCGGATGGCCTGGAAATACGAGTTCAGCCGGGCACTGCGGGTAGCGTTGATGGATGCCGGGCATCTGAGTCAGACCTTTTCACTGGTGGCCACCGCCTTGGGTCTGGGCTGTTTCACCACTGCAGCATTGCGCGATGAAATGTTTGAAAACCGCTTGGGGCTCAACTATCTGGAAGAACCGGTGTTTCTGGTCAACGGGGTTGGAGGGTGACGCCAGCTTTTTCATGGATAACAAAAAGCCCACCATCAGGTGGGCTTCGTTTTTGCGGGTGTTATCAGAACATTGTTATCAGAACATCTTCAGCTTCGGTGCTTCTTCTTTCACCGGCTCGTTCTTCGCGGTTTGCGCATTCCAGCCACCGCCCAGTGCCTTGTACAGGTTCACTTCACTGACCAGTTGCGAGAGGCGGTCGGTGATCAGCGATTGCTGAGCGCTGAACAACTGGCGCTGGGCGTCGAGGAAGGTCAGGTTGCTGTCGACACCGATGCGGTAGCGACGCTCGGCCAGACGGTAGTAGTTCTGGTTGGCGGCCACCAGATCACGCTGGGCCTGCAACTGTTCGTTGTAGGTCAGACGAGCGGCGAGGCCATCGGAGACTTCCTGAAAGGCGGTCTGAATCGACTTCTCGTACTGCGCGATGGTGATGTCTTTCTGGATTTTCGAGTAATCCAGGCTGGCGCTCAGGCTACCGGCATTGAAGATCGGCAAGTGGATTTGCGGCTGGAACAACCAGGTCCCCGAACCACCCTTGAACAGACCGGAGAGATCCGGGCTCAGGGTGCCGGCATTGGCGGTCAGGCTGATGCTCGGGAAGAACGCGGCCCGCGCCGCGCCGATGTTGGCGTTGGCGGCCTTGAGCTTGTGTTCGGCTTCAAGGATGTCCGGGCGACGTTGCAGCAGGTCCGAAGGCAGACCGGCCGGCACTTCGCTGAGCAGGTCGTCCGACAGCGGTTGGCCGGCGGTCAGGTTGGCCGGCACACCAGTACCGAGCAGCAGCGTCAGGTTGTTTTCATCCTGGGCAACCAGGCGCGTGTATTTCGCCTGTTGTACCCGGGCGGTCTCCACGGCCGTACGCGACTGGCTCAGGTCCAGCGCCGAAGCCACGCCGACTTCGTTGCTACGGGCGGTGAGCCGGTAGCTTTCTTCGAAGGTGGCGAGGGTGTCCTGGGACAGTTTCAGCAGTTCCTTGTCGGCCTGCCAGGCCAGGTAGGCGTTAGCCACGCTGGCTACCAGGCTGATCTGGGTGCTGCGACGTGCTTCTTCAGTGGCGAAGTACGATTGCAGCGCTTGTTCGTTCAGGCTGCGAACGCGACCGAACAGGTCGAGTTCATAGGCGCTGACACCCACGGTGGCCGAATAGGAACTGGTGATACCTGCTTGACCGGTCTGCGAGGCTCGCGCCGGAACCCGCTGACGGCTGCCGCTGCCGGTCGCCGAGACGGCCGGGAACAGGTCTGCGCGCGAGATGCGGTATTGAGCCGCAAAAGCGTCGATGTTCAGCGCCGCGACACGCAGGTCGCGGTTGTTCTCCAGAGCGGTCTGGATCAACTGCTGCAGCGCCGGGTCACGGAAAAACTGCTTCCAGCCCTGTTCGGCGGCTGCCTGGCTTGCGGCCTGGGCCGGCGAGTACGCCGGACCTTGTGGGTATTGCGGCGCAATCGGTGCGGCAGGCTGCTGATAATCCGGTATCAGCGAGCAGCCACCGAGCACGAACGCGGCGATGGCCAGGGAGAGTAGCGACTTGCTCATTTGCCAGCCTCTTGAGGAATTTCAGTAGCATCGTCCTGATCCGCAGTTTTGCGTTGACCCATCGACGACACGGTAACAAAGAACAGTGGGACCCAGAAGATCGCCAGAACCGTGGCCGTCAGCATACCGCCGATCACCCCGGTACCGATCGCATGCTGGCTGCCCGAACCTGCACCGGTGGAAATGGCCAGAGGTACCACACCGAGGACGAAGGCCAGCGAGGTCATGATGATCGGTCGCAGACGCATCCGGCAGGCTTCGATGGCTGCCTCCGTCAGGCTGTGTCCCTGTTCATGCAACGCCTTGGCGAACTCGACGATCAGAATGGCGTTTTTCGATGCCAGACCGATGGTCGTCAACAGGCCCACCTGGAAGTACACGTCGTTGGACAGGCCGCGCAGGCTGGTAGCGAGCAGGGCACCGATGATCCCCAGCGGCACCACCAACATCACCGCAATCGGAATCGACCAGCTTTCGTACAGCGCTGCCAGACAGAGGAAGACCATCAGCAACGACAATGCGTACAGCGCCGGTGCTTGCGAGCCAGACAGACGCTCCTCATAGGACAGACCGGTCCAGGAAATACCGACACCAGCCGGCAGTTTCTGGGCCAGGGCTTCGACTTCGGCCATGGCCTCACCGGTACTGTAACCAGGCGCCGGGGCACCGAGGATTTCCATCGCCTCTACGCCGTTGTAACGCGCCAGCTTCGGCGAGCCGTAGACCCACTCGCCCCTGGCGAATGCGGAGAATGGAACCATGGTGCCCTTGCTGTTGCGTACGTACCATTTCTTCAGGTCTTCAGGGCTCATGCGAGCACCCGGCTGGCCTTGTACGTAAACCTTTTTCACTCGGCCACGGTCGATGAAGTCGTTGACGTAGCTACTGCCCAGCGCGATCGACAGGGTGTTGTTGATGTCGGTCATCGTGATGCCCAAGGCACTGGCCTTTTCATCATCGATTTCCAGCTGGTACTGAGGTTCGTCGTTCAGACCGTTCGGACGGACCTGCGACAGCACCTTGCTCTGCGCCGCCATACCGAGGAACTGGTTACGGGCAGCCATCAATTTGTCGTGACCGATGCCGGCGCGGTCCTGCAGGAACACGTCGAAACCGGTGGCGTTACCCAGTTCCAGTACCGCAGGTGGCGCGAATGCGAACACCATGGCGTCACGGAAGGTGAAGAAGTGCTGTTGGGCGCGGGCAGCGACCTTGAACACGCTGTTGTCGGCGTTCCGTTCGTCCCATGGCCTGAGCATGATGAACGCCATGCCCGAACTCTGGCCACGACCGGCGAAGTTGAAGCCGGTCACGGTAAACACCGAGTTCACCGCATCGCCTTCACCGCCATCCTTGCCAGGGCGCAGCAGGAATTCACGCATCTCGTCCACCACCACTTGCGTGCGCTGGGAGGTTGAGCCGGCCGGGGTCTGGACCTGGGCAAACAGTACACCCTGGTCTTCTTCCGGCAGGAACGCCGTTGGAATACGGGTGAACAGCCAGATCATGCCGACCACGATGATAATGTAGGCCAGCAGGAACGGGACCTTGTGCTTGAGCATGTTGCCGACACCGCGCTCGTAGCTTTTGACGCTACGGTCGAAGTTACGGTTGAACCAGCCGAAGAAGCCACGTTTCGGTGTGCCGTGCTCGCCTTTCGGGATCGCCTTGAGCATGGTGGCGCAGAGCGCCGGGGTGAAGATCAAGGCGACCATGACCGACAGCGCCATGGCCGAAACGATGGTGATGGAGAACTGCTTGTAGATCACCCCGGTCGAACCGCTGAAGAACGCCATCGGCAGCAGTACCGCCGACAGAACCAGGGCGATACCGACCAGTGCACCCTGGATCTGTCCCATGGATTTCTTGGTGGCTTCCTTGGGCGAGAGTCCTTCCTCGCTCATCACCCGTTCGACGTTTTCCACCACGACGATGGCATCGTCCACCAGCAAGCCGATGGCGAGCACCATACCGAACATGGTCAGGGTGTTGATGCTGAAACCGAACGCCGCGAGGATCCCGAACGTACCCAGCAGAACCACCGGTACGGTCATGGTCGTGATGACCGTGGCGCGGAAGTTTTGCAGGAACAGGAACATCACCAGGAACACCAGCACGATCGCTTCGACCAGGGTTTCAACCACACCCTTGATCGACTCGGTCACCACCGGAGTGGTGTCGTACGGGAACACCACTTCCATCCCTTCCGGGAAGAACGGCTTGAGGTCGTTGATGGTCTTGCGTAGCGCTTTGGCGGTGTCGAGGGCGTTGGCACCGTTGGCCAGTTTTACCGCAAGACCGGAAGCCGGCTTGCCGTTGAACTGAGCGCTGATGCTGTAGTTCTCGCCGCCCAGGCCAACATCGGCGACGTCTTTCAGGCGAACCTGCGAGCCGTCCTTGTTGACCCGGAGCAGGATTTCCTTGAATTGCTCGGCTGTCTGCAAGCGGGTTTTGCCGATAATCGTCGCGTTCAGCTGCGTACCAGCCAGGGCGGGCAGGCCGCCGAGTTGACCCGAGGAGACCTGAATGTTTTGTGCAGCAATGGCGGCTTTGACATCGACCGGGGTCAGGTTGAAGTTGTTCAACTTGGCCGGGTCGAGCCAGATACGCATGGCGTACTGGGCACCGAACACCTGGAAGTCACCGACACCGGCCGTCCGCGAGATCGGGTCCTGCATGTTGGAGACGATGTAGTTCGCCAGGTCGTCGCGGGTCATGCTGCCATCTTGCGAGACCACGCCGATGACCATCAGGAAGTTTTTCACGGACTTGGTCACGCGGATACCCTGTTGCTGCACTTCTTGCGGCAGCAGCGGGGTGGCCAGGTTCAGTTTGTTCTGGACCTGAACCTGCGCGGTGTCGGAGCTGGTGCCCTGCTCGAAGGTCGCGGTAATGGTCATGCTGCCGTCGGAGTTACTTTCCGAGGACACATAACGCAGGTTATCGATACCGTTGAGCTGCTGCTCGATCACCTGCACCACGGTGTCCTGCACGGTTTGTGCGGAAGCACCTGGGTAGGTGACGGAGATGGCGATCGCCGGCGGGGCGATGCTCGGGTACTGGTTGATCGGCAATTTGAGGATCGATAGAGCTCCGACCAACATGATCACCAGGGCAATTACCCAGGCGAAAATCGGACGGTCGATAAAAAATTTCGACATGGTTTACTCCGCTTTGCCGCCCGCTACTTTGTTTGTTGCCTGCGCAGGGGCCGGGTTTTTCGCTGCTACGTTAGTCGCGTCGCTGACTTTGACTACAACACCCGGTCTGACGAATTGCAGACCTTCGGTGATCAGACGATCGCCAGCCTTGAGGCCGTCTTCAATCAGCCATTGGCTGCCAACCGTGCGGCTGGCCTTGAGCTGACGCAGTTCGACCTTGTTGTCCGCACCGACCACCAGAGCGGTTGGCATACCTTTGAGGTCACGGGTCACACCTTGTTGCGGGGCAAGAATCGCCGCCGCATTCACGCCGGCTTGCAGTTGTGCATGAACGAACATGCCTGGCAGCAAAGTGTGATCAGGGTTCGGGAACACTGCGCGCAAGGTCACGGAACCGGTGGTCTGGTCAACCGACACTTCGGAGAACTCAAGCTTGCCCTGTTGTTTGTACTGGCTGCCGTCTTCGAGGGTCAGCTTGACCATGGCGGCATTCTCGCCAGCCTTTTGCAGGCGACCGCTTTCCAGTTCGCGGCGCAGTTCCAGCAGCTCGACCGAGGACTGGGTCACGTCGACGTAGATCGGGTCCAGTTGCTGGATGACCGCCATGGCATCGGTCTGGCCATTGCTGACCAGCGCGCCTTCGGTGACCGAAGAGCGGCCGATGCGACCGGAAATCGGCGCGTAAACCTTGGTGTAGCGCACATTGATCTGCGCGCTTTGCAGGGCGGCTTCCGATTGCAACCGGTTGGCCACGGCCGTGTCGTATTCCTGACGGCTGACGGCTTGCTCGTTGACCAGTTGTTTGTAGCGATCAGAAATCGATTTGGTCGATTGCAGGTTGGCTTGCGCACTGTTCAGCGTGGCCTGATAGATCGAAGGATCGATCTGGTAAAGCTGCTGGCCTTCCTTGACTTCGCCGCCTTCTTTGAACAGGCGCTTGAGAATGATGCCATTGACCTGTGGGCGAACTTCCGCGATGCGGTAGGCCGTGGTGCGGCCCGGCAGTTCGGATGTCAGGGTAAAGGCTTGAGGTTGAAGGGTTACGACGCCGACCTGAGGGGCTGGAGCGGCAGGGGCCGCTTCTTCCTTTTTACATCCGCTGAGCAGCGATGCCAGGGCGACGGCAGTAACCAGAGCGGTAACAGCTGGCTTGAATTGCATGAAGATCCTCGGGTCAGGCGCGCAAATTGCGCACAAGAAAAGTGGAAAGGTAAAAAAACTGTGCTGACTGGATAAGTAGCTTGCTAATGAATATACTTACGTTCATGGTTGTTTGTAAATAGCCTGGCCAAGTAACTATCCGGTTACAAAAGTCGATGCAAGGTATGAATTGTAGGCCGGGGACGAAACCCCAGATAGCTCACCCCACATTTGTTCAGGCGGTGTACGGACATCGCTGAAGCATTCTTGATTGAGGTTTTACTGCCATGGTCCGTCGCACCAAAGAGGAAGCTCAAGAAACCCGAAGCCAGATACTCGAAGCGGCAGAGAAAGCCTTTTACGAACGAGGCGTGGCGCGTACGACGCTGGCGGATATCGCCACCCAGGCCGGCGTTACGCGCGGAGCCATCTACTGGCATTTCAGCAATAAGGCGGATCTGGTTCAGGCCATGCTCGACAGCTTGCATGAGCCGCTGGATGAGATGGCCAGGGCGAGCGAAAGTGAAGAGGAAGACGACCCGCTGGGCTGCATGCGCAAGCTGCTGATTCATTTGTTTCATCAAGTTGCCCTGGACCCGAAAACCCGACGCATCAATGAGATTCTGTTTCACAAGTGCGAATTCACTGATGAAATGTGTGACCTGCGCCAGCAGCGCCGCGCGGTCAGCCTGGATTGCAATGTGCGAATCGCCCTGGCCCTGAGTAATGCGGTGAATCGGGGGCAGATGCCGGAAAACCTGGACACTGCCCGCGCGGCCATCAGCCTGCATGCTTACGTCGATGGCATCCTGTATCAGTGGCTGTTGGCCCCCGACAGCTTTCAACTGCACACCGAAGCCGAGCGTTGGGTCGATACAGGGTTGGACATGCTGCGCTTGAGCCCTAGCCTGCGTAAATGAAACAAAATGCGTAATTGGATCTGATTATGTCAACAGGTGAGTCGCGTGACAGCTGCTTTTATATACGTATGCTCGCCAGGTTGATAGGTAGCGAGCTACGTATTTTGTAGGGATTTTGTTTCGAGTGTGTGAACGTCTGTAATCGTCACAGCGCTCATGAAGGGATCAACCACATAGGTAACAAATCAGTTCAAGCACATAGGTAACACCCGATCACTTACTTCTGATTACTTTGAGTGTTACATAAGCATCCTTGGCATCCTTGGCATCCTTTTCATCGATACGACCCAACACTGCCGGCCCAAAAACGATGTCCCAAACACCCCCACTTATACTCTCCAACCCGACTATTTCATGCTTAAGCACATAACCCACATAATTCCTGAGCCGGCCTTTGTTCATCTCGATCAGTAGTGCGAAGCCCAGGGATAGCGGTCTTTATCACGCTCCGTAGATGTTTTGAGTCATGGAGCATTTCTCATTGATCGTGGTGTATTCGGCGGCGGCGCGGTCCAGTTGTTTCAACCGGTTACCGAGTCTTGACGAAGTTGACGAGGTCGTCGCTTACTGGCGCCCCATGAGCGAAGCGCAGAGTCTAGCGCGTCGCTCACATCCTGACCCGTCACAGGAGTACGCGATGAGCTGGTCCGCCAAACAGTATGTGGCTTTCGAAGATGAGCGCACGCGCCCGGCGCGTGATTTGCTCGCTGCTGTCCCCAACACCGATGCGCGTTCGGTGATCGACGTCGGTTGCGGCCCCGGCAACTCCACCGAATTGCTCGTGCAGCGTTTTGCCAATGCCACGGTGCGTGGGCTGGACAGCTCGGCCGACATGATCGACGCCGCCCGCAAACGCTTGCCGGACGTACGTTTTGACACCGACGATATCGCCACTTGGAGCGAGCCCGGCCCATTCGACGTGATCTTCGCCAACGCGGTGTTCCAGTGGTTGCCCGACCACGCCACGCTGTTGCCGTCGTTGGTGGCCAAGCTCGGTCCGGGTGGCAGCCTGGCAATTCAAATGCCCGACAACCTCGATCAACCGTCGCATCGGATGATGCGTGAAGTCGCCAGCAGTGGTCCTTGGGCCAACAAACTGGCGGACGTCGCCGGGCAACGGACGAGCCTGGACGATGCCAATACTTACTACCAGATGCTGTGTTCGTGCTGTTCGCGGGTCGATGTATGGCGCACTACGTACCATCATCCGCTGGCGGGCGGTCCTGCGGCTGTGGTTGAGTGGTTCAAGGGCAGCGGTTTGCGGCCGTTTCTTGAACCGCTCGACGAGGTGGAAAAGGCGCAGTACCTTGAGCAGTATCTGGCAGCGTTAGAACCGTTCTTCCCGGTATTGGCCGATGGTTCGGTGCTGCTGCCGTTCCCGCGTTTGTTCATTGTCGCAACCCGCTAAGAACCATTGTTGCATTAGTCCTTGAGACCGCTGCTTTCAGCCCTGTTGCAACACTTTCAATGCTGCCGAGGCCAGAAAGCCAGAGCGGCTTTTCTCCTCCGGGTGATGCAGCACGTATTCGTCAATACGGGTCAGCAAATAGCCGGGCAGGGTGATGTTGAGTTTCTGCGCCTTGCCCAGGTACTTGGTGACATCGATGTCCACCAGTGCCCATGTGACACCAGCGTACTGCGGATTGGCCGCGTGCACGGTGACTTTGTTGGCGGGCGGAATCGCCGAGCCGTCTTCGGCGAGTATCTCGAAATGGCCTTCGATGGCTTCGCGCGTCATGGCGATTGCATCGTCCAGGTCTTCGCCGGCCGAAAAGCAGCCCGGAATATCCGGCACTTCCACGCCCCAGGCGTGTTCGTCATCGCCCATTGAAATCGCAATTGGGTAAAGCATGTTCGTTGTCCTCTGGGTGCTGTGCGCCGATTCAATACAGCAGGGCCTGTTGCAAGATGCTGATGGCAGTCTTGGTCAGTAAATCCTTTTTCGGGTGCGGGACGGTAACCAGACCGGGCTTCGTTGGATGCTTGAAGTGGTGGTGACTGCCTCTGACCCGTACCAGGTACCAGCCGTCTGCGACGATTTGGGTTATCAAATATCGGCTATTCACATCACTTCCCTGTGCTGTGTAGGTGGTTACTATACCTACTGAAATTATATTATCAACACTATAACCACCGCTGGCAGCGCCAGAATGGATGAGTGGTAGGGAACAGTGTAGAAACCGCCGCAAGGCGCAGCGTTCGGGAACAGCGCGGGAGTGTTTCTGATTCCTTCAAGACCCGCGCAACGCATGTTTTTGCTAAAAAACGCACATAAAAAAACCGGCCACTGAGGACCGGTTTTTTGTGTCTCTGCATCCGAGACCGCGGTGTTCAAGCCGAGAATCACGTAGTCGCTACTCAAGCAGCTGATCAATCAAAACCGCGTTGGTATAGATCAAGCTTCCATCGCTCGCTCGATGCCCGACCAGATGGAACTGACCGCGCTCGTCGTGCAAATAGACGCGCATTTGGCAGTCGGACAAAGGGCCGTATCCCTCAGGCAGGATCAAACCCATTGAGCTCATGTCGACATCGACCATGGCTTCAGGCTCATGGGTCTTCTGTAGGTGTTCTTCAGCTTCCTCCAGGCGCAGATGGAGGGGGGCAGCGACGTCAAAATGGATCTCTCCCACCGGGGTGGACTTTTGGTTGCCGCTGATTTTGCACCAGCCTTCGATCGTCAGGGCACTCATAGCGGAGCCTCCAGTTTATCGATTGCAATGCCGTCACTTATCTTGACCACTACGCTTAGGCAGGGTTCGTCTTTTGGGGCCGCTTCTGGCCGATCTCTGCCGTCCGTAATCAGAAATTAAGTATAGCTGGCGACCGGGCCTCGCTTGCCGTCCTTATTTTGGGTCGAGCTCGGCGCATTGATAAGTGTGGCGTCGACGATGATGCCCTGGCGCAGCGACAGCCCGCGATCGCCCAAGTCGCCGTTGATCACCGCCAGAACTCCGCCCGCCTACTCGTGCTTCTCCAGCAAACGGCGGAAGTTGAGGAGGGTGGTTTCGTCCGGGGCGCGCTCCAGGCTCAGCCCGGCGTATCCACTATACTTCTTGCTGATGTTGCCATCAGGATGGCTGATGTTTGTCTACCCTGCTTGGGCGTCGGATTAATATTAATTTGACGATGCTGTTGAATGGCGATGCTTTTGAATAACCAACGAGTAACAGGAATAGGATGAAGAGAAAATGGCAGTAGCAATTATCTTGATTCTAATCGTTGTTGCATCAGTGCTGTTCAACATACTAGCGCCTTGGCAGGCGACACCGGCAGCTTCCAACTGGGGGTCAATAGACACCACCCAGTTCATCACCCTGATCATGAGTGGAATATTTTTCATCGTCATCACGGTATTTATGGCGGTAGCCGTGATGCGTTATCGTCACAAGGAGGGGGCCAAGGCGGACTACCAGCCAGGAAATAAAAAGTTGGAATTATGGTTAATTATCGTTACCTCGGTAGGTATTGCCTTGATGTTGGCGCCAGGTCTGGTTGTTTACAGTGATTTTGTCCGGGTACCGAAAAAAGCTTATGAACTTGAAGTGGTCGCCCAGCAGTGGCAGTGGGCCTTTCGTTTTCCCGGCCAGGACGGGAAGCTGGGCAGGTCGGATATCAAGTATGTTGATTCCACCAACCCCTTCGGCCTTGACCCCAAGGATCCTGCTGGGCAGGACGATGTGCTGATACTAAATAGTGAAGTTCACATTCCGCTCAATCAGCCGGTAAAAGTTTTACTGCGCTCTAAAGATGTGTTGCACGATTTCGATGTACCGCAAATGCGCGGCAAGATGGATATGGTGCCAGGGATGGTGTCGTACTTTTGGTTTACGCCGACTAAAACCGGGAAGTATGAAATCCTTTGCGCTGAATATTGTGGCGTAGGGCATTACAACATGCGCGGCCATATGATCGTGGAAGAACAGAACGTCTTCGATCAATGGCTGAGCAGCCAACCGACTTTTGCGCAGACATTAGCGACAGCTGCCAAGCCCAGCCGGGACAGCGTGCTGGAAAAAGGCCGCCTGTTGGTCGAAAAGCTCGGCTGCAGTGCCTGCCATAGCCAGGACGGCAGTGCCAGTCTCGGTCCGGGATGGAAGGGGCTATTCGGCCGCACCGAACAGCTTGCCGATGGCACCGGTGTGCTGGTCGATGAGGCCTACCTGAAAGCGGCGATCCTCGATCCGAAGGCCCGGCGGGTACAGGGCTACCCACCGGTCATGGTGGCCTATACTCTCAATGACGATGAACTGGGTGCTCTCGTCGCGCTGATCAAATCTCTGGGTACTACGCGCCAAGGCGATGAACTTTCTGCCGGCGAAACGTCGGGCCCAGGTGACGACCTGGCGGCGCAAGGACAGCAGCTGGCCAAGTCGTTCGGCTGTCTGGCCTGCCACAGTGTCGATGGCAGCAAGGGCGTCGGCCCCAGCTGGCAGGGCCTGTATGGCAAGACAGAAACCCTTGACGACGGTACGAGGATAAAGGTCGATGAGGACTATATAAAAGAATCGGTTCTTAAGCCTAACGCCAAAATCGTCAAGGGCTACGCAGCCATCATGCCTACCTTTACGCCGAGTGATAAGGAGTTGAGCGCACTGATCGCTTTTATCAAATCCAAAGCGAATGCCGACGCTGATGCGAGCAAGGCGGAGCCAGGAAAGCAGCCGTAAGCAGCCAGCAATACACCGAAACTTCAGTAGGAGGATGACGTGATGGCCTATGCGGAGCAAGCCGAAACAGAAGCACTGCACGAGCCCAAAAGTTTCCTGACCAAATATATCTGGAGTCAGGACCACAAGGTCATCGCCATTCAGTATTCCTTGACGGCTATATTCGTGGGCATCATCGCCGTGGTGTTGTCCGATTTGATGCGCTTGCAGATAGGCTTCCCCGGTAGTTTGGGGTTCATGGACGCCAGTACGTACTATCAGGCGATGACCATGCACGGCATGATCATGGTCATTTATTTGCTGACGGCCTTGTTTCTGGGTGGCTTCGGCAACTATCTGATCCCACTGATGGTGGGTGCCCGCGACATGGTCTTCCCCTACGTCAACATGCTGAGTTACTGGACCTACCTGCTAGCGGTCCTGGTGTTGCTCGCCGCTTTTTTTGTCCCCGGCGGCCCTACGGGTGCGGGCTGGACGCTCTATCCGCCACAGTCCATTACCAAGGGGACACCGGGGACCGACTGGGGCATCGTACTGATGCTTGTCTCACTGGCGATTTTTATTGTCGCAACCACCATGGGCGGGTTGAACTACGTCACCACGGTGCTGCAGGCGCGCACGCACGGCATGACATTGTTTCGCATGCCGCTCTCCGTATGGGGAATCTTCATGGCCTCGATCATGGCCTTGCTGGCTTTCCCGGCGTTGTTTGTCAGTGCGATCATGACGCTGTTTGACAAGCTGTTGGGCACCAGCTTCTTTATGCCGGCGATCATCTCGCTGGGGCAGCAGCTCGATCACCAGGGTGGCAGCCCAATATTATTCCAGCATCTGTTCTGGTTCTTCGGCCACCCGGAAGTCTATATCGTTGCTCTCCCCGCGTTTGGTCTGGTCTCCGACTTGATCAGCACACATGCGCGTAAAAGTATCTTCGGTTACCGAATGATGGTGTGGGCCATTATTGCGATTGGCGTACTCAGCTTTGTAGTCTGGGCGCACCATATGTATGTCAGCGGAATGAACCCGTACTTTGGCTTTTTCTTCGCCACCACCACCTTGATCATCGCGGTGCCGACCGCACTGAAAGTCTATAACTGGGTGCTGACCCTGTGGCGGGGCGACATCCATCTGACCGTGCCGATGCTGTTTGCCCTGGCCTTTATCGTCACCTTCCTGGTCGGCGGTCTGACCGGGTTGTTTCTCGGCAATGTGATCGTGGATATTCCGCTCTCGGACACCTATTTCGTCGTAGCCCATTTTCATATGGTCATGGGTGTCGCACCGGTACTGGTGGTGTTCGGCGGCATTTATCATTGGTTCCCGAAAGTGACCGGGCGCATGACGAACGACACCCTGGGCAAGCTGCATTTCTGGATTACTTTTCTGGGCACCTACGCCATCTTCTTCCCCATGCACTACTTGGGTTTCCAGGGCATGCCACGCCGCTATTACGCCTATGACAACTACGCGTTCATCCCGCAGTCGGCGCAAGAATTGAATGCCTTCATTACGGTGGTCGCATTGACCGTCGGCGTTTCCCAACTGTTGTTTCTGTTCAACCTGGCCTGGAGTACTTTTAAAGGCAAGCCCGCAGGCAGTAATCCCTGGGGCGCGGCCAGTCTGGAATGGCAAACGCCGAACACCCCGCCGATACACGGTAACTGGGGAGCGAAGCTGCCGGTCGTGCATCGCTGGGCCTATGACTACAGCGTGCCGGGGATAGAACAGGATTTCGTTCCGCAAACGGTCTCCGACGAGGAGCTGGAGCAGATGCGCCAACTCAGTGCCGGAACCAAAATAGCGGATGTTAAAACATGAACAGACTGCTATTGAGAAACACCGACAGCGCTGATCCCGGCGGCAGTTGGAGTCGCGATCCTGAGGGGGGTCAGGCCGCCGAGGGTGCCGATAGAATTCAAAACGCAAGAGTAGGCCTGCGCTTGTTTCTGGCCGTGGTGAGCTCGTTATTCCTTCTCTTCCTGGTCGCCTTTATCGAGCGTTCACAAATGGTCGACTGGCGACCCCTGACGGAGCCCTTGGCGCCGCTAGCCAATCTATGGCAGCTATGGCTGAATTCGGCTTTTCTGGTATTCAGCTGCATTGCACTGCAGTGGTCACGTATAGCCGCACGACAGGCTCGACTGGACGCAACGGTCATTGGCTTTGCAGTGGGGGGCGTATTTGCAGTTGCCTTTCTGACGGGACAACTCTGGGTCTGGCAGCAGTTTGTCGCCTGGGGCTACTTTGTCGCCAGTAATCCGGCCAACAGTTTCTTCTACCTGTTGACCGGCCTGCATGGGTTCCACCTGCTGGGTGGGCTGATCGCCTGGAGCAGAACCGTCGCTAAATTCCTGCACCACGTGCCGTTGCCGCAACTCAGCGCCAGCGTAGAGCTCTGTGCCATCTATTGGCATTACTTACTGGGTCTTTGGTTCGTGCTATTCGCTCTGCTGACCAGTACGCCGGCAACCTATGAAGCCATCGCCAGATTCTGCGGCCTGAGGTAAAAAGCCATGGCATCGCACCCAGCAGCCCCAGTCGAGTCCAGTTCATCCAATCCACCAAGCTCGCTGCCTGCAGCGGGATGGCAGGGCATCGCCAGCGACTGGTCCTCGGATAGGGAGGCTTTCAGGCAGGTCCCCTGGGGCAAGGCGATGATGTGGATATTCCTGCTCAGCGATACGTTTGTATTCACCTGTTTTTTAACCGGCTACATGTCGGTACGCATGACCATCACCAGCGCCTGGCCGAACCCCAGTGAAGTGTTCGCATTGACGATCGGCGGTAGAGAAATCCCACTTATTCTGATCGCCATCATGACCTTTGTGCTGATCAGTAGCAGCGGCACCATGGCGATGGCAGTCAATTTCGCCTATCGCCATGATCGCGCGAAAACCGCTGCCCTGATGCTGGCGACCGCAGCCTTCGGTGTGACCTTCGTCAGCATGCAGGCATTTGAATGGAGCAAGCTCATCGCAGAAGGGGTGCGTCCCTGGGGGAACCCCATGGGGGCGGCGCAATTTGGTGCCAGCTTTTTCATGATTACCGGTTTCCACGGGCTGCATGTGTCAGTCGGCGTCATCTACCTCAGCATTGTGGCGCTGAAAGTATTGCGGGGAGATTATGAGCGCTCCGGAAACTATCAGATCGTCGAGATAGCCGGGCTTTACTGGCACTTCGTGGACTTGGTGTGGGTGTTTATTTTTGCTTTCTTCTATTTATGGTAGATCGTGAACAGATTCTGAAGAGGAGCACTGATGATGGCGCATGCTCAGGGTCAGCAACATCCAATCAGTTTGTACCTTAAAATCTGGGGGCTGTTATTCGTCCTCAGCACGCTGTCGTATCTTGTCGACTATTTTCACTTCCAGGGCTACGTCAGGTGGTCCCTGATTATCACGCTCATGTTGTTGAAGGCAGGTTTAATTGTCTCCATCTTCATGCATATGGCTTGGGAACGGCTGGCCATGGTCTACGCCATATTGGTGCCACCGTTGTGTTTACTGGTGCTCGTCGGACTGATGGCCACCGAGGCGGACTATGTTTTCCTCAGTCGGGTCATTTTCTTCGGCCAATAAGTAACTTCCGGATGGCTTTAAGCCTCCAGGGGCTAGCCCGCAATAAATGGCTTTATATCGTTCGTTTGAACTGATGCCATTTGTGCAGCCAGGCTACTGTCCAGTGGGGGGCCGCTGTTCCCGTACCGGCGATCTTCAGCCTTGGATAATGTCCGATTACCCGGTCCAATATCGATTCCTGATCCGGCTCAACATCCACGAAGAAGATATGTTTACCCTCTTCTACCATCTGTTTAAAACTGCGGAAGTGAGTGTTTGGCACCTGGATACCAAAAAAACCGCCTTCCCAGATGCAGAAGCCCACTATAACAATGGAAAGGAAGATAAAAGGCACCCAGCCTGCGGCGGATTCGGTCCAGCCCAGCCAATAGGCACCGCCAAGGACCAGCGCCGCGAGTGGCACACCGACCACGGCACCAATCTCGCCAGAGTGAACAGCATCCTGTTTCATTAACGAGTTAACTTCGTGGAGGTGATGTTGTTCAACATCAGCAACTTTTTCACTGAGCACATGAATTTGTTCGGTATTGATGCCGTTGGCTTCCAATTCATTTTCAACGGTTTCAAGATCGTCGAGATTATCACTGATGTAATAGTGTCGATTCATGCCACACCTCCCATCTCGTGTTTGCTGTAGACCTCGTCTGTCCTGCAGCCGTCAACTGAGATTTGCAGTCGGTATCTGTACCCGTGGGGAACGTTACACACTTCATGCAATTCGAAAGAAGTATAGCACTCGCTAGCATGCATGGTTTGCGGTGTCAAGATCTAGAGGCGGCGCCAGGGCCTGGCGCGCGCCGACGAATTCTGCATCGCGGCGGCGGTAGCAGGTTCGCCCAACGAGGCCAAAACAGGTCCTGAAATCGGCCAAACTCCAGTTTAGAACTGTCGGAAAACCGGGAGGGCTCAGCACGCTGCATGACATCCGCTTGGGCACGCAGATGCGCGCCAAGGTTGTTTGCCGAGCTCCGGGCGCGATTGGGTCAATAGGCTGCGAATGATGCAGCGGCGACAACATGGCGAATCTTCCGATGCACAGCTAGTGCAACACTTGGTCTATAGAACACAAGGGGCGCCGAAACAGCGCCCCCTTGTGACGTCAGGACGGTTCTGCATCCATGCGTCGCGCAATGACATCCAGCACATCGCAACCGTCGCGCAAAGGTATGCAGCAGAGCAATGCAAAGTCGCTGAGAATGACCGAGTCAGTGGTGATGTCACCCCGCATCGCGAGGTTTTCAAGAATCTGCGTCACGGCTCGGATTCTGTAACTGGCCGTGCTGAGCAGTGAGTGCAGCGGTTGGAATCACTCTGCGCTGCCCCCCCATCTCACGATCCTCAAACGCAGAACGCACGGCCTCCACTACGCGTTCTGCCATGCGCTCATCTTCAAGCTGCGGGTACCCTTTCTTTAGCTTGCCGGACACCACCCAGCCGTTCTCCTTGATGGAGCGGATGATGCGGTTCGCATCCTGGTCTGGCATCTCCAGTACTTCTTTCAGCCGGTCCTGAGCTCGCTGAAAGATCACCAGTACTCTGGCTTCATCCGCCATTTCCTTTCGAATCGTGTGCTCGACGACACGTGCGGTGTACAGGACGTGTTCGGTCAGATCGAGATAGCGCCAGGCAAAGCACGCGTCCTCGTATTCATCGAAGATGAAATTGCTGCGAGTCCCGTCCTCATAGGTCACGAGTTCGCCGAACCGATAGGCCGCTGCGTAACGTCGCATGAACGGTCGCGAGAACACTTCGAGCGTACGGTCGTAGCCGGCCCTGAAGTCGATCGAACTTGTGATTGTGGCTGACACCGGCAATATCACGCCGTCGGGCACTGCCTTATCCCGAATAAGGGTGTCGTTGATCAGGAAGCGATGAATCCGGCCATTGCCATCGCGCATGGGATGTATGTACACAAAGCCAAATGCCAACACAGCGGCACGTGCCACTGACTCCGCACCTCGAGTTGCGACTTCAAACTCGTTGAGTCCTGCCAATAGCTGAGCGAGATCCGCGAAATGTGGGGCAATGTAATGCACGATGTCCTCGTGCATCGTGGCTTGTCCCACAAACACAGGAGAGCGCCGCAAGCCCAGTCCGATAGCATCCCGCCCCAGAATGCCAGCTTGCAGGGACTGCAGGCTGTCGTTGCTCAACGGGTCTTCGATATGACCGCAGTACTGGCCAATGACATGGGCAAACCGCCGGATGCGATCGGCCTGGTCGGCTTCCTTTTCGATGAGAAAGCTCGCGCGTGATTCCTTGAACGTCAGCCAACTGGCCGTACGCATCAGGATGTCGGCACCAAAGGCCTGATCCAACTCATCCAATGCCTTGCGTAGATCGAATTGCAGAGCGTCCTGCACTGCTGCCGTACGGCGAACCAAGGGGCAGAACTCAGCCGTCCCCGGCAGATTGTTATTGACTCGCCAGCGCCGTGTTCGCAGTGCCTTGTGACGAGTCAGGTAATCTTGTGGCGAAAGTACATCAACATAAACCGCCATTGGTCACGTCTGGCACATCCAGACGTTGCCCTGTCAGCCATTCGTAGAGGAATCCCGTGCGGCGGGCATACTGGCCGAATGGCTCCCGCCGACACCAGTCTTCGATAGGCTGCGGACCTATGGCCGCAAACAGGCGGGCGAAGAACTCGAGATGGATTTCTTCGTACTTGAGGCCGAATTCGAAATGTCCTGCGAAATCGTCTGCGGGCCGATAGCTTGCCGGATACCGGTTCTCCACATTTCCGTCACTTTCGCGACTGACACGTACAGTGCCGATCATCGAGTCGACCCGTAGGGGCTGTGCCAGTGCGATGTCGTAACGGTTTGCGAGGGTCTTGTAACCGACTTGCATTGACGAAATCCATTACTGGGGCAATAAAAACGCTAACAGAACATCGATCATATGCGAAAACGCTAATTTCCGTAGATATGAAAATGTTAACGCTTGATGAAATTTGATAATAAATCCGTGTTTTTAGAAAAAAACGCTAACAGACTTCAGGGTAGTCGCTAACGCCCCGAGAGCACTTACTCATCGATCAGCGGACAACGGACGAAAGTGGGGGGATGCCTCAGAGCCCGATTCCACCAAATCCCAGACACAAAAAACCGGCCATCAAGGCCGGTTTTTTCTTTACCTGCATCCCCCGTCAAAAAAAGACGTGAGACTGAAATCTGATTGGAGCGGGTGAAGGGAATCGAACCCTCGTTATCAGCTTGGGAAGCTGGAGTAATGCCATTATACGACACCCGCTCAGAGCGGCTGACTTTGTACCAGATGTGGCCGGGGATTTGAAGTTTTTCTTTGGCAGATCTGTGTTTACGTGGGTTTTTGCAGGTTTGGACGGGCAGGGGCATGCCTCGTCGGCGGCTGGGTTCAGCGCGGGCGATGGGCGGAAATACACAGGGTTTGAAACCGTGTTGCGGTCTGTCGCGGGCAAGCCTCGCTCCTGCAGGTAATGCGTGTACCTAGGAAGACGAGGTTGCTCGCGAGGACGCTGTTTCAAATGGCCAATGCATGATGGTCCTGGATGAAGTGGGAGCGCGTTCGGCCTTCATGGTGGGCCGGTTTCAGGAAGCTCATCAGTGCATGGCGGCTGTCTCGGCAGGCGGCTTTGTGTTCCATGTCGAGGAAGTGGCCGGTGGCCTGGATAGTACTGAACGTGCTGTGTTGCACATGGTCGCCGAACAGTCGGGCATCACCGGCGGCGGTGTATTCGTCCCATTCACCGTTCATGAACAGCACCGGCACGTCGATTTGCTTGGCGGCCTTGAGGTAGCACTGGCGGTCGCTGTTGAGCACACTGCTGATGTGAAAGTGCATTTGCCCGTATTCGTGTTCGGCCAGGGTGCTGACGTGGCGATAGTTGAAGCGTTTGAACAGCGATGGCAGGTGCTTGCCGATGGTGTTGTTGACCAGGTGGCCGACACGGTCGCCGTCGAGCTTGCCGAGGTAGTCGACACCGCGCTCCAGATAATCGCGCATGTGTTCGTTGACCACCGGCGAGAACGAGCTGATCACGGCTTTTTCGATCCGGCGCGGGCGCTGCGCCAGAGCGATCATAGTGGCTGAGCCCCCCCACGAGAATGACATCACGTGTTCCGCGGCGAAATGGTCGATCAGCTCAAGGAGGATCTGCCCTTCGACTTCCTTGGTGAGCATTTTCTCGTGCCGATTGTGGGCTTTTGACTTGCCCGCGTAGGGCTGGTCGTACAGCACCACATTGAATTGCGGGTGCAGGTTTTTCACGGTTTGTGCAAACGATGCAGTGGTGGCCATCGAGCCGTTGACCAGAATGATGGTCTTCTCTGCGGCGTCTGCGCGATAGAACTCCGTGTAAACCCGGTACTGACCTTGTATATCCAGCACAGCGATTTCTGGCCTCATGTCATAAGACTCCTGGCAAGCGGGTATGCGCGCAATGAGATTGCACGAGCTTTGTGACAGGTAGGCATACGCCTGGAATTTTTGAGCCCATGTCGATCCGGTGGCGGCTGGTCGACGGGTATTGTTATAGGCGGGCAATCTGCCGGGAGAAGGCGGAGCCTGATGGCTCACTACCGGCAAAAAAGTTTCTTAGAAGTATGTTGTGACTCGTCGGTCACATTTGGGCCGACGTCCTGATTCAAGCAGGGGAGGGGCGATCGCGCAAGTGCTGTTAGTAAATTGTTCGACAGCTTCTGCTCAGCGGTCGCTTGCTTCAGATCAGCTGGATCTCTTCGTCGCTCAGTGGGCGGTACTCACCCGGTCTCAATGTGTCATCGAGTACCAGCGACCCCATGCGCTCGCGATGCAGGCGCATGACCTTGTTATCGAAGTGGCCGAACATCCGCTTCACCTGGTGATAACGGCCCTCGACGATGCTCAACCGTGCACATTTTTCGCCCAGCACAACCAGTTCGGCAGGCTGGGTGGTGAGATTCTCAAAGGCGAAGTACAGGCCTTGGGCGAAGGTCTGTGCGTACTCTGGCGTTATCGGTTGTTCGGTTTCGACATAGTAGACTTTTGGCAGTTTGGTCTGCGGTTGAGTCAGGCGCCGCGACCAGGAACCGTCGTTGGTGATCAGCATCAACCCGGTGGTGTTGAAGTCCAGTCGCCCGGCGATATGCAGGTCGTCCCTGTCGGGTTCAAGGATCAGGTCGAGGACGGTCGGGTGTTCCGGGTCGCGAGTGGCGCTGACGCAGCCGGGTGGTTTGTTCAGCATGAAGTAGCGCGGTGGTTTGCCGAGCTGAAGAACTTGATCGTCGCACTCGACACGGCTGAACTCGCGCACTTCAAAATGCGGGTCGCTGACGATCTGCCCGTCGACCTTGATCCGCCGTTCCACCAACAGCAGACGCACCTGTTTTCGGTTGAAGCGGGGCAGGTTGCTGAGGAAACGGTCAACGCGCATGACGGTCGGCAGATCGGAAAAGGGCGCGCATCTTACTCGACGGGCTAGCGAGTTGCTTGCAGTTGCGCCTCGACCTGAGCGCAGCTCGGGCACAGGCACGACTGGTCGCGCAGTTCGGCGGGCAGCGCCAGAAGCACCGCCGGGTCGATAGTCACGGCGTAGCACCAGCAGGCCTGGTCGGCGGTTCGTGGGTCGGCCAGGCTGCAATCGTTACCGGCGCCACAGGCCGGGCAGAGGTCAGGTTTATTCATCGCTGGAGTGGGGCGCTTCTGTGCAGGTTCGGTTACGGTCGGTCAGTTTGGCACGGTACATTGTCTGGTCGGCGCGTGACAGCAGGCTGTGCAAGTTGGACCGGCCGCTGATCTGAAGTTCTGAGCAAAGAGGCACTTGGCGGCTGTGACAGAGTCTTAATCAATGTCAGCCGTTTAGTGTTCCGACTGGCAGCAACCCGCGTTTTCGGGATGTACTGCCTGCGGTCCAGGAGGCCGTCATGTACCGTCGAATCTTGCTTGGTGTGTTGTTTGGCTTGAGTCTTTCCGCCTGTTTTTACTACGCAGAACCCGGCTACTACGGTCCAGAGGTGTACACCGTGCCGGCACCTTATTACTACAGGCCTTATTACTATGGTGGTTACTACTATGGCCCTCGCTATTACGGCGGTTATCGCCATTATTACCATGGTGACCATGACCGCGGGCGCGGGGGAGATCGCCATGAGCACGATTGAAATCAGGTAAGGCGAGCGGGCTCAAATGCTTTTTCAATCCCTTCATTTCACGGCTTTTTGCGGGTAAGGAAGCGCCGTTTTTTCATGCCTGCTTCCAGCGGTCGAGAAGCGTTATCTGTTACTTGTTTCAATGTGTTTCAAAATCGCACCAGATTCCAATTTTGTTGTCAGATATTTCGTCAGTCAGATTCATTGGCTGCCGCCGACCAGCGTCGCTGGTATGGCTCATTCGCGGTCCAGGAGGCCGCCATGTATCGCCGATTTCTTCTCATCGCTTCATTGGGTTTGACGCTTTCTGCTTGTGTACCCTATTACGACGAAGGTCCCGGTAATTACAGCTCTGAGGTCTACACCTCGCCGGCGCCAGCTTATTACTACGGAGGTGGACCTTATTACGCCGCACCCCCTGCGCGTTACTACTCGTCGCCGCGCTACTACGAGCCAGCGCCGCGTTATTACCAAGCCCCGCCGCGTTATTACCAGGCAGCACCGCGAGTCGAGTACCGCGTTTACCAGAACCGTGGCTGGGATGACCGCGACCGCCATGGCTGGGGTCATCGCGAAGAGGGTGGCCATGGCCGCCGGGAATGGGATGATCGGGGGCATCGTGACGGGCGTGATCACGACAGGCATGGTGACCGTGATGGTCGCGATGGCCGCCGCAGTTGGGATGGCCACCGCTAAGCCTTGCAACGAACAAGCGGCGCATTCAGCGCCGCTTTTTTTATGCCTGAAATTTCAGTAACCCGACAAATCCGCCAGCGGATGTCGACCTTCCCAGACCTTATGGAAATGCGCCTGGACCACCGCTTCAGGTATCGTGTTGATGTCCGGCCAATGCCAATGTGGCTTCTGGTCTTTGTCGATCAAGCGAGCACGAACGCCTTCACTGAATTCCGGGTGACGGCAGCAGTTCAGGCTCATGGTGTATTCCATCTGGAATACCTCGGCCAATGAAAGGTGCCGAGCACGCTGGATCTGCTCCCAGACTAGATGAGCGGTCAGCGGGCAACCTTCGTGCAGGGTTTTCGCCGCGCGGGCCAGCAGCAAGTCGCGGTGATCGCGCAACAGACTGATGGCGCGCCAGGCACAGCAAACATCGCTGACATCCAGTAACTCATCAATCTGCTGGCGTCGAGGCAGCCATTGCGCCTCGGGCAGGTGCACGACGGCTTCTTGCTGCAAGGCCTTGAGCAGGCTGTTGAGCTGCATTGGCGTCTGTTCCTGCCAATTCAATTGCAGTAGACCTTCGATGAGTTCTTCCTGCTGTTCATCCAGCAAGAAGCGGTCAGCCAGGTCCAGATCAATGGCGTCGCGTCCGTTCATCTGCGCGCCGGTCAAGCCAAGAAACAGGCCGAGCGTGCCGGGCATTCGCGAGAGAAACCAACTGGCGCCAACATCCGGGTACAGGCCGATGCTGATTTCGGGCATAGCCAGGCGACTGCTTGGGGTGACGATGCGGATACTCGCGCCTTGCAGCAATCCCAGGCCGCCACCGAGGACGTAACCGTGGCCCCAGCAGATCAGCGGTTTAGGGTAGGTGTGCAAGCGAAAATCAAGGTGATATTCCGCCGAGAAAAATTGCGCAGCCAAGGGCGGCACTTCACCAGGATGGGTTCGACAGGCTTCTACCAGGCTGCGCACCTCGCCGCCGGCGCAAAACGCCTTGGCGCCGTTACCGCGTAACAGCACGCAGACAATTTGCGGCTCTTTGGCCCAGGCATCCAACTGATCGCTCAAGGCTCTGATCATCGGCAGCGAGAGGGCGTTCAGGGTTTTTTCGGCATCCAGGCTGGCAATGCCGATACGTGCGCCGTCCGTGCCGGTGAGTTCTTCGAAGTGCAGATTCATTTTGACCTCGATGACTGAATTGAACGTTCAGTATGATCGCTGTATGAGAAAGTGCTGGATCAGTGTCAGATCAATTGACAAGCGCGGTGGGCTTTCCTAGGGTTCGCCCCATTGAATACTCGGGTGTAACCATGACTGCTGAAGACCGTATCAAACTCGAACCGAGCTGGAAGGAAGCACTGCGTGCCGAATTCGACCAGCCTTACATGGCTGAGTTACGCGAGTTTCTGCGGCAGGAAAACGCTGCCGGCAAGGAAATCTATCCGCCGGGGCCGATGATCTTCAACGCCCTCAACTCGACGCCGCTGGACAAGGTCAAAGTGGTGATCCTCGGCCAGGACCCCTACCACGGCCCGGGTCAGGCCCATGGCTTGTGCTTCTCGGTGCAACCGGGTGTACCGGCGCCACCGTCGCTGGTGAACATCTATAAAGAGTTGAAGCGCGACCTGAACATCGACATCCCGAACCACGGTTACCTGCAAAGCTGGGCCGATCAGGGCGTGCTGATGCTCAACACCACCATGACTGTGGAGCGGGCCAATGCCAACGCCCATGCGGGCAAGGGCTGGCAGTATTTTACCGATCGGATTATCGAGGTGGTCAGCGAACATCAGCCCCATCTGGTGTTTTTGCTGTGGGGCGCTCATGCGCAGAGCAAACAGAAACTGATCGACGCCACCAAGCACCTGGTGTTGACCTCGGTACATCCGTCGCCGCTGTCCGCCTATCGCGGATTTCTCGGTTGCGGGCACTTCAGCCGCGCCAACAAGTTTCTTGAACAGAATGGCGAGACGCCGATCGAGTGGCGGTTGCCACCCGTTTGAAAAGCATCGCGAGCAAGCTCGCTCCCACATTGGATCCCTTGCGTGTCGGAAATCCTGTGGGAGCGAGCTTGCTCGCGATGGGGGCACCTCGGTCTATCAGACGGTATCCGGTAACCGGTTCCAATACCTGAACAACGGCTCCGCCAGAAACAGCACAAACAACAACCGCATCACCTGCATCGCTGTGACCAAAGGCACCGAGAGTTGCAAGGTTTCAGCGGTCAGGCTCATTTCCGCAATGCCACCCGGCATCATGCCCAGGGTCAGTGAACGCAGGTCCAGTTGGGTCAGCGCACTCAGCCCCAGCGCCGCCAGTGTAGCGATCAGCATGGTCAGCGCCGTTCCGATCAGGGTCCGGCCCATGAACGACGGTGCGCGACGAAAGAACTGCCGATTGAAGTGACAGCCCAGGCCACTGCCGATCAGCCATTGGCCGATCTGACTGCCGCCATGGGGCAGGCCGATATGCAAATCCCAGCCAATGCTCACCGCCGCGCTCACCAGCAAGGGGCCGAACAGCCAGGGGTTGGGTTGCCGCAAACGTTGCCAGATCCAGGCGAGCAGGGCGCCCGCCGGGAACAGCAGCGCCAGCCAACGCCAATCGACGCTCGCAGGATGCTGTAAAGGAACACCTTCGCCGAGCAGGTATTTGAACGCTGCCGGCACGCAAAGCACCACCACCAGCACCCGAAGACTTTGCCCTGCCGCAACCCGGCTGAGCACGGCGCCATTGCGTGCACCGAGGTTGACCATTTCACCGGAACCGCCCGGCATGCTGGAGAAAAATGCGGTGGCGCGATCTTCGCCGGTGCGCCGCAGCAACCAGACTCCGACCACTGCCGACAGGCTGGTGACCAGTGCGCCGAAGAAGATCAGGCCAAAGTGGCTCATGACCTGCTCGATCACCACCGGGGTGAAGTGCAGACCAATGCCGATGCCCACGATCCACTGGCCGCATTTACGCCCGCCAGGGATCTCTGCCAGTTGCCAGGGTGTCAGGCAGCGCACCAGGATGATCGCCAGCAACGAGCCGACCATCCACGGCAGCGGCCAGCCGATCTGGCTGGCGAGATAACCACCCAGCAGGCCGACCAGCGGTGTTCCCCACCAGCTTTTGAAAGGCCGATCAGACATCGGCGATTGCACGCCGCGCCATGGAGCGTTTGCGCCAGATGCGCAGGATCGGCATCAGCAACATGATTGCAGTCAGTACCCAGCAACCGAAGGTGATGGGGCTCGACCAGAGGATTTCCAGTGCACCATTGGAAATCGACAGTGCGCGACGCAGGTTCTGTTCCATCAACCCGCCGAGGATGAAACCCAGCAGGACCGGCGACAACGGGAAATCGAGCTTGCGCAGGATGTAGCCGAAGATACCGATGCCGATCATCAGGAACAGGTCGAAGGTCGTCGCGTGCACGGCGTAAACACCGATCCCGGTAATGATCGCGATCACCGGCACCAGCGCCCAGTTCGGCACCGCGAGAATGCGGGTAAAGATGCGGATCATCGGGATATTGAGGATCACCAGCATGACGTTGGCGACGAACAACGAAGCGATCAGGCCCCAGACGATGTCCGGTTGCTGTTGGAACAACAGTGGCCCCGGAGTGATGTTGTACAGCGACAGTGCGCCGATCATCACCGCCGTGGTGCCCGAACCCGGTACGCCGAGGGTCAGCATCGGTACCAGCGCGCCGCAGGCTGCACCGCCGATGGCGGTTTCCGGTGCCGCGAGGCCACGTTTGTCGCCCTGGCCGAAGGTGCCGCTGGCGCCAGCGATACGTTTCTCGGTCATGTAGGCAACGGCACTGGCCAGTGTCGCGCCGGCACCTGGCAATACGCCCATGATGAACCCGAGAACGCCGCAACGAATATTCACCACGAACACCGAGGCGGCTTCTTTGAAGTTGAACATCATGCGCCCGGTGGCTTTCACGGCTTCCTGACCGTGATGGGTTTTTTCCAGCAGCAACAGGATTTCACTGATGGAGAACAGGCCCAGCACCAACACCACGAACTGTATGCCGTCAGTGAGGTGGATGTTGTCTCCGGTAAAACGGTAGACACCGCTGTTGGCATCGATCCCGACGCACGACAGAAACAACCCGATCAGCGCGGCGATAAAGGTTTTCAGCGGTCGATCACCGGCCATGCCACCGAGGCAGACAATGGCGAAGACCATCAGCACGAAGTACTCCGCCGGGCCGAAGGCGATGGCCCATTTCGCCAGCAGCGGGGCGAACAGCACCATGCCGCAGGTGGCGATGAACGCACCGATGAACGAGCTCCAGGCCGACAACGACAGCGCCACCCCGGCCATGCCCTGGCGAGCCATCGGGTAGCCGTCGAGGGTGGTCATGACCGTGGATGCTTCGCCCGGGATGTTCAGCAGAATCGAGCTGATCCGCCCGCCGTACTCGCAGCCCAGGTACACCGCCGCCAACAGGATCAATGCGGACTCCGGTGGCAGGCCGAGGGCGAAAGCGATCGGGATCAACAACGCCACGCCGTTGATCGGCCCCAAGCCCGGCAATAGGCCGACCACTGTGCCGATCAGGGTGCCGCACAACGCGGTGACCAGGTTGTAAGGGGTCAATGCGACGCCGAAACCCTGGCCGAGGTAGTTAAGGGTATCCATATCAGTTCTCCAGAACGTCGAGCAGACCCAACGGCAGTGGCACGTCCATCAACCGGTCGAACAGCACGTACAGACTGACGCTCATCAAGCTGGTGATCACCACGCTGGGCAACCAGCGGCCACCATACAAACGGGCCATCGGTACGCCGATGAGGATGCTGGAAACAATGAAACCCAGTGGTTCGAAGGTGCCTGCGAATACCAGCAACAGAACGACACAGATACCGATCTTGGTCAGGGTTTCACGGTCCAGTGGTGGCTCGTCTTCGCTGTGTTTGATCGGCGCAGGGCGAAACACCATGTACAGCAGTGCCACGCTCATCAAACCGAGCATCAACAACGGGAAGGCTCTTGGGCCGACGGGTTCATAGGAAAAAGCCGCCTGATAGGGCCAGGCCATCAGTGCCAGGCCAATGCAGACCAGCAACAGCGCCGAGGCAAAAATGCGTTGTAAGAGCATGACAAACTCCTGGGCCAGCCCCTTGAGGCGCAGGGGCTGGCCGTGAGACAGAGGCGATTACTGAATCAGGCCGAACTCTTTGGCCAGCAGTTTGTAGTCCGCTACCTGCTTCTTCACGTAGGTGTCCAGCTCTGGGCCGGTCATGGCGAACGGGAACAGTGCACGCTGATTGCGCAGCTTGGCGAACTCTTCCGACGCCAGCAGTTTGTCGAAGGCGTTTTTCCACCAGGCGTATTCCGCGTCGCTGACTTTTGGCCCGAGGTAGAAACCGCGAACCACTGGCCAGACGATGTCGTAGCCTTGCTCTTTGGCGGTCGGAATGTCCTTCATTTCCGGCTCGTCCAGACGCTCGTTGGCGAACACGGCCAGCAGGCGCATGTCACCGCTCTGAATGTGCGGCATGGAGTCGGAGATGTCGGTGCTGCCGACCTGGATGTGGCCACCCAGCAAGGCTGTGGCGATTTCGCCGCCGCCTTCGAGGGCGACGTAACGCAGGTCGCGCGGATTGATCCCGGCGGCCTTGGCGATCAATGCGGTTTGCATCCAGTCCTGGCTGCCAACCGTGCCGCCGGAACCGATCACCACTTTGCTCGGGTCTTTCTTCAACGCCTGAACCAGATCGTCGAGGTTCTTGTAGGGCGAATCGCTTTTCACCGCGATGGCGCCGTAGCTGGTGCCAACCGCCGCCAGCCAGCGCACGGCGCTTTCATCGAAGCGCCCGAATTTGCCTTGGGCCAGGTTCAGCAGCGAGCCGCTGGACCAGGCCACCAGAGTGCCGGCATCCGCAGGGCGCTGGGCAACAACGGCGTTATAAGCCACCGCGCCGACACCGCCGGGCATGTAAGTCACGCGCATCGGTTTGCTTAGCAGCTTTTCGTTCACCAGCGCGCTTTGCGCCAGTTTGCAGGTCAGGTCGAAGCCACCGCCAGGGGATGCCGGGGCGATGCATTCCGGGCGCTTGGGTTCGCCGGCGACGTCGGCCAACAGTGGGCCGGCGAACAGCAGGCAGCTGGCCGCCAGGGCGAATTTGCGCAGTGATGGGTTCATGTGGATCTCCGTAATTATTGTTCTTATTGGCGAAAACGCTTCGAGGCGTTTTTCGGGTATCGACTGCCAGTGTACGGCCGTCGAGACGGTCCCTGACTGGACTCTAGCGATCCAACCTTTCACGAACCTTTCAGCAGGTTTTCACGGTTTTCGGGCTTCACAGCGGCGGATGCGGCTGTAAACTCCGCGCCAAAGAATGGCGTCGACCATCCCCGAATGAGGTAAAGATCCATGCGTGTTCTTCTCGTCGAAGACCATCTGCAGTTGGCCGAAAGTGTTGCCCAAGCGCTCAAGAGCACCGGCCTGACCGTCGATGTGCTGCACGATGGGGTGGCCGCCGACCTGGCCTTGAACAGCGAGGAGTACGCGGTAGCGATCCTTGATGTCGGTCTGCCGCGCATGGACGGTTTCGAGGTGCTGGCGCGTTTGCGCAGCCGTGGAAAAAACCTGCCGGTGCTGATGCTGACCGCCCGCAGCGACGTCAAGGATCGGGTTCACGGGCTCAACCTTGGCGCCGACGACTACCTGGCCAAACCCTTTGAGCTGACCGAGCTGGAAGCGCGGGTCAAGGCCCTGTTACGCCGCAGCGTGTTGGGTGGCGAACGCCAGCAACGCTGTGGCGTATTGGTGTATGACCTGGACACCCGGCGCTTCACCCTTGGCGATGAGTTGCTGACCCTGACCTCCCGCGAACAAGCGGTGCTCGAAGCGTTGATCGCACGCCCTGGGCGAGTGATGAGTAAGGAGCAACTGGCCTCGCAAGTGTTCGGCCTGGACGAAGAGGCCAGCCCCGACGCCATCGAAATCTACGTCCACCGCTTGCGCAAAAAACTCGACGGCCACGCGGTGGCAATCGTGACCTTCAGGGGGCTCGGTTACCTGCTGGAAAGCCGCGATGCATAAGCCCGGCAGTCTGCGCTGGCGGCTACTGTGGAACCTCGCGTTGTTGCTGGTGGTGTTGATGGTCGCCAGCGGTTTGAGTGCCTACTGGAACGGTCGCGAAGCGGCCGATACGGCGTATGACCGAACCTTGCTGGCCTCGGCGCGAACCATCGCCGCCGGCCTTTCCCAGAGAGACGGCAGCCTCAGCGCCGATGTGCCTTACGTGGCGCTGGACACGTTCGCCTACGACAGTGCCGGGCGGATTTACTACCAGGTCAACGACATCCATCAGCATCTGATTTCCGGTTACGAAAACCTCCCCGGACCACCGCCCGGCACGCCGCGAACCGATGACTACCCAGCGCTGGCACGGTTCTATAACGCCATTTACCAAGGGCAGAATGTGAGGGTGGTGAGCCTGCTCAAGCCGGTAACCGAGCCGAACATGAACGGCATGGCGGAAATTCGCGTGGCGGAAACCGATGAAGCGCGCGTGCGCATGGCCCGCAGCCTGATGACCGATACCCTTCTGCGTCTGGGCATGCTGGCGGTGGGGGCGTTGCTGTTGGTGTGGTTTGCGGTGAGCGCGGCATTACGCCCGCTGGAGCGTTTGCGCACGGTGGTGGAAGAGCGGCAATCGGATGACCTTCGGCCTCTGCCGCTGGTGGAAGTGCAGCGCGAATTGTGGCCGCTGGTGCGCGCCCTTAACCACTTCACCGAACGTTTGCGTGGGCAGTTCGAGCGTCAGGCGCAGTTCATCGCCGATGCGGCCCATGAGTTGCGAACGCCGTTGGCGGCCCTCAAGGCAAGGCTGGAATTGGGGTTGCGGGCGAGCGAGCCAGACACCTGGCGCAACACATTGGAGAGCGCTGCTCAAGGCACTGATCGGCTGACTCATTTGGCGAATCAATTGCTGTCGCTTGCACGCGTCGAGAACGGTGCGCGGGCGATTGCCGAGGGTGGGGCGCAGTTGCTCGATCTGAGTCAATTGGCTCGTGAGTTGGGCATGGCCATGGCGCCGTTGGCCCACGCGCGGGGCGTTGCTTTGGCGTTGGAGGCTGACGAGCCAGTGTGGCTGCGGGGCGAGCCAACGCTGTTGAATGAACTGTTGAGCAACCTGGTGGATAACGCCTTGGCCCATACGCCCCCCGGCGGCAACGTGATCTTGCGCGTCAGTGCGCCAGCGGTGCTTGAGGTTGAGGATGATGGGCCGGGGATTCCTCTTGAGGAGCGCGACCGGGTGTTCGAGCGCTTCTACCGGCGTAATCAGCAGGTGGCGGGTTCAGGTCTGGGCCTGGCGATTGTCGGTGAAATCTGCCGCGCCCATCTGGCCCAGATCAGCCTGCACGATGGCGCGCAGCGCGGGCTGAAGGTTCGCGTAAGTTTTATCGCCGGGTAATTTTGTCGTGCCTGTTCTGGCGCTATCGCGAGCAAGCTCGCTCCCACATTGGATCCCCTGTGTGTCGGAAATCCTGTGGGAGCGAGCCTGCTCGCGATGGGGGCGCTGCGGTTTCTTGATCAGTAGAACATCGAGCGCGATTCTTCCAGATCGCTGCACACCGCGTTGCTCTCTGGATCAATCCCCAGTTTTTTGAACGCCGGCACGCCGAGTACATCGATTCTGGACAGCGGATGATCGGTGTCCTTGTGGCAATACAGGCTGGCAATCTGCACCAGGTCGACATAATCAACCTGCCTGGACTCGCGCTTGAAGTCCAGATACAGCCCCGGCAGTTTCACCAGCATTTCCGGAAACTCCCAGACCTGCAGCAGCTTGTCACCGAGCAACGGATGAATCTGCTCGATCACATGGTTGAGGCTGACCGGGTCTGACAGCAGCTCGTAGTGGTCTTCGGCGTAGGTGAGAATCGGCAGCACGCCGATCTGATGCACCAGCCCGCCAAGGGCCGCCTGATCCGGTTTCAATTGGGTATGGCTGCGGCACAGCGCATAGCTGACGCCAGCGATTTCCAGACTCTTGCGCCAGACTTCGCGCATCTTCTGTTCCACCACTTCGGAGCGGGCATGGAAAATCTGTTCCATGACCAGACCGATGGCCAGGTTGCTGCTGTAATTGATGCCCAGTCGGGTGATTGCCGTGTGCAGGTCGGTCACTTCCTGAGCCGCACGCAGCAACGGACTGTTGACCACCTTGATCAATCGCGCCGACAGCGCCGTGTCGCGGCCAATGACTTTGCTCAGGGTGGCGACGCTGATTTCCGGGTCTTCGGCAGCCTTGCGAATCTGCAAGGCCACTTCCGGTAACGTTGGCAGAACCAGATCATCGTTATCGATGGCCTCAACCAAATCCTGTTGGACCTTTTCCGCCAGCTCGCTCATTTAGTTTCTCTAGGGTATTGCAAAAAAATGCTGCAATTAACGCTGGATCTCACGATCACGATCCAGTGGGTAAGGCAGGTCGAGCAGGTGCAGGGCCGGGCCCTCCAGGGCGCCAAGGTGCAGGTCGCCACTGTCTGCTGCTTCGGCTTGCAGCACCGCCAACAGCTCGATGCTCTGTTCGGCGCGAGCGGCGATCACCACTTCACCAATGGAACTGCCGTGGGTTGGGGAAAACAGTGCGGTGCCGGGCTCGGGCAGTTCGCTGGCGTCGAGTTGCAGGCGATACAACCGGCGTTTGAGTTTGCCCAGGTACTGCATGCGCGCGACGATTTCCTGGCCGGTGTAGCAACCTTTCTTGAAACTCACACCGCCCACCGCTTGCAGGTTGAGCATTTGCGGAATGAACAGCTCGCGGGTGCTCGGCATGACCTGGCCAATACCTGCGCGGATCTGCCCCAGCAGCCACTGATTGAGCGTGCCTTGCGCCAGTGTTGCCAAGAGCTTTTCGTTCAAGGCTTCAGCCTGGTCGGCAGCAGCCCATAGCTCGGTACGGCCGGGAGAAACGCGAATGGCGATCAAACCGTTATTGCGCGTTACCGAGTCGGTTTCCTGGGGAGCATCGAGGCCAAGGCTGGCCAGCGCCGCATCGGCATCGTTCAGGCCAAAGCGAACCCAGGCGGCGCTTTCGTCGGTCAATTTTGACTTGGAGAACACCGCGTACTTTTTCAGGTCTGCCAGTTGCGGCTCCAGCAGCTCGCTGGCCATCGCCAACAGCACACCGTCACCTTCCAGCAGGATGCGAAAACTCGACTGCATGCGACCTTTCTGGGTGCAGCGAGCACCGAGGCTGGCCTGGGTGTCGCTCAGGTAATTGAGGTTGCAGGTCAATTGTCCCTGAAGGAACTTGCTGGCGTCGGAGCCGCGAACGGCGAGCACGCCTTCATGGGACAAGGTGCAGAAAAAAGCAGAATCGGCCATGGGTCATCGCAGGGTAAAGAGTCTGGAGGACATCATAAGGGGGCGCCCTTGAAATGGGTAGTTCACAAAGGTTCGAGGGGGCCCGACCAAAGCCGACTGTTCGACAGGGATTGGGGCTGTATACTTGCGCTCTATTTGAGGAGCGCTCCATGGTCGAAGATGTTGAACTGAACCGCCTCTATTGGCACAGCCGCCGCGGCATGCTCGAGCTTGATGTGTTGCTTGTGCCGTTTGTCAAAGAGGTCTATCCGCACCTCAACGATGTCGATCGCGAGTGCTACCGCAAACTGCTCGAATGCGAAGATCAGGACATGTTCGGCTGGTTCATGGAACGCGCCGAATCGGAAGATCCAGAGCTGCAGCGCATGGTTCGCATGATTCTGGACCGTGTCCAACCCAAGTAACTCGTTTGAGTGCCGCTGGCATGCCTCACGGCAATTGCTGGCGGCCTATCTTCTCGCCCAGCTGTTCGCGCTGGGTTCGCTGTTTCTTCTCTCTATACCGTTAGGGGCCAGTTTGCTCGGCGTTGCGCTGTGCGTGGCTCACGGTATCTGGATGCTGCCGCGACAGATTCTGCTGACACACCCGCAGGCATTCCGCGGCTTGCGTCGGGACGCTGATGGTTGGCAGTTGTGGAATCAGCTGTCGGGTTGGCAAACAGTGCAATTACGTCCAGACAGCCTGGCGCTACCGTTGGTCGTCGTGTTGCGTTTTCGTTTGCGCGGCGAGCGGCGGGTACGGGCGATCTGTGTGCCGCGCGATGCGCAGGCGGCGGATGTTCACCGACGCCTGCGGGTCCGGCTCAAGTTCAGTCGGCGTAGGTGGGCGGCACCAGAATAGTGTCCAGCGCCTCTGGCAGCATGTTCGGGTAATCGAGGGTGTAATGCAGGCCGCGGCTTTCCTTGCGCTCCATGGCTGAGCGAATCATCAGCTCGGCCACCTGAGCCAGGTTGCGCAGTTCGATCAGATCCCGGCTGACTTTGTAGTTACTGTAGAACTCGTCGATCTCGTCCAGTAGCAGGCGCACACGATGCTGCGCGCGTTGCAGGCGCTTGTTGGTGCGCACGATACCTACGTAGTCCCACATGAACCGCCGAAGTTCATCCCAGTTGTGCGCAATGATCACGTCTTCGTCGGAATCGGTCACCTGGCTGGCGTCCCAGGCGGGCAGGGCGCTTGGAATCGCGACGTGCGGCAACTGCTCAAGAATGTCCGCCGCCGCCGAGCGGGCGTAGACGAAGCATTCCAGCAGCGAGTTACTGGCCATGCGGTTGGCACCGTGCAGGCCGGTGAAGCTGGTTTCGCCAATGGCATACAGGCTTGGCACGTCGGTGCGGCCGTGTTGGTCGACCATGACACCACCGCAGGTGTAGTGCGCGGCCGGAACCACCGGGATCGGCTGCTGGGTGATGTCGATGGAGAATTCCAGGCAGCGTTCGTACATCGTCGGGAAGTGCGACTTGATGAAGGCTGCAGGCTTGTGGCTGATGTCCAGGTACACGCAGTCGATACCCAGGCGCTTCATTTCATGGTCGATGGCCCGGGCGACGATGTCTCGTGGCGCCAGCTCGGCACGCGGGTCAAAACGCTGCATGAAGCGTTCGCCGTTCGGCAGCTTCAAGTGTGCGCCTTCACCGCGCAGGGCTTCGGTAATCAGGAAGCTTTTGGCTTGCGGGTGGTAGAGGCACGTAGGGTGGAACTGGTTGAACTCCAGATTCGCCACCCGGCAGCCCGAACGCCAGGCCATGGCAATACCATCGCCGCAAGCGCCGTCGGGGTTGCTGGTGTAGAGATAAACTTTCGCGGCACCGCCGGAGGCGAGGATCACGAAACGCGCGCCGTAGGTATCGACTTCGCCGGTGCTGCGATTGAGCACGTAGGCGCCAAGGCAGCGATCACCTTCCAGGCCCAGGCGCTTTTCGGTGATCAGATCAACGGCAACCCGTTGCTCCAGCAGCTCAATGTTCGGCCGTTGTCGTGCTTGATCAAGCAAAGTATTGAAAATCGCAGCGCCTGTGGCATCGGCGGCATGAATGATGCGCCGATGGCTGTGGCCGCCTTCGCGAGTCAGGTGAAACTCGAAACCGCCGTCTTCAGGGCTGGACTGTTCGTCACGGGTGAACGGTACGCCCTGATCGATCAGCCATTGAATTGCTTCGCGGCTGTGCTCGACGGTAAAGCGTACGGCGTCTTCGTGGCACAGACCGCCGCCAGCGTTGAGGGTGTCATCGACGTGGGATTCGACGGTATCGGTGTCATCCAGCACGGCAGCGACGCCGCCCTGGGCCCAGTAGGTCGAACCGTTGGCGAGGTTGCCTTTGCTCAGTACGGCAATGCGCAAATGATCGGGCAAAGTCAGTGCCAGACTCAAACCGGCAGCGCCGCTGCCAATCACCAGAACATCGTGTTGAAACTGTTGGCTCATTTCAGGATTCCGCTCAAAGCGACCCGGGTCGGGGTTGGCGCAAGACACCTGAATCGGCGAGTCGAGACAGCCACACAGCGTACTAGTATATAGAGGGGTGGATCGGCACAATAGTCGGGCCTACGTGGCAATGTGAAACTACTGTGACGGAAAAGGCAGGAGGCTGTGTAGGGTGATTTACCGGCCGGATCGACGATAAGGCAGCCTGATCGCCGATGAAACGCTATTTTTCGCCGCGTGGTCATACATTATTCGTTTCGCACGACTATAAAGGTTGGGAACTTTGCCGGGCGTCCAAGCTCAATAGAAGGTTGCCTGAAACAAGGAACAGCGTCGGTTTCACGCAGGATTTGTGTTTTGGTCATTGCGGGTGGATTCGACGACAAGATTATTCGCGCAGCCGGCCCAGCCCGTGCTGCGTCTTTCGTGTGTGCCAAATCAGAGCACGCAGGAAACTTGCTTGGAGGGGGAGAACTTTTGCGAAAAGCCCGAGTCTATGTTTGCAAGCTTGATCGATTAGTTATGCAAGCCTCCTCCGAGCTCATCGAGGAGTGTTCATGCTAACCCAGGAAGAGGATCAGCAGCTGGTCGAGCGCGTTCAACGCGGCGACAAGCGCGCTTTCGATCTGCTAGTGCTGAAATACCAGCACAAAATTCTCGGGTTGATCGTGCGTTTCGTGCACGACACCCATGAAGCCCAGGATGTCGCACAAGAAGCCTTTATCAAGGCCTACCGTGCACTTGGAAATTTTCGCGGCGACAGCGCGTTTTATACGTGGCTTTACCGCATCGCCATTAACACGGCGAAAAACTATCTGGTTTCACGCGGTCGTCGGCCGCCGGATAGCGATGTCAGTTCTGAAGATGCGGAGTTCTACGATGGCGATCATGGCCTCAAGGATCTCGAGTCGCCTGAACGTGCATTGCTGCGTGATGAGATCGAAGACACCGTCCATCGAACCATCCAGCAACTGCCAGAAGATTTGCGTACGGCTTTAACTTTACGTGAATTCGATGGTCTGAGTTACGAGGACATTGCGAGCGTCATGCAGTGTCCGGTGGGTACCGTGCGCTCCCGGATTTTCCGCGCTCGGGAAGCCATCGATAAAGCCCTGCAGCCGTTGTTGCAGGAAAGCTGAGACAGCGGCGACAGCCAAGAGAGGAACCGCCATGAGTCGTGAAGCCCTGCAGGAATCGCTGTCCGCAGTGATGGATAACGAAGCGGACGAACTGGAATTACGTCGGGTATTAAATGCCTTTGACGATGTTGAAACCCGCGAGACCTGGGCCCGTTACCAAGTCGCTCGGGCAGTCATGCACAAGGACCTGCTGATCCCGCGTCTGGATATTGCTTCGGCCGTTTCTGCTGCCCTGGCTGACGAAGCCGTACCGGCAAAAGCCACTCGTGGTCCATGGCGTAGCCTGGGGCGTCTGGCGGTGGCCGCATCGGTGACCCTTGCTGTTCTGGCTGGCGTGCGTCTGTACAACCAGGATGAGATCGCTGGTGTCGAATTGGCCCAGCGCTCCACTCAACCGGCTCTGGCCGTTCCTCAAGTAAAAGGTCCAGCCGTTTTGGCAGGCTACAATGAGAGTTCGGAAGCCACGGGTCCTATGGCCAATGGCGTATTGCAAGGTCAGCCGGGCTGGCACGATCAGCGTCTGCCAGGCTACTTGCGCCAACATGCTCAACAAGCTGCACTAAAAGGCACTGAAAGCGCTCTGCCTTATGCCCGTGCGGCAAGCCTGGAAAACCGTTAAGGAGGATCATGCGCGCCATACCTCTACTTACGCTGTTGCTCACTGGCTGGTTTGTTGTTCCAGCCTATGCCGATGAGGCTCAAGACTGGTTGACCCGTCTGAGTCAGGCCGAACAACAGCAAAGCTTCCAAGGTACTTTCGTCTACGAGCGTAACGGTAGTTTTTCTACCCACAACATCTGGCATCGCGTCCAGGATGGCAAAGTCCGCGAGCGTTTGCTTCAGCTCGACGGTTCTGCTCAGGAAGTCGTGCGCATTGATGGGCATACTCAATGCGTCAGCGGCAACCTGGTGGCGGGGCTGGGGGATACTCCCGACTCTTCTGCTCGTGCACTTGATCCACAAAAGCTCAAGAATTGGTACGACCTTGCCGTCATCGGCAAGTCGCGTGTGGCTGGGCGCCCGGCGGTGATTGTTTCACTGACGCCGCGTGATCAGCATCGTTATGGTTTTGAATTGCACCTTGACCGCGAAACCGGTCTGCCGTTGAAGTCATTGCTGTTGAATGACAAGGGGCAGTTGCTGGAGCGTTTCCAGTTTACCCGGTTGGATACTGACGCACCGGCTGAGCGTGATCTGCAAGCCAGTTCCGAGTGCAAGGCTGTGGCGCTCGACAGCGACAAGGCATTAGCGGTGAAAACCGCTCAGGCATGGCATTCCGACTGGTTGCCACCAGGCTTTGAACTTAGCAGCAGTAGCGCGCACAAGGATCCGGAGACCAAAGTCCAGGTCAGCAGCCTGATGTATGATGATGGTCTGGCGCGTTTTTCGGTATTCCTGGAGCCGCTCAATGGCGCAGTGGTTACCGATACACGTACTCAGTTAGGCCCGACCGTCGCGGTCTCACGGCGTTTGACAACGCCGGATGGCGAGATGATGGTCACCGTAGTCGGTGAGATTCCGATCGGTACCGCTGAGCGGGTTGCGCTCTCTATGCGTACCGATGCCACTGCGGCCAAGCAGTGAGTTGATCCAGTGATACTCATCGAGCACGAGTTGATTGTGAAGGGGCCAGCAATTGTCCATTCCACAATTGAGATGTCGAAATGTTTGGTGAGCATTTCAATTTGCAAAATCCCCGAAAATTTTCTATAGGTCAGAGCCCCACGGCTCTGGCCTTGTTTGTTGTTCCCGGAACAAAAGTACCGGTGTATGTTTCCCGGTATTCCTTGCTCCATATCGCTTAACCATGCTCGTCGTAACGGGAGCCGTATGTCGATACCACGTTTGAAATCCTACCTCTCCATTTTTGCCGCTGTATTGGTACTCGGTCAGGCGGTCGGTGCCCAGGCGGCCGAACTGCCTGATTTCACGCAGCTGGTCGAGCAAGCCTCGCCTGCGGTGGTGAACATCAGTACCACGCAGAAACTGCCGGATCGCAAGGTCTCCAGTCAGGATATGCCGGACCTGGAAGGCTTGCCGCCGGCGCTGCGCGAGTTTCTCGAGCGTGGCATGCCGCCGCAGCAGCGTTCGCCTCGTGGTGGTCGCCAACGTGAAGCGCAGTCCCTGGGTTCGGGGTTCATCATCTCGTCGGATGGCTACATCCTGACCAACAACCATGTGATCGCTGACGCAGATGAAATCCTCGTGCGCCTGGCTGATCGCAGTGAACTCAAGGCCAAACTGATCGGCACAGACCCACGCTCTGACGTGGCCCTGCTGAAGATCGATGGCAAAGACCTTCCGGTTCTGAAACTGGGCAAATCCCAGGACCTGAAAGCCGGACAATGGGTTGTCGCCATCGGTTCTCCGTTTGGTTTTGACCACACCGTGACCCAGGGCATTGTCAGCGCCATTGGTCGTAGCCTGCCGAACGAAAACTATGTGCCGTTCATCCAGACTGACGTGCCGATCAACCCGGGTAACTCCGGTGGTCCGCTGTTCAACCTGGCGGGCGAAGTGGTGGGGATCAACTCGCAGATCTACACCCGTTCCGGTGGTTTCATGGGGGTGTCGTTCGCGATCCCGATCGATGTCGCCATGGATGTTTCCAATCAGCTGAAAAGTGGCGGCAAAGTCAGCCGCGGCTGGTTGGGTGTGGTCATTCAGGAAGTGAACAAGGATCTCGCCGAATCCTTCGGTCTGGAGAAACCGGCCGGTGCGCTGGTGGCTCAGATCCAGGACGGTGGCCCGGCCGCCAAAGGTGGTTTGCAGGTCGGTGACGTGATCCTGAGCATGAATGGTCAGCCGATCGTCATGTCAGCGGATCTGCCGCATCTGGTAGGCGCGCTCAAGGCGGGTGAGAAAGCAAATCTTGCAGTGATTCGTGACGGCAAGCATAAAAACGTCGAGCTGACGGTTGGCGCGATTCCGGAAGAAGGCAAAGAGCTCGATACCCTGGCCAAGCCTGGTGTCGAGCGCAGCAGCAATCGACTGGGCGTAGCCGTGGTCGAATTGAGCGAAGAGCAGAAGAAAGCCTACGACCTCAAGGGCGGCGTGGTGATCAAGGAGGTTCAGGACGGTCCTGCTGCCCTGATCGGCCTGCAGCCAGGCGACGTGATTACTCACTTGAACAATCAGGCGATTGGTTCGACCAAGGAGTTCACGGAAATCGCCAAGGCACTGCCGAAGAACCGCTCGGTGTCGATGCGGGTCTTGCGTCAAGGCCGTGCCAGCTTCATTACCTTCAAACTGGCCGAGTAAAGCGATTAGTCGCTGAATAAAAAAACGCCTCGAAAGAGGCGTTTTTTTATGGGTCAAAGAAATGTCAGCCCATCATGTCCTTGATCAAGCGCTCTTGCTCCATCAGCTCCCGTTGACGCGCATCGATGCGTGACGACAGTGGGAAGTTGGTGCCGGCGCGGCGTTTGGCGAAGTCCAGTTGCTGGATCGCCTGACGGTAGTCGCCGATCAGTGCGAAGTACTCGGCGCGGGCCTGATGCAGACCAATGGTGTTGCCGGACAGGCCACGAGTCTCGGCCACCATGTACCAGACGTCCGGATCGTTCGGGCGGGTCTTGAGCAGGGCTTCAAGGGCTTTCTCGGCGTCAGCCGGGCGGTTCTGCTTGAGCAGCAAGTCGACCCGCACTTGATTCAGCGGATAGTTGCGCGGGTACTGTGCGAGCATCCGGTCGACCCGCGTCTGCGCGTCTGGCAGGCGATTGTTGGCGATGTCCAGATCGACTTGCGCCAGGTTGTAGATGATTTCGTCGGGCGACTTGGCCAGCAATGTCTTGAGGTTCTCGCGGGCGTCGTTGAACTGGCTGCCCTTGATCTGGGCGATTGCCAGGCCATAACGAGCCACGTCGCTTTTCGGGTTTTCATCGAGCTGGGCGCGAAAACGTTTGGCGGCAAGACCTGGCGTGTCTTCATAGAACAACTGGACGCGCGCGCGAATCAATTGGTACGTCAGGCTGTCTTCCTTGCCGCCCGGCTTGGACTGCTCGGCACGGTTGCGGGTGTCGGCGATCCGCGATTCGGTGACCGGGTGAGTCAGCAGGAATTCGGGCGGTTTGGCATCGAAGCGGTACTGGCGCATCAGACGTTCGAACATGGTCGGCATCGAGCGCGGGTCGTAACCGGCTTTCTCGAGGTTGAGGATGCCGACACGGTCGGCCTCCTGTTCGTTCTGCCGGGAGAAGCGCCGTTGTTCCTGAATGGCCGCTGCCTGGGTGCTGGCGATGGCGGCGATACCGGCATCTCCGGCGCCAGCCGCTGCGGCGATGATTCCGCCGAGCAGGGCGGCCATCATCGGGACTTGCATGCGTTGCGAGGCTTCGACGCCGCGAGCGAAGTGGCGTTGCGACAAGTGAGCCAGTTCGTGGGCGAGTACTGAGGCATATTCGCCTTCGGTCTGGGCATTCAGAAACAGACCGCCGTTGACGCCGACAATCCCGCCAGGTGCGGCGAAGGCGTTGAGCTGCGGGCTGTTGATCAGAATGAACTCCAGGCGCCGGTCGTTGACCTGACTGGTTTCCACCAGTTTGTAGACGCTGGTCTCGACGTAATCCTTGAGCTGTGGATCATTGAGCTGTGACACCTGGCTGCGCAGCAGCGCCAGCCAGGCGCGGCCCAGCTGGTATTCCTGCTGTGGCGATACGATGGCAGAACTGGCATCGCCAAGTGACGGCAGGTCGTCGGCGAAGCCCGGTGAGGCTAGCAGGCAAGCGAGCGTCAGCAGGGTGGGGCGCAGAAAAGTCATGCACAAAGCCTTAGTCGACAAAGGCCTTACTGTAGCCGGACACATGCGTTACGACCAGATATTCTAGACCACTTGATTACCTATCCGGAGTGAAGCAATGACTGACGCTGTAGAGCATGACGCCGAACTGGACGCCAGCGGGTTGAACTGTCCGTTGCCGTTGCTCAAGGCCAAGCTGGAACTCAATCGCCTGGCCAGCGGTGCGGTACTCAAGGTCATCGCCACCGATGCGGGTTCGCAGCGCGACTTTCGCACCTTTGCCCGTTTGGCCGGTCATACACTGCTTCGTGAAGAAGACGAGGCTGGCGTTTATCGCTACTGGCTGAAAAAAGCCTGAATTTTGCAGCGTCCATTGTTAAGGAATATTGATGTTCAAAGTGTTACGCGACTGGATTCAGCGCTACTTCTCCGATGAGGAGGCCGTGGTGCTGGCCGTTCTGCTGTTCCTGGCCTTCACCGCGGTCCTGACTCTGGGTGGAATGCTCGCGCCGGTGCTGACGGGGATGGTGCTGGCGTATTTGATGCAGGGCCTGGTCATCACTCTGGAACGCTTGCGCTTGCCGGGTGGTGCGGCGGTCGGACTGGTGTTCGCGTTGTTCATGGGCGTGTTGCTGGTGTTTATGGTCGTGGTGGTGCCGTTGCTTTGGCATCAACTGATTACCTTGTTCAACGAACTGCCGGGCATGCTCGCCAAATGGCAGTCGTTGCTGTTGTTGCTGCCGGAGCGCTATCCGCATCTGGTGTCCGATGAGCAGGTGCTGCAGGCCATCGAAGTGGCGCGGGGCGAGATCGGCAAGTTTGGTCAATGGGCGTTGACGTTCTCGCTGTCCAGCCTGCCGCTGCTGGTGAACATCATGATCTATCTGGTGCTGGTGCCGATCCTGGTGTTCTTCTTCCTCAAGGACCGGGTGATGATCGGGCAGTGGGCGCGCGGGTATCTGCCGCGTGAGCGCGCACTGATCACCCGCGTTGCCGAAGAAATGAACCGGCAGATCGCCAATTACATTCGCGGCAAGGTCATGGAAATGGTCATTTGCGGCGGGGCGACCTACATCGGCTTCGTTGCCCTGGGGCTCAACTACGCCGCACTGCTGGCGCTATTAGTCGGCGTTTCGGTGGTGGTGCCGTATGTCGGGGCGGTGGTGGTGACCGTGCCGGTGCTGCTGATTGCCTTGTTTCAGTGGGGCTGGAGCGACCAGTTCATCTACCTGATGGCGGTCTACGGGATCATTCAGGTGCTGGATGGCAATGTTCTGGTGCCACTGCTGTTTTCGGAGGCGGTCAATCTGCACCCGGTGGCGATCATCTGCGCGGTGCTGTTGTTCGGCGGGCTGTGGGGGTTCTGGGGCGTATTTTTCGCGATTCCGCTGGCTACCCTGTTCAAGGCAGTGCTGGATGCGTGGCCGCGCAAGGAGCCGATTGTCGCGCCCTTACTTTAAGGGCGCGCAACTATAACGAGCCGGCTCAGGCCTTGTTCAGCGCCTGGGCCGCAGCCAATACCGCATCAACGTGGCCTGGCACTTTCACGCCACGCCATTCCTGACGCAGCACGCCATCCTTGTCGATCAGGAAGGTGCTGCGATCAACGCCCATGTATTCCTTGCCATAGAGTTTTTTCAGCTTGATCACGTCGAACAGCTGACAGATGGCTTCGTCCTTGTCGCTGATCAGCTCGAACGGGAACTCTTGTTTGCACTTGAAGTTCTCGTGGGACTTCAGGCTGTCGCGCGACACGCCGAACACTTCGGTGTTGGCTGCGGTGAACTGCGCATACTGGTCGCGAAAGCCCTGACCTTCGGTGGTGCAACCTGGCGTGCTGTCTTTGGGGTAGAAGTAGATCACCACTTGCTTGCCCTTGAGGGCTGCGAGGCTGACGCTCTGCCCGCTGGTAGCAGGCGCTTCGAAGTCGGCGACAGGTTGGTCGATAGCAACGGCCATGGGAGCTTCCTTACATTGGGTTCTGTGGACGCCACGGTTCGATCAGCGCGTCGAGGTTCAGTGCATCGGCGAAATCCAGGAACTGATCGCGCAACCAGCTGATTTGCACGCCGGCCGGCAAGGTCACGGTAAAGGTGGCGTTGAGCATGGTGCCGCCGGTCTGTGGGGCCTGATAGGTGTCGCAGGTCAGGTTTTCCAGCTCGACGTTGTGGTCGATGAAGAACTGGCACAGCTCATTGACGATGTCCGAGCGGTAGGCCGAGCTGACGTAAGCCACATACGGCAAGGCTTGCGGACGGTTTTCCAGCGCGGCACTGCGCACCACATTGACCGTAAAGGCGTGCTTCTTGGCCAGGGTCGGCAAGCCGGCTTCCAGGCGCGCCAGGGCGTCCCAGCTACCGGAGATCTGCAGAACCAGCGCGCTGCATTCGCCGTGGCGAGTCAGGCGGGAGGTGACCACGGCGCAGCGATTTTCATGGCTGGCGCGGCACAGGACGTTAGTCAGCTCCATGGGGTTGGCGCCGAGGGCACTGATGACAAGGAATTGTTCGCGAACTGTGGGGGTGGACATGCAGCATTCCTAAAGCGATGAGCGGTCGGTACGTCTATGGGCCGATTCGTCGGGGTGGGCATCCGGATGCGAAATCAAAAAGCCCGAGCCAGATGGTTGCGACGAGCTCCAGTGAGGCGAGATCGGGTAGGCGGCAACGCAGGATCAGGGCTTCTGAGGCCGAAAATGGAGGCTGGAACCCGGCGTACGAGCCTGTCGGTACTGATCAAAGTCTGAAGGGTAGCGAAAACCGGCGCCTAGGGGAATGGCGCGAGCGCAGTACTTCGCTTGTACAAGCATCTTGGCGCCAGTACCATTACCGCTCTCTTTTTCCGGCAGGAGCGGTTGCATGATTGCGGGCAGTATGGTGGCACTGGTCACTCCCATGGATGCACAAGGTCGTCTCGACTGGGACAGCCTGAGCAAACTGGTGGACTTTCACCTGCAAAACGGCACCCACGCCATCGTGGCGGTCGGCACCACAGGTGAGTCGGCGACCCTCGACGTGAACGAACACATCGAAGTGATTCGTCGCGTGGTCAAGCAGGTAAATGGTCGCATCCCGGTAATCGCCGGCACTGGCGCCAATTCGACGCGCGAAGCGATCGAGCTGACCACAAACGCGAAGACTGCCGGCGCCGATGCGTGCCTGCTGGTAACGCCGTACTACAACAAGCCGACGCAAGAAGGCCTGTACCTTCACTTCAAGACCATCGCCGAAGCTGTCGATATCCCGCAGATCCTCTACAACGTGCCGGGTCGTACCGCGTGCGACATGCAGGCCGAGACGGTCATTCGCCTGTCGACCGTGAAGAACATCATCGGTATCAAGGAAGCCACGGGCGATCTTTCGCGCGCCAAGGCCATCCTCGACGGCGTGAGCAAGGACTTCCTGGTGATTTCCGGTGACGACGCCACCGCAGTCGAGCTGATCCTGCTGGGCGGCAAAGGCAACATCTCGGTCACGGCCAACGTTGCGCCGCGTGACATGGCCGACCTGTGCATCGCCGCCCTGAACGGCGACGCCGTGAAAGCCCGGGCGATTCACGAAAAGCTGATGCCGCTCAATAAAACCCTGTTTATCGAATCCAACCCTATCCCCGTGAAATGGGCGCTGCATGAAATGGGCTTGATGCCGGACGGTATCCGTCTGCCGCTCACCTGGCTCAGCGAAGCCTGTCACGAACCGCTGCGGCAGGCCATGCGCCAGTCCGGCGTATTGGTTTAATTGAGGAAGTACAACGCATGAAGCGAATGGCCGGACTTTCCGCACTTGCCTTGATTATCTCCAGCACCAGTGGCTGTGGATGGATCTGGGGCCCGGAAGGTTACTTCCGTGACCGTGGTAGCGATTACCTGGAAGCGCAACAGACTGCACCGATGCAACTGCCGCCGGATGTCCATACCTCCAAGCGTCTGGACCCGCTGTTGCCGATTCCGCGCAACGTGGCCGATGACACGTTCAAGGGCGAATACATCGTTCCGCGTCCGCAGCCGTTGTCGGCGATTGCCGAGGCCAGCGATTACAGCCTGCAAAAAAGCGGCGACTCGCGTTGGGTCATGGCCCAGCATCCACCGGCTGAAGTCTGGCCAGTGGCTGTGCAGTTCTTCCAGGACAACGGTTTCCGTCTGGATGAACAGCGCCCGCAAACCGGCGAGTTCACCACGGGCTGGCAGCGTCCTGACCAGCTTTCGGCGACGATGGCCAAACGCATGACCAGTGCCGGCATTGCGGCCGACAGCGAAACCCGCGTGCGGGTGCGCATCGAACCCGGCGTGCAGCGCAACACCAGTGAAGTCTACGTGGTCAGCGCCGAGCGCGCTGCCGGCAGCACTTCTGATGTCGCGTTCACCAACCGTTCGGTCAACACCGGCCTGGACGCTGCGCTGATCGACGACATGCTTGCCGGTATGAGCCGTACGTCGGAGAAGGGCGGTTCGGTCTCCATGCTCGCTTCGCGTGATTTCGATACGCCAAACCGTGTCAGCCTGACTGAAGACGGCAGCGGTAACCCGGTACTCAACGTCGGTACCGACCTTGACCGTGCATGGTCGAGCGTTGGGCGTGCGTTGGAGAAGGGCGAATGGCGTGTTGAAGACATCAACCGCAGCCTGGGCCTGTACTACATCAACCTTGCCGAAAAAGCCGAGAAGAAGGACGAGAAGCCTGGTTTCTTCAGCGGTCTGTTCGGCAGCAAGCCGGCCAAGGAAGAAGTTGAAGCCCGTGCCGAGCGTTATCAGGTTCGTCTGAGCAAGGTGGGCGAGAACGTACAAGTGACCGTCGAGAAGAACATCAACACCGTTGCGCCGGCAGAAGTGGCGCGCAAAGTGTTGGGCGTGATTCAGGACAACCTGGGCTGATCAGATGCGTTTCGCCGTTCTCGGCAGTGGTAGCCAAGGGAATGGCACGCTGATAGCCAGTGATGACACGTACGTCCTGGTCGATTGTGGTTTCTCCTTGCGCGAAACCGAAAAACGCCTGCTGCGCCTGGGTGTAAACCCGACGCAGTTGAGCGCGATACTGGTGACCCACGAACATGCCGACCACGTGCATGGCGTGGGTTTACTGTCTCGGCGCTACAATCTTCCTGTCTACCTGAGTCGTGGCACCTTGCGCGGGATGCGCAAACCGGTTGAACCGGCAGGCTTTGTGGCTGGCGGTGAGCAGTTGCAGATCGGCGGGCTGAGTATCGGCGTCATTGCCGTGGCCCACGATGCGCAGGAGCCGACGCAATACGTCTTCAGTGACGGTTCGCGGCGTTTCGGCCTGTTGACCGACCTCGGTTCGTACTGCGCCACGGTGCTGGACGGTTATCGGGATCTCGATGCGTTGATGATCGAAGCCAACCACTGCCGCGACCTGCTGGCCCGCGGTCACTATCCGTACTTTCTCAAGCAGCGGGTAGGCGGTGAACTGGGACATTTGAATAACCATCAGGCCGCAAGCCTGGTGGCCGAGTTGGGCTGGCAGGACCTGCAACACCTGGTACTGGCCCATCTGAGCAGCAAGAACAACCTGCCGCAGCTGGCCCGGCAATGTTTTGTCGACACCCTCGGGTGCGACCCGGACTGGCTGCAATTGGCCGATCAAGATTCAGGGCTCGACTGGCGACATATCGCCTAGCCCATCTACTTAGCAAGCGGAGCCCATCATGGAAAAACGTGAAGAACTCTACCGCGGCAAAGCCAAATCGGTTTACAAGACCGATGACGCTGACCGCTTGATCCTGCTGTTTCGCAACGACACCTCGGCGTTCGACGGCAAGCGTATCGAGCAGCTCGACCGCAAAGGCATGGTGAACAACAAGTTCAACGCCTTCATCATGCAGAAACTCGAAGAAGCCGGCGTGCCGACCCAATTCGACAAACTGCTGGGCGACAACGAGTGCCTGGTGAAGAAGCTCGACATGATCCCGGTCGAATGCGTCGTGCGTAACTACGCCGCTGGCAGCCTGGTCAAGCGTCTGGGTGTCGAAGAGGGCCTGAAGCTCAACCCTTACACCTTCGAACTGTTCCTGAAGGACGACGCCAAGGGCGACCCGTTCATCAACGAATCCCACGTTGTGGCGTTCGGTTGGGGCACCGCCGAGCAACTGGTTCGCATGAAAGAACTGTCGCTCAAGGTCAACGAAGTGCTGAGCAAGCTGTTCGACGACGCCGGCCTGCTGCTGGTCGACTTCAAACTCGAATTCGGCGTGTTCCACGACGGCACCATCGTCCTGGGCGATGAGTTCAGCCCGGACGGCTGCCGTCTGTGGGACAAGGCCACCGGCAAGAAAATGGACAAGGACCGCTTCCGTCAGGGCCTCGGTGACGTTATCGAAGCCTACGAAGAAGTCGCCAACCGCCTCGGCGTACCGCTGTAATCGACGCAAGCATCTGATAGCACGGAAAAAAATTCACTCAGGGGGTTCGCTTCCGGTGAATGTGCTGTTATGATGCGCGCCGTTGGAGAGATGCCAGAGTGGCCGAATGGGACGGATTCGAAATCCGTTGTACCTTCACCGGTACCTAGGGTTCGAATCCCTATCTCTCCGCCATACAAATCAAGGGTTTATATTGAATAAACTCTTAGGTGTCAAAGAGCAGGATTATCAGTGATCCCTCTATGATCCCTCAAAAAGACCCAGCCCTAAAAGCTGGGTTTTTTTTCGTCCCACTACAAGCAATCCCTAAGGTCGCGGCAAGATGAATGATCCAGCCTAGGACATTCGTCACTGTGTATAAGCACGAGCTGGGTGATAAAGGCGGAGTGATGATGATCGTGGCGCGTTGAATGGCTTAAGCGCCTTGTCAGGATTGCGCGCGACCTGCCACGCCGAAGCCAGCTTCGCTTCTACGGTATAGGAAAGATCTCGCCCTTAGCTCGTTCGGGTCCAGATTCGCGAAGCGTTCACCTGATCATGTGCACACTACTCGCAGTTTCAGATAATTTACTGCTGGGGCGCGGTCAAATCTACCGGACGGCATGAACCTATGGATATCGTAAGGCACGTCGTTCTTTGTCGCCTCATGGTTGCTAAAAGATCGGGTCCAATTCCGTCGGCAGATTTCGACTAGCACGTGATGGTTTTAGGAAACCGTGGCAATTGCCACGAATAGGGCCAGTGGATCGTGGCCGGCTAACCGTATCCTTAGGGAGGCTTTGGTTGCATTAGGTGCTGACCGCGCGTGGACGGGGCTGTAGGGCCTGGTATGCGCAATGCGACGGCCACCAGTTCTCGGAGCAATTTGCTCTCCGTGGGCGAAATGGTGCCATTATCGTAGGACATTGAGATCACGCTGAAGGATCAGTATGAAAATCGTAAAACTCACGATCCAAAATTTCCGTGGCATTCGACTGGCGAACCTATTGTTTTATGGCCATACGCTGATGGTCGGAACTAACAATGTCGGTAAGAGCACCATTTGCGAGGCTCTCGACTTTGTGCTTGGTCCGGACCGACTAAACCGATTTCCCCCGATTGACGAGCACGATTTCTACAATGGGCTGTATTTGACTGCTCCACTAGCAGCTGAACAGCTTAGCTGGCCACCATTAATGACCCGCTTAGCGGAAATAGTCCAGGGAGTGGTGCTGGTCGGTATGCGTCGATGGGACGTGTTTAAGTTCACCTAGATTGTGCGGCCTTGTTTGCGTCGTCGGGTATAGCTGCTGAGCAACTAGCTTGCAGTATTTTGCGCCACTAAATTTAGTAGACGCAAAGGGAGCTACCAAAAGGAAAAATTTAAGTACTTTGATGAGCTACCTGTTGAATCAACCTGAGCGAATAAGTTATGGAGCTGACGTATAAGCGCATGGTAGTCCTCTACTGTCTTGTAGGAGGCGCAGAGCCCCGCTGGATACCTTCAGCGAAGCTGGTCTGCATTCAGTTTGTACCACTCATTTAACCTGGAATTTTTCGGGGTTTTGCCAGAAGCTCGTCCAGTTTTTTTGCCGGCTCACAGGAGGAGCTTTCGTCACGGTGATGATGTACTGCTCGTTGCTTATTTTCCAGTACTCGACCAAATCCGTATTCTTAAGTTCTTTGCGAATATCGCTAGGCAAAACTATGCATCCAAAATCATTTACACGCGGCTCTTGGTATATTTTTGGTAGCATATTTTTGTAGGTTTCAGATTCCTCGTCGATATACAGCATGCGGCCTCGTGCTTTTAGGTGTCCGAAATTGTGGCCTTTCATTTCTTTATCTTCGAGTATCAGGCGCAAAAACTCTTCTGTTATAGATTTGATTTTTTGAAGTGAGCTTTTGAGTGATATCAGCCTTTGCTGCCAGGTAAGTCAGTGCAGTCTGTTTCAAGTTTGTAAATAGTGATTTTTGGTGAAGTCCTGTTTAATGTCGGATCTCCCATATTATATGAGTTGCCTTCAACGGTGCGGACTATAAACGTTCTGCTCTCTACGTCTCGGGGATCGGTGATTACCTCAGTTACCACTTCGGAAGTGATGCTGCCGACACCGATGTTTTTGGGAGGAAGAAGCACGCTGAGGTTCGTCAATTCGTAAGTGTTATTAGTTTTCGAGATACCATTGATGAGTTTCTCGAGATCGATAGGATGAGAAAACGCCCAAAACCCCACAGATGCGGATCCCTTACGGCAGGAAGTCACATATGCAACGAGCAAAGGCTCTATCCCATCAGTCATGAAAAGTTCCTTTTTAACCCACCCCGGTTTCGACATGACCTCTTCACTCGGAACGAAGAACATATAATTTCACCTTGCCTATGATTTGCGAGCTTGTCGTTCAGTTAACGTGCTAGCTTCACAACGACCGTAAAGCGTTTTTATCCACCGATGCCTAATAAACTGTATTCCCACGAACAGCGCGAAATCTGCAAGTGGGCCGAGCGACCATGCAGTCGAAAGATCAGCGCTATTTGACGCCAGTAGACATAAGTTGAGTGATGTGGTTGGCTATTGCATGGGTTAAATTAGCATGTCCTCGACATTTAGAGGGTGACCTAAATTAAACTGCCTGGGTCTTTATGGTTGTTGCATCGAGTAGCGACCCAGCCGTTGGACGAAACAGATGTGCCCGGTCCTCTATAAACCTCACATATAGATTCTGAGTTTGCTTTGGCAAGGTCCACAAGCCGACGAATAATGTCGTCGCCATTGCTATGGTAAAATCTGAGGGTGCCAAACTTTTCTTTAACTTGGCGAGCTTCAACTTGCGGGAGGCTATTGGCGTCGATGTGGCTTTGAATTAGCGTACAAAGATTGTCGATAGTTGAAAACCATCCATCCCGACACTCAAATCCAAAATGCGCACTGGCGCAATTGTCATCATGGACTTGAAGTCGAAAAATTTTTGGATGCTTCCTGCACAGTGCTGCTTCAAGTTCAGGGTTCATTGGGGGCGCTCATTAGAGAATCGGTAACATTCCGGCGTCGGTGATGTCGGGCGCTTTAAGTTTCTGTCATAGATCAATCAAGTTTCAAGCAAAATCTGAAAAAAATTATTAACAATGATATTTAGAGAAGCGTGAATTTGGTCATGTTTAGCAGAAATTTACAGGGCTGGCTTAGTGTTTTGAATTTTTCGTTATTTATCCGAGAGGACTTGGCTGGCGAGAGAGAGTCCACCTTGTTCAAATATCATTGTTAATTGGGTTCATGAGTGTCGATTGTTTCTTCCAGATGAGGTTGGTGTACCGCAGCGGCTGAAATTTTACTTGAGTGAAAGCAGCCCTGCGGCCGTCTGCGATGCCTGCTCCCTCCACCTCCTTGAACTCTCATGCGCCCTTACTCAGGCTCGTGGTTCTCGGACGATTGGTCTGCCGCGTTGGGTTGGTAACTGCTGCCGGTCCATTTTTAAACTGACACGATGTATCCAACCTCCCATAGAGTTCAGCCCCGCGAGCTGGCGTAGGATGGTGGTCTCGTACAGCGCTTCCTCCATCGCCGGATCGCTGTAGCCGAACCAGTTCTGTATCAGGTAAACGCGCAGCATCGCCATCAGCGGATACGACGGATGCCCGAATAATGTTCGGGATGGCTGGCAGCCAGATCGGGCAATACCTGCTCCAGCGGCGAGTTTTTCTCGTAGTGTTTCTTGAACTCCATCAGACCGACGACTCATCCCTCCTCCAGCGTTGCATCCGCACATACGGATTTGGGCAGGGGGGTAACTCCCATTCCTACCTCAAGGTCGGTACCCTGCGGTGGTCAACTAATACCGGACACCTCGATAGGTGGTTTCGACGCCATCGCCCGTTCGTAAACGGTCGGTGGCAAATATCCCAGTTTCGAGTGCAACCGCTCGTTGTTGTAAAACCCAACGATGTATTCCGTGATGTCACGTATCGCTTCGGCGTGGTTGGCGTAATCGCGGCGCCATACCCGCTCCATTTTCAAGCTCAGGAAGAAGCGCTCCATCACTGAGTTATCCCAGCAGTTACCTTTACGACTCATGCTTTGCTGCATGTCATTTCGCGCCAGCAACGCTCTGTAGCTCGCACTGGCTACCAGGATCCGAGTGGGCGATCAGACCCGGTGGCGGTTGACGCTGAGCAACTGCCAGCTGCATTGCACTACACACCAGCTCGGCAGGCATGTTCGGGGCCATGGACCAACCCACGATCTTGCGTGAGAACAAGTCCAGTACCACAGCCAGGTACAGCCAGCCGCTACGGGTCCGGATGTAGGTAATGTCCGCCACCCAGGCCTTGTTCACCGCCTCGGGCTCGAATTGTCGATTCAGCACATTTTCGGCAACCGGCAGGTCGTGCTTGCTATCGGTCGTGTGCACGAACTTACGCTTCCAGGCCGAACGCAGGCCGTTGGCGCGCATCAAGCGACGAATTTTATAAGCGCCTATTTCCATACCCTTGGCGCGCAACGCTTTACGCAACGGGCGACTGCCATAGCAGCCGCCACTCGCAGCAAACGACGCCTTGAGTTGCACAGTCACGGGACAAATCGATGCTGGCGCTCCAGCACGCTTGTTGGCCTCGTAGAAACCGGATCGGCTGATACCCAGCAGCCGACAGACATACGCCACCGAATAAGCCTTCTGTTGCAGCTGCCGAACCAAGCGATACGTTACTTCAGCTCGCGGGCAAAGAAGGCGGTGGCTTTTTTTAATACATCGTTATCCATCTTGAGCTGGCGGTTTTCCTGCTCCAGCTGCCGGATACGCTGCTGCTCGGACGTTAGCGGTTTACCGATCCCGGCCTGTCCCAATTGCTCGGCCTCGTACTGTTGAACCCAGCGCCGGACGGCTGTCTCACCAATATTCAGATCGCGGCAGACCTGCGGAACGGTCAGCCCCTGGTCCTTGATCATCTTCACGACTTGCAGCTTGAAGCTGTCGTCGAATGTCCTGCGTTTGTCGGCCATGAAAAACTCCTCGATAGATGCATTTTCCACTTATCGAGGTGTCCGGGGAAATTAGACCACTGCAACCCGCTTCGCGGAAGGGAGCCAGTGAGGGGGGAGTGTCCACCTGATGCATTTCTTTATAGAAACTTGAGGTGGACAGCGTACCGTCAGTACACGGTGATGAACCTGCGTTTGACGACTACTGAGGCTGATAGGCTGCGATCGATCCGAACAGCCTGGCTCCTTCTGCGAAGCAGGTCTGCTGAAAGCACGTAGATCCCGAGACGGCACGACGTAGCTGCCATTCTGTACCGCTGGTCGCAAAAGATGGGTTTGCTTTTGTATGCCCGTTGCAGCACCCATATGTTCATATATAGAGAAGTGGTGCGACTTAGGCGGCGACGGTGGGTTGCTGTAGCGTTATTTGGCCTTCTGCCGCGAGGTGAGGGTGCGCGGCAAATTAAGCTTTTGAAGTCCAAAGAGAAAATTTCAAATATCTCGAAATAACTGCTTGACTGGCTAAGTGGCATCTGTAGAATGCGCGCCTCGGTTGAGACGAAAGATCTTAACCAACCGCTCTTTAACAACTGAATCAAGCAATTCGTGT
>NZ_JBXAOB010000013.1:0-153559 GCF_058802345.1 Pseudomonas sp. GW822-FHT02D10
GCCGGTTTTTTCTTGGTCGGCATACATGCACCTCTGCAACATGTTATGCCCGAACACAAAATTTATGACAGTCCCGCGTGGAGTATTTGGCGTCGCATGAGCAGAAAAACATTCTCCAGCCGACAATTTACCAGGACCGCCAATTAGTGGCTTTGCTGCGTGGCAACCACGCTTCCTACGTCACAGGGTTTCCTTCAGGCGTTGCACAGGCTATCGAGTTGACCCTAACCAGCCAATGCCAGCGAGTCGAGGATGGCCGCACCATTGGTTTTGATAGCCACCCACTTGCGGATTTGTCGGACATCAATCAACGAATGCCTTTTGTACTGAGGGCTGCCGCTCGCTTCGACGAGATGTTGCAGGACACCAACCGGTCGGCGTTGGAGCAATCAATTCAAGAGATCGTCGCGGGGGGGAGGAAGTCATGATCGTATGGTGGCGAGCGGTTCGCGGCTGGCGGCTGCCTTTGCTGATTATTTTGAGCGTGCTCGCGGCACCTTGGGCAATCCAAGCGCTCTCGGATGATCCGGAAATCGCTCTTGAAATGGGCGGCACTTATGAAGACCTGTACAAGCGCTCTTCCGTTTCTTTTAGCCCGTTGATACGCGGACATGCCTGGATGGGTATTCCCAAGACTGATGCGAGTTTACGGTTCATTGATCCGCAGTACGGGTTCGTCACGCCGCCAGCACGTTTTTTTACTGTTGGCTTCAATGACAATGTGATTACCAGCATCCGCATGTCCCCGCAAATAGAGCCACTGCTACTTGATGATGCCTTGAAGGTGGCTCTGGATTTGCAGAATCAGTGGCGTCAGGGCAGGTGGCGGGTTGCTGGACCGAGAAGCTATCCACCCTTTGCTGACACGCCTGCATGGCGGGCGCGGTTCAGAGAAGTGAGCCAAGGAGGAACGACCTACTGGCAGGCGGGTGAAAAATATCAAGTCGCAATGTTCATGAATCGTTTCAAGTACAGCAAGCGCCCAAACGAAGAGCGCTATCTGATCACTCTCTCGATAGGCAAACCCTGGACACCATTCGATGACGAGTGAGTTGGGTGTGAGCTTGCGATCCCGAATCGGTGGCTGGCGCAGCGGGCTGATCGTCGTGATGCTCATGCTTTTGATCCTGGCCGCCATACGTCAGCTGACACAGCCTCTATGGGGCGAACCAGAAATTGCTTTGGAAATGGGTGGGACGTATGAAGACATGCGTAAGCACTCTTCAGCTTCCTTTAGCCCGTTGATACGGGGGCACGTCTGGTTCGGCATTCCCAAGGTCGATGCAAAATTGCGATTCGTCGACCCGCAGTTCGGGTTTACCACGCCTGCGGCGCGCTTTTTCACTGTCGACTTTGACGACAATGTCATTTTCGGCATTCGCATGTCTCCACAGATCGAGCCGCTCCTGATTGATGACGCGCTTAAAGTCGTTCTCGACCTGCAAGACCAATGGCGCGCAAAAGGTTGGGTGGCGAAGGGGCTGCAAAACAATCCCACGATCGTCGATACACCTGAATGGCGGGCCTACCTGAGGAAAGGAATTCTCGCAGGGATAACTTATTGGCAAGCCGACGATAAGTATCAGGTCATGCTGGTAGTGGGTCGTTTCGAGGATTACCGAAACCCGACCGAAGAGCGCTACCTCATCACCCTCGCACTCGCCAAACCCTGGACGCCCTTCGACGAAATCGAAGACAGCTACGACGAACCCCGTCACTTTCCTGCCCCTCAACCCAAATAAAAAGGAGCCCCACTATGCCAACCTCCGCCTTCATGACCCTCCACGACGAACGACAAGGTCTCATCAGCAAAGGCGCTTTCACCGAGGCATCAGTGGGCAACATCTATCAATTGGGCCGTGAGGACCAGATCATGATTCAGGCCCTGAGCCATGGCATTTTTGTGCCTAAAGGGGCGGGGGCGGGTCGTCGAATGCACAAGCCCTTGATCATTACCAAGGCGATCGACAAGTCGTCGCCGCTGATCAACATCGCCTTGTGTTCCGGGGAGTTGCTCAGCAAGTGCCGCGTCGAGTGGTATCGCACCTCGGCTCACGGAACGCAGGAGCATTTCTACACGATGGAGCTGGAAGACGCGGTGATCATCGGTGCAGAAGTGCTTATGCCCCATTGCCAGGACCCCGGTAGTGCGCACCTTACCCAGTTGGAGAAGGTTCACTTCAGCTACCGGCGCATCTACTGGCGACATGAAATCAGCCGGACCATGGGCTCCGACGAGTGGAGTGGGGAGCCGCAGGCATGAAGCTGGTCAGCGAACTTTATCTGTCCACGTGGGAACGCCACCATGCTTATTCCTGCGAGCAAGCGCTGGATCACGTCCGTCAGGCGTTGCTCGATCGGCAACCTGTCGAGGGCCTGGACGAGTTGCGTGCCAGTCTGCTGATCGATATCGACAGCGAGGTGCTGGAACAGCTTGAGCGTGGCGAGTGGTTGTTAATCAGGGCTGAAGCCGACTACGGCGACTGGGCGGTGCCGGTGCGCACTTTCGATCAGACGATCATCGAGTTGATGAAAAATCCGCCTGTCCAGGCCTCGCGGTCGCCAAGGATTTTCCGCCTCGTTGCCAGCGTAACGGCCGAGCCACTGGCGCAGCAGCGTTACATCGCGACCGTGGACGGGCAGGCTGCCCAGAGAAGAACCGACGGCGAAGGCATCGCCCATCTTTTTGCACCGGCCGAGGTGCGGCAGATCTCAATGGAGGTCATCGGCGTTTAGCGCAAGCACGGACGCTTGAGTTCATCGGCAATGGTTGCCGCAGGTTCGGTCGTAATTTTTCGGGATTACCCCAACGGCGGGTGCCGGCCAAAGGCACGTTGTTGTATGGTGGTGGTCGAACCGATGAACTCAAGTGATTGAAAGGATATCGCCATGCTGGACTGGAAGAACCGTACAGGCAGTGCGCCTGAACGTGCCGCCGAACCCAAGTCGGCAACCCGCAGCTATTTAGGTGGCCTGCTGTTCAGCCGCGCATTGGCCACCTTGATCGGCCTGTATTTACTGGTGACCCTCGCCGTGGGCTGGTACTGGAGCCATGAACCTGCGCTGTTCCCGGTTCAGCAGAACGCGCAACTGGCCGCCGAGAAGGAAGGCAAGCAGATGGTCGTCGGCTACACCACGGTGGAAACCCTCAAGACTGTCGCCGGTACCTTGCTGAACAAACCGGGTGGCTATCTTTCCAACGACCGTTTTCCGCCGGGCCTGTGGCTGGACGACATGCCGAGTTGGGAATACGGCGTGCTGGTGCAAGTGCGCGATCTGACCCGCGCCTTGCGCAAAGACTTCGCCCGTTCGCAATCGCAATCGGCTGAAGACGCCGATCTGGCCAAGGCCGAGCCGCGCTTCAACTTCGACAACAAGAGCTGGGTGCTGCCGTCCAGCGAGTCCGAGTACCAGGAAGGCATCAATTCCCTGAGCCGCTACCAGGCTCGCTTGTCAGACCCGTCGCAAAAGAACGCGCTGTTCTATGCGCGTGCCGATAACCTGAACAATTGGCTGGGTGATGTTGCGACTCGTCTGGGTTCGCTGTCGCAACGCCTGTCGGCCAGCGTTGGCCGGGTCAAGCTGAACACCGCGCTGAAAACTGAAGCCCTGGCGCCGGGGCAGGTGCCGCAGGTGGATGAAGAGGTGGTGGAAACCCCTTGGCTACAGATCGACAACGTGTTCTACGAAGCACGTGGTCAGGCCTGGGCGTTATCACATTTGCTGCGCGCCATCGAAGTCGACTTCGCCGATGTACTGGCGAAGAAGAACGCCACGGTCAGCGTGCGTCAGATCATTCGTGAACTGGAGGCTTCGCAGGAGCCGGTCTGGAGCCCGATGATCCTCAACGGCAGCGGCTTCGGCGTGCTGGCCAACCACTCGCTGGTCATGGCCAACTACATCTCGCGGGCGAACGCGGCGGTCATCGACTTGCGTCAACTGCTTAACCAGGGCTGAGTCATGGTCGCCATCTCCAATGAAGCTGCGCACCGCGCGGCCTCTGACGCTGAACACATCGCCTGGGTCGACGAGCAGGACAACCTGCTCGGTGCTCTGGTGCGCTCGGACTTGCGTGAGCGCGGGCTGATCGGGCGCGGTACTTACATCATGCTGTTCAACTCTGCCGGTGAACTGTGCGTGCATCAGCGCACGTTCAGCAAAGCCATCTATCCGGGATACTGGGATGTAGCGGCGGGCGGCATGGTGCTGGCGACCGAAACCTACGCCGAATCGGCGGCCCGTGAGCTGGAAGAAGAGTTGGGTGTCAGCGGTGTGGAACTGACCGCCCATGATCATTTTTTCTTCGAGGACACCGGCAACCGCCTGTGGTGTTCGGCGTTCTCGGCGGTCTGGGACGGGCCGTTGATTCTGCAACCGGAGGAGGTGCTCCAGGCCCGCTTTATTCCCATCGAACACGTGATGCAGGAAATTCAGCAAAAGCCTTATTGCCCGGACTCTCTGGCGGCGTTGAAGCGCTATCTGCGCTCGCGTGGGGGCGACGTCGCAAAAGATCTATAAAATGGCGCCGATTGGCTCTTAGCAAGTGCGCTTTTTGCCGTTACACTGCGCGACCTTTTCAAGCTGAACCGGTGTGCCCGGTCCAGTAGCGCTGCCCCTGCCTGAGTGGGGCTTCGCGGTCGATAGCACGTGCCAACGTTGCTGCGACCAGTCTTTGTCCTCCCAAGAGGATTGCCGGTGGCCAAAAAAGCCGCATCCTTCGCCGCCCTTGGTGGCCTGGTATTTTCCACCGACGCAGGTCGACATTGCCCGGACTGTAGCCAGCCGGTGGCAGCCTGCATCTGCAAACAAACCGTTATCCCGGCCGGCGACGGCATTGCGCGCGTGCGCCGCGAAAGCAAGGGCCGTGGCGGCAAGACGGTGACCACCGTCAGCGGCGTGCCGCTGGCCGAAGACGCGCTCAAGGATCTGGCCGCGACGTTGAAGAAACGTTGCGGCACCGGTGGCGCGTTGAAGGACGGGATCATCGAAATCCAGGGCGATCATGTCGAGCTACTCTTGGCAGAGCTGATCAAACACGGTTTCAAAGCGAAGAAATCCGGCGGCTAGCAGCCTCTGTGAAAACCACCCCGACTTGATGCAGTCCTGATCCGATTCAGGTTTAACGTCGTCTCCATGGTTTTCACAGAGCCTGTTCTGACCAGTTTCTAAACTCAGCGCTGTAAGTGCGGTCTATCTCGCTTGCAGGCTAATCGTCATTTTTTCACTTTAGACTGCGCCAGCCCTCATCCCGGATGGCGCTCTTTGACTTCATTTATAGGGGACTTCGATGTCCGTACGACGCACACGCAAAGACGATGGCAGCCAATGGACAGTTGCGGACAGCCGCAGTGTTTACGGGATTCGCCATTGGGGGGCCGGGTATTTCGCGATCAGTGACGCCGGTCGCGTAGAAGTTCGTCCGAACGGCCCAAGCAGCGCACCTATCGATCTGTTCGAACAAGTCGCACAGCTGCGCAAAAGCGGCCTGTCCTTGCCACTGCTGGTGCGTTTCCCGGACATCCTGCAAGACCGCGTTCGTCAACTGACCGGTGCCTTCGATGCGAACATCGAGCGTCTGGAATACCAGAGCAAGTACACCGCGCTGTACCCGATCAAGGTTAACCAGCAAGAAGCGGTGATCGAGAACATCATCGCCACCCAGAACGTTTCGATCGGTCTGGAAGCCGGCTCCAAGCCGGAACTGCTGGCCGTGCTGGCCCTGGCACCGAAGGGCGGCACTATCGTCTGCAACGGTTACAAGGACCGTGAGTTCATCCGTCTGGCACTGATGGGCCAGAAGCTGGGCCACAACGTGTTCATCGTGATCGAGAAAGAATCCGAAGTCGGCCTGGTGATCGAAGAGGCCGCCTCGTTGAAGGTCAAGCCTCAAGTCGGTCTGCGGGTTCGCCTGTCGTCCCTGGCATCGAGCAAATGGGCTGACACGGGCGGCGAAAAATCCAAGTTCGGTCTGTCTGCTGCACAGTTGCTGTCGGTGGTCGAACGCTTCCGTGCGGCGGGCCTGGATCAAGGCATTCGCCTGCTGCACTTCCACATGGGCTCGCAGATCGCCAACCTGGCGGACTACCAGCACGGCTTCAAGGAAGCGATCCGTTACTACGGCGAACTGCGCAACCTTGGCCTGCCGGTGGATCACATCGACGTTGGCGGTGGCCTGGGTGTCGACTACGACGGTACCCACTCGCGTAACGCCAGCTCGATCAACTATGACATGGACGATTACGCCGGTGTCGTGGTCGGCATGCTCAAGGAATTCTGCGACGCGCAGAGCCTGCCGCATCCGAACATCTTCTCCGAGAGTGGCCGTTCGCTGACCGCTCACCACGCCATGCTGGTGGTACAGGTCACCGACGTCGAGAAACACAACGACGACGTGCCAAAGATCGAGAACCAGGAAGAACTGCCGGAAACCGTGCAATGGCTGGTCGACCTGCTCGGTCCGACCGACATCGAGATGGTCACCGAAACCTACTGGCGCGCCACTCACTACATGAGCGACATCGCTACTCAGTACGCCGATGGCAAGCTGACCCTGGCCGAGAAAGCCCTGGCCGAGCAATGCTACTTCGCCGTCTGCCGTCGCCTGCACAACTCGTTGAAAGCCCGTCAGCGCTCGCACCGTCAGGTGCTCGACGAACTCAACGACAAGCTGGCCGACAAATACATCTGCAACTTCTCGGTCTTCCAGAGCCTGCCGGACACCTGGGCCATCGGCCAGGTCCTGCCGATTCTGCCGCTGCACCGTCTCGATGAAGAGCCGATGCGCCGTGCCGTGCTGCAAGACCTGACCTGTGACTCCGACGGCAAGATCAAGCAATACGTCGACGAGCAGAGCATCGAAACCAGCCTGCCGGTACACGGACTGAACGATGGCGAAGATTACCTGCTGGGGATCTTCCTGGTGGGCGCTTACCAGGAAATCCTCGGTGACATGCACAACCTGTTCGGTGACACCGATTCGGTGAACATCTACCAGAATGCCGATGGCAGCGTTTACCACGCCGGTATCGAAACCCACGACACCATCGAAGACATGCTGCGTTACGTGCACTTGTCGCCGGAAGAGCTGATGACGCACTACCGCGACAAAGTCGCCAGCGCCCGGATCAGTGCCGCCGAGCGTACCCAGTACCTCGATGCGTTGCGCCTGGGGCTGACTCGTTCGTCTTACCTGTCTTCTTGAGGTAACGAACCGCTGTAACCAGGTTGTCTGAAAATACTCCGCGTACTGTGGAATTTTCGGAGGACCTGGTGCGGCATTTCTTTTTTTTTGCAGCGATTTGCCGGGCCCCCGCACTATCAACGCTGTGCGGTCTCTATTTCGCGTAGGTCATTTCCTAAGTTGTACTTCGGCACTCTACTCGGCCATGTCTCTCAGCGAGAATCCCCGGCCGCCCCTCCTGTAGAGACACGCCGATGTTCGATTCCGTCAACGAGCCGTCATTTCGTCTGGAGATAGCGGGTCAGCCCCACCCCTTTGCCGTTGTCGCCTTTACCGGCAGCGAGTCCATCAGCCAGCCCTTTGCTTTCCAGCTGGATCTACCGCTCGATGAGCAGCGACTGGATATCGCCAGTCTGATGTTTCGCTCGGCGTACCTGGGGTTCGGGGGCGCGGGCACCGGTATCCATGGACAGATTCATGACCTCACTCCGCTTCATGACGACGCGGTGCCCGCGCTCTGGCGTCTGTGTCTTGGTCCGAAACTGGCGTGCCTGGCGCAACGCTTCAACCAGCGAATTTTCACCGGGCTGTCAGTCCCGCAGATTCTGGTTCAGGTACTGAAGGAGCACGGCATAGACGAAAAGTCCTGTCGATTTGAGCTCAGGGACGACTACCCCGTGCGGGATTTTTGCACCCAGTACCGCGAATCGGATTTGGCGTTTGTCCAGCGCCTGTGCGAACAAGAACGGATTCACTACCACTTTCAGCACCGCAAGGGCGGTCATCGTCTGATCTTTGCCGACTCTCGACAAAGCTTGCATCCAGGCGACAGCGCAACCTTTGACGCGCTGGGTAGTGTGCCCGCTGTCAGGCGTTTCAAGGTTCATGCTCACGCCGGTATGGCCGGTCAGGATGGGGCGCTGAAACCCGTCGCAGAAGGCGAAACGGACCTGCCGAGCGTGCGTAGCGGCGTGCTGATGCCGTTGTCGGGGCATCCCTGTGCGGACTGGAATCACTTGTGGTTGCTGACCCGAGTCGAGCATTCGGGCAACCAGGCGCAGATGCCGTATTACCACAACCGCATTTGTGCGATTCCTTGGGAGATGCCGTTTGCGCCGTCTTGTCCAAGCGCAAAGCCACGGATGAATAGCCTGCAACGTGGCTGGGTGGTCGAGGTGGACGAAGTGCGCAACGACGGCGCGCAACGCATCGCCGTGCAGTTCGATTGGCTGTATCAGGGCGAGGGCGCACGGCCCAGCCATTGCTGGTTGCCGGTCTCGCCACACCTGTCAGCCGAGACAGTTGCCGCTTTAACGGTAGGGGTTGAGGTCTGCGTGAGCTTTATCGAGGGCGACCCGGATCAGCCATTGATCAGCGGCGTATTTCGGGGGACGACGTTTACCGCCGATACCGTGTTGCCTCCCGAAGCCTCCCCGCCCTCGACCCGCGAGGACCTGTTGCCGATTCAGATAAGCCCGCAAGCTCCGGTCGGAGAACCGACACCGGTGCTGGAAGAGTTGTCGTCGGTCGGCCGCCAGGACCTGTTGACGTTGGTCCAGAGCAGTCAGCCCTTGGTGTTGCTGTGTCTGATGCCCGGCGGGGGTAGCTTCATGTATTGCCAGCAAGCGATCTGTGTCTGCCGCACGTTGGCAGGGCTTGGCCAAAGTGGTGCGGCATGATCGCTGTCCGGTCGGCACAATGGCTTTTGCTGGATGTACCGGGTTCGCCGGACGCCGGATGGAACCTGCAGCAGCGTTTTGCCGATGCACCGCGTTACTCGCTGTTCGAAAACACCGACCTGCATGCATTGCGCAACCAGGGGCCGCTGTTGATCGAACTGTCGGCACAGTCGTCTCTGGCGCAATGTTGCCACGGCGAGCCGGCGGACTGGCCGGGGTTGCTGCTGGTCAGTTCCGTGCCTTCGGAGCAATTGCTTGGGCACCTTCGCCGTATGCTCACGGTCACGTTCGGGCTTCATTACAAAGGCCTGCTGAGCTACTACAACCCCTTCATCGCCAGTTACTTTTTTGATGCCTGTGATGCCCGCGAGTTGAGCCGCTGGCTGGGGCCGATCGATAAGGTGTACTGGTATGGCGGGACCTGGGCTGACCGGGCGATTGGCAGTTTGGGTTGGCAACATCTGGTCAATCCGCGCTTGGCTGTCAGCGAACTGGCCATCGAGGACAACCTCAGCCTTCACCAGCAGGGTAAGTTGCAGGCGTGTCTGCTGGAACGGCATGCCTGGCACTGGAGTCGCTCGACGGGCCACGATTTTGGCGTGATCTGGTCCTGTGTACAGGAAGGACTCGAACAGGGTTTCAGCGAAAGCGCAGTACTCGATGGCTGGTTGCGGCTACGCTTGGAGTACCCCTCAGCCACGCCTGAAGAACACCTGTCGGGGCGGACTCAGCAAGAGCGGCTCGACAGTTTGCGCAACCGCTGGCAGAACAATCGATCCTGAAGTCCGCACGCTAACCTGCGAACCAGCCATCGTTCTTGCGCAGATTCCAGGCGAAAGTCCCGAGCGTCAGACTGCGCAGTAACATGAACAGCAGAAAGGTCAACCACAGTCCGTGGTTGCCGAAGTCTCGTAACGCCCAGGCAAATGGCAGCAGCACCAGGACTGTCAGCAGCATGCCGTTGCGCATTTCCCGGGCACGGGTGGCGCCGATGAACAGGCCATCGAGCAAGTAGCTCCAGACGGCGATCAGCGGCAATGCGGCGAGGTACGGCAGGTAGATGAACGCGGTGTCGCGCACGCTCTGGATGTTGGTCTGCATCTCGATGAACAGATGCCCGGCGCACAGGAACAGCAGCGCAAACCCCAGGCTGGCAATCAGTGACCAGCCGCAGGCCACCACCAGGGATCGGCGTAAAGCCTGTCGATCGCGGGCGCCGATGGCGTGACCGCACAGAGCTTCCACCGCATGGGCCAGGCCATCCAGCGCATGGGCCGTCAACAGCAAACCATTGAGTAGCAGGGCATTGGCCGCTACGGTCGCATCGCCGAGCCGTGCGCCTTGCACGGTGACCATGAAAAACACCGATTGCAGTGCCAGGCTGCGAATGAAGATGTCGCGGTTGACCGCCAGCAGCGGTCGCCAACTCTGCCACAGTGCCAGTGCCGCCCAGGCGATATGCCCAGGGTAGGCGCGCAGGGCGTTACGGGTCATGGCCAGGCCGAGCAGGGCGCCGGTCCATTCGGCGATCACTGACGCGCGGGCCGCCCCGACGACACCCCATTGCAGGCCAATGACGAACCACAGGTTGAGCGCGATGTTCACCAGATTGGTGGTCAACAGAATCGCCAGCGGTGCGCGGGCGTTCTGAGTGCCGAGGAACCAGCCGACCAGCGCATAACTGGCCAGCGCCGCTGGTAAGCCAAACAACCGGGTGTGGAAAAACTCGCGGGTCAGCTGATCGAGTTCGGCAGACGGTTGCATGAAGTGCAGCGCCACGCCACTCAGCGGTACGCCCAGCATCCCGAGCAGCAGCGATAAGCCCATCGCCAATAGCAAGCCTTGCAGCAGGATCTGCCTAAGCGCGGCGCCGTCACCGCGCCCGGCCGCCTGCGCGGCAAACCCGGTGGAGCCCATGCGCAGGAACCCCATGGCCCAGGCCAGAAAGGTGTACAGGCTGGCGCCCACGGCGACGGCGCCAAGCTGATGCGCGTGAGGCAGGTGGCCGATCACCGTGCTGTCGACCAGCGCCACCAGCGGCACGGAAATGTTCGAAAGAATCATTGGCGCGGCAAGCGCCCAGACACGGCTATGGGTCGGACGATCGCACCAGTCGGTAATCAGCGTAGACATTCAGGCTCCTTGCGAGAGCAGGCATTGTAGCGGCAGAACCGACGTTGGCGCCGTGTCCTTCGCTGGCCAACCAATCTCCCCGCCGTCGGTCGATCTGAGTAGCCCGGCGAGCGCTTGGGCTATAGTTCACCCTTCGATACGCCTGCCAACGAGTGCCCCATGTTTAACAAAGGATTGTTTCTGGCCTGTGTGCTGACGCTGCTCAGCGCCTGCGATTCATCGACTTCCAGCAAAGCGCCGGCCAGCCCGGCGCCGGTCACGACGCCAAAGGCCAAGGCCGTACAGGATGTTGCTGCGCTGAAGCAGCGTTACGCCGGTCGCGAATTGAGCGTGGTGGATGTCTCGGAAATCCAGCTCGATGGCGCCAGCACGCTGTCGGTGAGTGTCTCGGTGCCGCTGGACCCGCAGCAGAAATTCGCCGACAAATTGCACCTGGTGGACAGCAAGACCGGCAAGGTCGATGGCGCCTGGGAACTTTCGGACAACCTGATGGAGCTGCGCCTGCGTCACCTTGAGCCGCAGCGCAAACTGGTGCTGACGGTCGACGCCGGACTGCTGGCGGTGAACGACGCCAAACTGGCCACCGAATACAGCAGTCGTCTGGAAACCCGCGACCTGCAACCGACTGTGGGCTTCGCCAGCCGTGGCACCTTGCTGCCGACCCGTTTGGCGGAAGGCTTGCCGGTGATCGCGCTGAACGTGAACAAGATCGACGTCGAATTCTTCCGCATCAAACCCGAATCGCTGCCGGCGTTCCTCGCCCAATGGGGCCGCAACAGCAGCCTGCAAAGCTATCAATCGCGTGAACTGCTGCCGATGGCCGATCTGGTCTACGGCGGCCGTTTCGACCTGAACCCGGCGCGCAACACCCGCGAAACCCTGCTGCTGCCGATCGCCGGCCTCAAGCCGTTGCAACAGCCGGGTGTCTACCTGGCGGTGATGCGCGCTTCCGGCACTTACAGTTACTCGCAACCGGCGACCCTGTTCACCCTCAGCGACATCGGCCTGTCGGTGCACCGTTACCAGAATCGTCTGGACGTGTTCACCCAAGCCCTGGAGGGCGGCAAAGCGCTGGACGACGTCAGCCTCGAACTGCTCGACGCCGATGGCCGAGTGCTCGGCCAAGGCAAAACCGAGAAGGGCGGCCACGCCGAGTTGCCGCTGCCGAAAAAGGCCGAAGTGCTGTTGGCCCATCAGGGTGAACAAACCAGCATGCTGCGCCTCAACAGCGCGGCGCTGGATCTGGCCGAGTTCAATATCGGTGGGCCACACGCTCATCCACTGCAATTCTTCGTGTTTGGCCCGCGCGATCTCTACCGCCCAGGCGAAACCGTGCTGCTCAACGCCTTGCTGCGGGACAAGGACGGTAATGCGGTCAAACCGCAGCCGGTCAGCGTCGAAGTGCGTCGGCCGGATGCGCAGGTCAGCCGCAAATTCGTCTGGGACGCCGATGCTTCGGGGCTCTATCAGTATCAACTGCAACTGGCCGGCGAAGCGCCGACCGGGCGCTGGCAACTGGTGTTCGACCTGGGCGACGGCAAACCGCAGCTCTATGAGTTTCTGGTCGAAGACTTCCTGCCCGAGCGCCTGGCCCTTGAACTCAAGGGCAGCGATGTGCCGATCAAACCGGCCGACACCGCTGAAATCAGCGTCAACGGTCGTTACCTCTACGGCGCGCCAGCGTCAGGCAATCGCTTGAGTGGCCAGGTTTACGTACGGCCATTGCGTGAGGCGGTCAAAGGTTTACCGGGCTATCAGTTCGGCTCGGTCACCGAAGAGGAACTGAGCCAGGACCTGGAACTGGACGAAACGGCACTGGACGCCAATGGCGAGGCGCTGATTTCGCTTGAGAGCAAATGGGCCGCGGCCAAGTCGCCGCTGCAACTGATCGTCCAGGCCAGTCTGCACGAGTCCGGTGGCCGGCCGATTACCCGGCGCGTGGTGCAACCGGTTTGGCCAGCGGATCGCTTGCCGGGTCTGCGCGCCTTGTTTGAGGGCAAAGAAACCAACGGCAATGGCCCGGTCGAGTTCGAACTGTTGATGGCCAACAATGAAGGCCAGAAACTGGCTGCCAACAACCTCAAGGTGCGGCTGATCCGTGAGCGCCGCGACTACTACTGGAACTATTCGCAGAGCGATGGCTGGAGCTATCACTTCAACGAAAAATTCCTCAACCTCGACGAAGAAACCATCAGCATCAAGGCCGGCGACACGGCGAAGGTCAGCTTCCCGGTGGAGTGGGGCCCGTACCGCGTCGAAGTCCAGGACCCGCAAACCGGCATCGTCAGCAGCCTGCGCTTCTGGGCCGGCTACCGTGCCCAGGACAACGCTGAAGGCGGCGCGGTGCGTCCGGACCAGGTCAAACTGGCGCTGGATAAGCCGGCCTATGGCGATGGCGATACGGCCAACGTTACCGTGACCCCGCCGGCTGCCGGCAAAGGCTATTTGCTGGTGGAATCGGCCGATGGGCCGTTGTGGTGGCAGGAAATCGACGTGCCGGCCGAGGGCAAAAGCTTCGCGGTGAAACTCGATCCGAAGTGGGCGCGCCACGATCTGTACGTCAGTGCGCTGGTGATCCGTCCCGGCGAGCGCAAGGCCAACGTCACCCCGAAACGTGCAGTTGGCGTATTGCATCTGCCGCTGGACCGGACTCAGCGCAAACTCGGCTTGAGCCTGACGGCGCCGGAAAAAATGCGCCCGAAACAACCGCTGAGCGTGAAGATTCAAGCGAAAAACGCCGATGGCAGCGTGCCAAAACAGGTGCATGTGCTGCTGGCGGCGGTGGACGTCGGCATCCTCAACATCACCGAGTACCCGACGCCGGATCCGTACTCCAGCCTGTTTGGCCGCAAGGCCTATAGCGCCGACCAACTCGACGTTTACGGGCAACTGATCGAAGCCGGTCAGGGCCGTTTGGCCAGTCTGGCGTTTGGTGGTGACGCGGCACTGGCCAAGGGTGGCAAACGTCCAGACACCAGCGTGACCATCGTTGCCTTGCAAAGCGCGCCGGTGACTCTGAACGAACAGGGCGAAGGCGAAGTCAGCGTCAACATCCCGGACTTCAACGGTGAACTGCGTTTGATGGCCCAGGCCTGGACCGATGATCGCTACGGCATGGCTGAAGGCAAAACCGTCATCGCCGCGCCGCTGATTGCCGAACTGTCGGCGCCGCGTTTTCTCGCCGGTGGCGATCAGACGACGTTGGCACTGGACCTGTCGAACCTCTCGGGTAAGGCACAGACGTTGGAGGTACAACTGAGCACCCAAGGCCCGTTGGACCTGGTCGACGAGGCGGCGCACCGCGTGCAGCTGACTCAGGGCCAGCGCACCACGCTGCGGATCCCGGTGCGCGCACAGGGCGGTTTCGGTCAGGGCAAGGTCAAAGTGCTGGTCAATGGTCTTGATCTGCCGGGCGAGAACCTGCCGCCGTTTGCCCGCGAGTGGACCCTGGGCGTGCGCCCGGCGTATCCGGCACTGCTCAAGCACTATCGCGCGGTGCTCAAGGATCAGCCGTGGAGTTTGCCGGAAGGAGAGTTGTCGCTGTTCGAAGCGTCCGGGCGTGAAGCCTTGCTCAGCCTGTCGAGCCGACCACCGCTGAACCTTGGCCAGCAGATTCGCGCACTCAAGGCTTACCCTTACGGTTGCCTGGAACAAACCGCCAGCGGTCTGTATCCGTCGCTCTATGCCGACGCCGCGAGCCTGAAACGGCTTGGCCTGGAAGGCGAGCCGGACGCCGACCGCAAACGCAAGATCGAACTCGGCATCGAGCGTTTGCTGGGCATGCAGCGCTACAACGGCAGCTTCGGTCTGTGGGGCGCCGATGGCGAAGAAGAATACTGGTTGACGGCGTATGTCAGCGACTTCCTGCTGCGCGCTCGCGACCAGGGTTTTGCGGTACCGCCCGAGGCGCTGAAAAAGGCCAGCGAACGACTGCTGCGTTACCTGCAAGAGCGCAACCTGATCGAAGTGAACTACAGCGAAAACGCTGAACACACCCGATTTGCGGTGCAGGCTTACGCGGGGCTGGTGTTGGCCCGCAGCCAACAGGCACCGTTGGGCGCGCTGCGCAGTTTGTTCGAGCGTCGTACCGATGCCCGTTCCGGTCTGCCGCTGGTACAGCTGTCGATTGCCTTGCAGAAAATGGGCGATCAACCGCGTGCCGATCAGGCCTTGCTCGCCGGTCTTGCGGCTTCACGCAAACCGAATGACTGGCTGGCCGATTACGGCAGCCCGTTGCGTGATCAGGCGCTGATTCTGGCACTGCTGGAGGAAAACGATCTGGACAAGGGCAAGCGTGATGAGCGGTTGTTCGAACTGTCCGACCTGATGGCGGCCAGTCAGTGGTTGTCGACTCAGGAGCGAAATTCGTTGTTCCTCGCTGGCCGAGGACTGCTCAATAAACCTGAGGCCAACTGGAAGGTTCTGTTGGACGGCAGCGCTGGAGTCCATGAGCTGAGCAATGACCAGCCGGCACTTTCACTGGAAGGCAAGCTGTTGTCATCAAACCTGACCTTGCGCAATGAGGGTAGCGAACCGGTCTATCAGCAACTGACCCTATCCGGGTATCCGGTGCAGATGCCGGTACCCGGTGGCGAGAACCTGAGCATTCGTCGCGAGTACCTGGGCATGAACGGCCAGCCGTTGAACCTCAAGGCCCTGGCCAGCGGCGATCTGGTGTTGGTGCACATTGCAGTCGGCGCCAAGCAGCGGGTGCCGGATGCGCTGGTGGTGGACTTGTTGCCGGCAGGTCTTGAACTGGAAAACCAGAACCTGGCACAAAGCGCCGCAAGCCTGGAAAACGCCAGCAGCAAGGTCAAGGAATGGCGCAAATCGATGCAGAACGCCAGCCTCAAGCATCAGGAGTTCCGCGATGACCGTTACGTCGCGGCGCTGAACCTGGACGGTTACGGCACCACGCACTTGCTGTACCTGGCGCGGGCCGTAACCCCCGGTATCTACCGCGTACCGCCACCGCAAGTGGAGTCGATGTACCGGCCGAACTGGCAAGCCGTGGGCGAAACCGTGCCGGAGATGGTGATTCAGGGCCACTAACCGAAAGAGATGATGCACCAGTACATTGTGGGAGCGAGCTTGCTCGCGATAGCGGTCTGGCAGGCAACCTATTTGTTGAATGTGAAGCCATCATCGTCGGATCGCCGCCCGGAGCAAGCTCGCTCCCACATGGGGTCACGGTGTTAGTGAACCACCCAGCTCAACACCCACAACCCCAGCACCAGCCAGATAACCCCTGCGATGATTGAGGCGCGCATGAAGGCGCGGATCGCCGAGTACAGCAACATCAAGCCGATGATCAGCACGAGAATGCCGATGATCGAGGGCTCCATGCCCAGCGCTCGCGACAGGCCGTCGACAAAGTTGCCGCTGGCGTGGGTCAAGGCATTGAACAACCCACTGAGCGTATCGACGATGAACCGGATGACCGACCCCAGCGCCTGGCCGAGCCATTCGAAAAAACTATCTACCTGCATGTGTGCGTCCTGATGAAAGAGTGGGTGCCAAAGCTGAGCCTTGAGTCATTGTCAGTGCTGGCGAGTTCCCTTGAAGCATAGAGGTTTGGTGGTTTGAATCTGCGAATAGTAACTGAACGTCTGCGATCCCTGTGGGAGCTTGTGCGATGGGCTTTAGGTAGCCTGCTGCTTCTGATTGCGCTGTTGTGGCTGGCTGACCGGATCTGGCCGTTGCCGTTGCCCAAGGACGACCTGGCGCGGGTGGTGCTGGCCGAAGACGGTACGCCGCTGTGGCGTTTTGCCGACGCCAACGGCGTGTGGCGCTATCCGGTGGAAGCGTCGCAGGTTTCGCCCTATTACCTCGACGCGCTGCTGACTTATGAAGATCGCTGGTTCTATCAGCATCCTGGAATTAACCCATTGGCGCTCGGGCGAGCTACGTGGCAAAACCTCAGCGGCGGACGGGTGTTGTCCGGCGGCAGTACCTTGTCGATGCAGGTCGCGCGCCTGCTCGATCCGCATTCGCGAACGCTGTTCGGCAAGCTGCGCCAGCTGTGGCGCACCGCGCAGCTGGAATGGCACCTGTCCAAGGATCAGATTCTCAACCTTTATCTCAACCGCGCACCGTTCGGCGGCACGCTGCAAGGCGTGGCGGCGGCCAGTTGGGCTTATCTGGGCAAATCGCCGCAGCACCTGACCCACGCCGAAGCCGCGTTGCTGGCGGTATTGCCGCAAGCGCCGAGTCGCTTGCGCCCGGATCGCCACGCGGCGCGCGCGCAAGTGGCACGAGACAAAGTCCTGCGGCGTCTCGCGCAATTCCAGGTGTGGTCACAGTCGGCGGTCGACGAGGCATTGGAAGAACCCTTGCTGCTGGCGCCCCGTCTGGAGCCGAGCCTCGCACCGTTGCTGGCGCGGCGCTTGAACCGTCCGGACAGCCCGCCACTGATTCGCACCACCCTCGACGCCAGCCTGCAACGCCGTCTCGAAGACTTGCTGCTGGGCTGGCGCGCCCGCCTGCCGGAGTACACGTCGGCAGCAATTCTGGTAGTCGAGGAAGAAAGCATGGCGGTGCGCGCCTATCTCGGTTCAGTGGATATCAATGACGACCGGCGATTCGGCCATGTCGACATGATCAGTGCGATGCGCTCACCGGGCTCAACCCTCAAACCCTTCCTTTACGGCATGGCCATGGACGCCGGGCTGATTCATTCCGAATCGCTGCTGCAGGACGTGCCCCGGCGTTACGGCGATTACCGGCCGGGCAACTTCTCTATGGGCTTCAGCGGCCCGGTGCCGGCCAGCAGCGCGCTCTCGACCTCATTGAATCTGCCGGCGGTACAGTTGCTGGAAGCCTACGGACCGAAACGCTTTGCCGCCGAAATGCGTATCGGCGGCATGCCGCTGACCTTGCCGCCACTGGCTGAGCCGAACCTGGCGTTGATCCTCGGTGGCGCCGGCAGTCGTCTGGAGGATTTGGTCAGCGGTTACAGCGCGTTCGCCCGTGGCGGCAAGAGCGCCAACCTCCGTTTGCAGCCCGACGATGAGCTGCGTGAGCGGCCGCTGCTGTCGCCGGGTTCGGCGTGGATCGTGCGGCGGATTCTCAGTGGTCAGGCACGTCCCGATCGCGACCCGCGCGCCGAACTGGTGCAGCGTCCGGTGCTGGCCTGGAAAACCGGCACCAGCTATGGTTTTCGCGATGCCTGGGCGATTGGCGTCGGGCCGCGTTACCTGATCGGCATCTGGATCGGCCGCCCGGACGGCACGCCGGTGCCGGGGCAATTCGGCCTGGCGTCGGCGGCACCGTTGATGCTGCAAGTCCACGACGTGCTGATCAACCGCGACAGCCAGCGTGGCATCAGCGCGCCGGTACCACCGGTGCCGTTGAACGTCGGGGTGGCGGCGATCTGTTGGCCGTTGGGGCAGCCGATGAGCCGCAATGATCCGAATTGCCGTCGTCAGCGCTTCGCCTGGACATTGGACGGCACTACGCCGCCGACCTTGCAGGCCCTGGACCAACCGTTGAGCGTGGGACTGGTGGAGAAAGTCTGGGTCAACGCCAAAGGTCTGCGGGTCGACGCCAAATGCCCAGGCGCCGTGGCGCGAGATATCGCGCTGTGGCCGGCGCCGCTGGAGCCTTGGTTGCCGCGCGTCGAACGCCGCGAAGCGCGCTTGCCGGCTAATGACCCGGATTGTCCGGGGCCGGTGCTGGCGGTGTCTTCGCCGCTGTCGATTGTTGGCGTACGTGATGGCGATCAACTGCGTCGACCCGCGGCCAGTCAGGAACTGCTGCGGCTGAAGCTGTCGGCGCTCGGCGGCAGCGGGCGGCGCTGGTGGTTCGTCAACGGCACGCCGCTGGGCGACAGTGCGAATCAGGAGAGTATCAACGCTACGTTCGAGCAGCTTGGGCGGGTTGAGTTGAGTGTGCTCGATGAAGGCGGACAGACGGCACGGGTCGAGTTCAACGTCGTCGATTGAATCCGCCGAAAAGATCGCAGCCTGCGGCAGCTCCTACGGGCGTACGCGCATTTCGTAGGAGCTGCCGCAGGCTGCGATCTTTTCATTGCGTCCTGAGAAAAACCGCCCGAAGCTATACGCCTTCAGGAGAGCCCGATGAACCTTGTTGAACTGACCGAACGCCTACACTGCATCCGTGACCGTAACGACTGGCGGCCATTTCACAGCCCGAAAAACCTGGCCATGGCCGCCAGTGTCGAAATGGCCGAGCTGGTGGAAATTTTCCAGTGGCTGAGCGAAGACCAGTCGCGCCAGTTGTCGGCGGACAAACTTGCCCATGCCGGTCAGGAAGTCGGTGATATCGTGCTCTATTTACTGCTGCTGTGCAGTGAGTTGGGGTTGGATATGGAACAGGTAGTACGCAGCAAGCTGGCAGACAGCGAACGGCGGTTCAGCTGATGAGCGACCGTCATTTCGATCAGTTGGCGACCCGTTTCGCCGAAAAAATCTACGGCGGTGCCAAAGGCGCGATCCGTCTGGCGGTGCTTCAGGCCGACCTGGCCGAAACCCTGCCGGATCGGCCGTTGCGGGTGCTGGATATCGGCGCCGGCCTGGGGCACATGTCGTTGTGGCTGGCCCAGCGCGGCCATCAGGTGACCCTGGCCGAACCTGCCGCGCCGATGCTCGAAGGTGCTCGCCAGCGCTTCGCCGACGCGGGGCAAACGGCAACTTTTATCCAGGCGCCGTGGCAAGAGCTGCTCGGTCAGCTCACCGAACCTTACGACCTGGTGCTGTGCCACGCGGTGCTGGAGTGGTTGGCCGAGCCTCACGCGATTCTGCCGGTGCTGCATCAACTGACGACTAAAGACGGCTGGTTGTCGCTGGCGTTCTATAACCGCGATGCGCTGATTTACCGCAACTTGCTCAAGGGCCATTTCCGTAAGATGCGCAAGAACGACATGGCTGGCGAGAAGCAGAGCCTGACCCCGCAAATGCCGCTGGATCCGCGCGAACTGGCGACGCAACTGGAAGGCTTGTGGCGGGTCGAAACCCAGAGCGGGGTGCGGGTTTTTCACGACTATATGCCGTTAGAGTTCCAGGCCCGTGCCGAACTCATCGACCTGCTGGAAATGGAGCTGGCCCACCGTCGTCACCCGAGCTTTGCGGGGCTGGGGCGTTACCTGCACTGGATCTGCCGCCCGGTCTGAGTCGTGGCTTTTGTGGAGAACACAATGAAACGCCGTTTGGGATTGATCATGCTGTGTCTGGGGCTCGGTGCCTGCCAGGGCAGCAATCCGTATGTCGCCAGCTCCAACCCGTTACCGCCGGCCCCGCCGCAAGCCGCCAACACCTTTGATCGCAGCGCCTACCCGGCGCCACCGCGTGATTACGCGCGCTACCACAGTTGGGCCTGGCTCAACGGTCGGTTGCCCAACGGCTCGGCCTGGGCCGACTCGGCGCAGATTGCCGAAGCGGTCAGCAATGCGCTGGATCAACGGGGTTTGCGACCGCTGCACGACAATCGGCCGGCCGACCTGTGGGTCAGCGCTGACCTGCATCAGGAAACCCGCCTGAAACAGGTGCAGGACGATTCCGGCTATGGTGGCTATGGGGGTTATAACCGTTATGGTAATGGCTACGGCATGTACAACACGGCGCCGATCGTTCGTACCTATCAGGTGCAAGTGCTGGTGATTCGGGTGGATTTGTTCGACGCAGGAACCGGCCAACCGGTCTGGAGTGCCAGCGCTGAAACCGGCCTTCAGGGCAACGAAATCGAGCGTGGCGATGCGTTGCGAACAGCTGTAGAAAAGGCGGTAGCGGCGTATCCTCCTAGTTAGGTTCCCTGCCATGAACCGGAGAAAAACCATGTCCCGCCGTCTCTCATTACTGGCGTGCGCTGTGCTGCTCAGCGCTTGCCAATCGAACCAGGTCAATCACGATTTTGATGCCAGCCGCGACTTCGCCGCCTATCGCAGCTGGGCCTGGAAAGAGCCCGCCCTGCAATACCGCCCCGACGATCCCCGGATCAAGAGCGACCTCACCGAACAACGCATTCGCCAGGCAGTTGCTGATCAACTCGACCAGCGTGGCCTGCGCCCGGCAGCTGTCGGTGCCAAGGCTGACGTCGATGTGCGGACCTATCTGATCGTCGAGGACCGCCAGCAACAAATCACCACCAACTACGGCGGAGGCTGGGGTGGCCCCTGGAACGGCTACTGGGGTGCGCCGATGTACAACGAAACCCGCAACGTCACTTACAAGGTCGCCACACTTCAGATCGATCTGCTCGATGGCAAGGATGGCAAGCTGGTCTGGCGCGGCAGCGATGAGCAGTTGCTCAGCCGATCGCCTCAGCCCGCCGACCGTAGCGCGGCGATTCGCGAGACAGTAGGGCGGATATTGAGCAACTACCCACCGAGATAAAGCGAAAAAACATCCGAACACCGACCTCGTGCCGACCCTATGCCAACCCTATGTAGGAGCTGCCGAAGGCTGCGATCTTTTGATCTTCCCGACAGACGATTAGTTGCTGGACGGACGCCAAGATCAAAAGATCGCAGCCTTCGGCAGCTCCTACTACACTGCTGGAGGTAGCGCTCGGCAGTGCGCCGGCAAAGGAGTGCTCGATGTCTCCCCGTTTGCAGTTTCGCGGCCCCGCCGGGCAACGTGGTGCCATTGGTTTGCTCGCGGCAATGACCTTCGGCCTCGCGCTATTGTTTGCACTGCTGGTGGTCGACAGCGGCCGGCTCTATCTGGAACAGCGCAAGTTGCAACGGGTGGCGGATAACGCCGCGCTGGAGGCGGTCAGCCGTGGCGGTAACTGCCTGCCGGGTCTGACGGCGGCCAGTTATGCCGGGCAAAGTGCGGTGCGTAATGGGTTCATCGTCAGCACCACCAGCACCCTGACCACTGCCTGCGGTTCGCTGCTGACGGCGCCGACCAACCTGCGCACCTTCGTCCCCAATGCCACGCAATCGACGGCCATTCAGGTGGTTGCCACCAACGTGGTGCCGACCAGTGCAGTGGGCGCTCTTCAAGCGTTGTTCAGTGGGGCTTCAGCCAGTGCCAATACCACGCTGACCGCCACGGCGGTGGCGGCGGCGCCCAAGCCGACGCTGGCGCAGTTGAGTATTCGCAGTTCGGTCGCAAGCGTCGACACCGACAGGTCGAATCTCTTGAATCCACTGTTCTCAAGCCTCCTCGGCGGCAGCGTGAACCTGACCGCTCTGGGGTGGGACGGCTTGGTCAATACCGATATCAACCTGCTCAGGTTCATGGACCAGTTAGCCATTGAACTGGGGGTAACCGCAGGTGATTACACGGCATTGCTCAACGCGCAAGGAACGGTGACTCAGTTCATCCACGCCGCTGCAACGGTTGCGAATCAGAATGGCGCTTCGGCCGATGTGATGACGGCTTTGGCCAATTTGCAGGTAGGGACAACCCATGCTCCGCCGATCAAACTCGGCGATGTACTTCAACTTCAGACGGGCAGCTCGGCGGCCAGCCTGGACGCCACGGTGCAACTGTTCCAACTGGTTCAGGGGTTTGTCCAACTGGCGAATAAAAACAGTGCAGTGACCGCCGCTCTACCGGTCAACGTATTGGGTCTGCTGGGTGTGACGACCCGTATAAAAGTGATTGAGCCGCCGCAGTTTTCTGCCGTGGGCGATCCGGAGCTGGCCAAGGCTGACCCGTTGGGTGTGAACCGAATCTACGTCAAGACTGCGCAGGTCAGAGTGCTCACAACGGTCGATCTTTCTCTGATCAACGCCGTGTTGCAGCTAATTAATACGCTGTTGAGCCCGATCATCGTTTCCATTAACACGCTGCTGGCGCCGGGATGTTTGTTGGCAACCTGCACACAAACAGATCTGCAAATAGTGCCTGAGGGCCTCAACCTGGATGTGGGGATCGAGGCGGGAGTCGGCAGTAGTTATGTCACCGATTACACGTGCGTCAGTCCGACCAGCAAAAGTCTCACTGCCACCACGGAGATTGCCGCGGTCAACGTCAAAGTCGGCCGGATCGACCCGGCGATCTGGCTGTCCTCGTCGCCGCTATCAGCGCTGACACCGTTAACCCTGGTCGATATCGGCAGCAAGACCTGCCACGGATTAACCTTCATCTGTGGTCCGCGCACACCGTTTACCGGCGGCGGTAGCGAAATCATGATCGACAGCCCGATCGCCGGGACCAGCGACCCGAACTACACCTACAGCAACCCCAAGGAAATCAATGTCCCGCCACTGCCGACTCACACCGTTTCGGTATCGGGTGTCGCCGGCAGTTTGAGCGGGACGCTGGGAGGCGTAACGCTGATTCAGCACACACCGACGATTGGCGGTCTGACGGCTTTGCTGTTCGGTACGTTGTCATCGCTGCTGGCTGATGTGACAACGCTGTTGGTCAACGCCATTGATGGTCTGCTGGCGCCCTTGGTCGATCCGCTGGTCAATAGCCTGTTGTTCAATCTGGGAATCGACGTCAACAAGGTCGATGTGGGTTTCAATCTGACCTGTGGGCAGAAAGGCAAAGGCTATCTGGCGATCTAGTCCGCAATCGGCAGCTCGATACAGAACCGTGCACCTTCGACAGAGCGTTGCACGTAGATTACCGTCGGCGAACGGGCGATCAGATTGTCCAGCCGGCCGAAGCGCTTTTCCCCAGGCGTCAAAATTGAAGACTCGATTGCGCCGTCAGGTTCGTCGGCAGGTTGGGCACGGTGCCGACACCTGGCAGGACGAGGAACGGGATGACTTGATTGAGCTTGCTGGTGGGATAAGTCACGCTGACCGTCAGCAAACCTGTGCCTGCGTTATAGGCCGCCGTGGTGTCCACACCGTAGGTGATGTTGAAGGCGCTTGGCACCCAGGACAGTTGTTTTTTCAGCACGGCATTGGCCAGGTCTTGCATGGCTTGTGGGTAGTTGGCCGTGTTCGGGTCCAGTGCGACGCTTTGCCGAACCGCCTCGGCAGTGGCCTCATTGAATGACTGCACCAGCAACAGTGGCAGGCTGTAACTGACGATGCCATAAAACACCGCAAAAAAGATCACGAACACCAGGGCGAACTCAATCGCCACAGCGCCTTTTTGTTTTCTGGGGAGGCCTGATTTCATGAGTACGTCTACCCTGACAACGTCAACGTGATATCAGCATAGAATCATTCAGCCAAAGCGGACGATTTTTACCGGATGCAGAGTTTTGTCCTACTGATCTGGCTGGCGCTCTGCGCGGCACAGGATGTTCAGCAACGGCATATCGCCAACAGCCTGACGTTGGGCGCCGGGCTGTTGGCGCTGATTTATCTGCTCTGGACAGGCACCACCTGGCTCGGTGCGCCTGGAGCGCAAGGTGGTTGGGCATTGCTGCTGGCGCTGCTGTTTACCGTGCCCGGGTATGCATTGGGGCGGTTGGGGGCCGCTGATGTGAAGCTGATGGCGACGATCGGTCTGGCGACCGATAGCCTGCATTTACTCGGCAGTTTCATCGGTGCCGGAGTGGCCAGCCTGCTGTGGTTATTGATCGCCCCAAAACTCTGGCCACATATGAGTCAAGGGCTTAGAAGTCATCTTCAGTACCTCTCTCCGGAACTGTCAAAAACCCCACCCTTCGCGCCCTTCGTGCTGATCGGCATGCTGCTGACGCTGCCCTGGATCCACTAGTCGTGCGGCGCAGCTAGCGCTATGTACATAGTAGGAAAGTAGGTCTACTTTCAAATCAGTGCCTGTACAGCCTGCCGCTGTCGGTACAGGAACTGACAGTCTTCGGACAGGGCATGGAGTTGCGAGTGAACAAGCCTACCTCTGCGATAAAAGTGTTGGTGGTCGATGATCAACCGCTGATTGTGGAAGAGCTTCGCGGGTTTCTTGAAGCCAGCGGCTACCGTTGCGTGCCTTGTGAGTCCAGCCAGCAAGCCATCGAGCGCTTTTGCGAAGACGCTGACATTGGCCTGGTGCTCTGTGATTTGCACATGCCCGGGCTCGACGGTATTCAACTGGTTCAGGAGCTGCAACGCATCGCCGGCAAGCACCGGGCGTTCGAAGCCATCATGCTCACCGGGTGTGCCGACAAACAGGACGTGATCAAGGCGTTGCGCGCCGGGATCGCGGACTACTATCAGAAGCCGATAGATTTGAACGAGTTGCTCGAAGGGGTGCAGCGCCAGGAAGTTGCGCTTCAGGAACGGCAAAAAAATGTTCAGTTGGGGTATTTGAATCAGAAGCTGCAAGACCTTTCCGAATCCATCGATGATCTTTATCAGGACCTCGATAAGGTTCGCCGTGCTCCGTTTGTATCGTCGGGTGGGGAGGGTGGCAGTGAGGCTGGTCGGGAGGAGATGCCGGCGATCTTCAATCAGCTGTCGCCTCGTCAATTGGACGTTGCGCGGTTGGTGGGCAAGGGGCAGACCAATTACCAGGTTGCCTGTGAGTTGGGGATAACCGAGAACACGGTGAAGTTGTATGTGTCGCAGGTGTTGCGGTTGACGCATATGCATAATCGGACGCAGTTGGCGCTGGCTTTGTCGCCGAGTGGTTCGGGGATGCGGGCGCGGGTTACGGCGCACTAAGCTCTTGGTTTGTTCGTTCCGTTGAGTACCTATCCGTTTCTGTCGGCCTGAGTGGTTGGAGGGCGTACGGCTTTTGTCGTTGATCGCTCCCACTCTGTGGGAACGATCAAGAAGGCCGCGCTCGTCAGCCATTCATACTTTGAAAATGCTCTAGCATCCGCTGCGCATCCGGCACTACGCCGCTGAACAATTCAAAGGCCTTCACCGCCTGAAACACCGCCATGTTGCCGCCATCCAGGGTACGGCAACCCAATGCTTTGGCGTTGCGCAGCAGTTCGGTTTCCAGCGGAAAGTAAACAATCTCCGCGACCCACAACTCGGGCCGCAGCAACGCCACGGGCACCGGCATGCCGGGCAGTTTGGTCATGCCCATCGGCGTGGTGTTCACCAATCCATCGGCCTGCGCCAGCGCACTCGGCAGATCGCTGCCGGCACAGGCCCGGCCGCTGCCGAAATGCTGATTGAGGTTGTTCGCAAGGCTTTGTGCGCGACTGACGTCCACGTCGAAAATACTCAGCTGCAGTACGCCTTCGCTCAATAGCGCGTGGGCCACCGCGGCTCCGGCACCGCCAGCCCCCATTTGGACGACGCGCTCGCGGGCCGTATCGTTCAAGCCACGACGAAAACCTTCGGCAAAGCCCAGGCAATCGGTGTTGTGCCCGATGCGTTTTCCGTCTTTGAGCACCACGGTGTTCACTGCGCCAATGCCTCGGGCTTCAGGCGAGAGTTCGTCGAGCAGCGGGATGATCGCCTGCTTGCAGGGAAAGGTGACGTTCAGGCCGGTGAAGTTCATCCGCTCTGCCGCCATCAGCAGGTCGGGGAGGGCGTCGCTGTCGAGTTTCAGCTGATCGAGGTCGATCAACCGATAGAGGTAGCGCAGGCCTTGGGCATCGCCCTCGCGTTCATGCAGCGCAGGTGTTCGAGACGCCTGGATGCCGGCGCCGATGAGTCCTGCGAGTACAGTGTTGTTCTGTGACATGTGGCTCACCCCTTCAGGCGTTGGCTGAAATGCTCCAGCGCCAGGCGATAGCCATGGCTGCCGAAGCCGCACAGGATTGCGGTAGCGATGGCCGAAATGAACGAGTGATGACGGAACGGTTCGCGGGCATGCACGTTGGACAGGTGTACTTCGATGACCGGTAACTCGCTGGCGATCAGCGCATCACGGATCGCTACCGAGGTGTGCGTCCAGGCTGCCGGGTTGATCACGATCCCGGCACAACGAGCGCGTGCCGAGTGAATCCAGTCGAGCAATTCGCCCTCGTGGTTGGTCTGGCGAAACTCCACCGCCAGACCGAACTCTTCAGCGGCACGACCGCACAAGGCCGAAATGTCGGCCAGGGTTTCGTGGCCATAAGTCGCCGGCTCACGAGTGCCGAGCAAGTTCAGGTTCGGGCCGTTGAGCACCAGAACGATAGGGGGCATCAGGCGTTTCTCCATTGTTATTGTGGGCGTGGGTCGAGGGTGACCCGCCTGTGGAGATAAATTGTACTAGCCGGTTAATTTGGTCAATTGAAGCTGAGCAGCAAGGCTCACAAGACGGCAATAAGTGTTCGATGATCGGACAGTCGCGGGTGCCGCCCACAAAAAAGCCGTCCTCAAGACGGCTGTTTTGTAGTGAACGTGTGTAATCAACGCCGGGTCAGCAAGACCCCGGATTCCATGTGGTGGGTCCACGGGAACTGATCGAACATTGCGCAACGGGTGATGCGGTGGGTGTCGTGCAATTGGGCGATGTTGTCCGCCAGCGTTTGCGGGTTGCACGAGATGTACAGAATGTTCTCGAAGCGTCGGGTCAGCTCGCACGTGTCCGGGTCCATGCCGGCGCGCGGCGGGTCGACGAACACGCTACCGAACTCATAGCTCTTCAGATCAATGCCGTGCAAACGGCGGAACGGGCGAACTTCATTCAGCGCTTCGGTCAGTTCTTCGGCAGACAACCGCACCAAAGTGACATTATCCACAGCGTTTTCACTGAGGTTACTCAGCGCCGCATTCACCGATGTCTTGCTGATTTCGGTGGCCAGCACTTTGCGCACGCGGGTCGCCAGTGGCAGGGTGAAGTTGCCGTTACCGCAATACAACTCCAGCAGATCGTCAGTCCGTTCGCCCAAGGCGTCGTATGCCCAGTTGAGCATCTTCTGGTTCACCGTGCCGTTCGGCTGGGTGAACGCGCCTTCCGGTTGGCGATAGCTGAAGGTGCGGCCGCCGACGTCCAGTTTCTCGACCACGTAATCGTGACCGATCACTTCGCGTTTGCCCTTGGAGCGACCGATCACGCTGACATTCAGGTCCGCGGCCAGTTTCGAAGCCGCCGTGTGCCAGTGCTCGTCCAGCGGGCGGTGATAACACAAGGTAATCATCGCATCGCCGGCCAGAGTGGTCAGGAACTCCACCTGAAACAGCTTGTGGCTCAAGGCGGCGCTGGCTTGCCAGGCGGCCTTGAGCTGCGGCATCAACTGGTTGATGCGCAGGCTTGCGATCGGGAATTCTTCGATCAGGATCGGCGTGCGTTTGTCTTCCTGGGAGAACATCGCGTAGTGACGCTCGCCGGCTTCGCGCCACAGACGGAATTCGGCGCGCAGGCGAAAGTTCGCAAGCGGCGAGTCGAACACTACAGGTTCAGGTGCATCGAACGGCGCCAGCAGGTCACGCAAGCGCGTGGCCTTTTCTTCGAGCTGAGCAGTGTAAGCCTGGGAATCGAAAGTCATGCGTTGAACCAACCCAACTTGATCACGAACAGAATCGACAGAATCACCAACGCCGAGTTCAGTTCACGGCCACGGCCGGACAGCAACTTGATCGCGGTCCAGGAAATGAAACCGAACGCGATACCGTTGGCGATGGAGTAAGTGAACGGCATGGCCAGGGCGGTAACCACCACAGGCGCGGCGACGGTGATGTCGTCCCAGTCTATTTCCGCCAGGCCCGAGGTCATCAGTACCGCGACGAACAGCAGCGCGGGTGCGGTGGCGAATGCCGGGACGCTACTGGCCAGCGGTGCAAAGAACAGCGCCAGCAGGAACAGAATCGCCACGACGACAGCCGTCAGACCGGTACGGCCACCGGCGCTGACGCCCGCTGCCGACTCGATGTAGCTAGTAGTGGTCGAGGTGCCCAGCAGGGAACCGGCCATGGCCGCGGTACTGTCGGCGATCAGCGCACGACCCATTTTCGGCATGTGGCCGTCCTTGCCCATCAGGCCGGCGCGCTTGGCGACACCGATCAGGGTACCGGAGTTGTCGAACAGATCGACGAACAGGAAGGCGAAGATCACGCTGACCAGACCGATGTCCAGCGCGCCCTTGATGTCCAGTTGCAGGAAGGTCGGTGCCAGCGAAGGTGGCATCGCCATCACGCCGCCGAACGGTGTGAAGCCCAAGGCGATGGAAACGATGGTCACAGCCAGGATGCCGATCAGTACCGCACCGCGTACTTTCAGGGCTTCGAGGGCGACGATCAGCGCAAAACCCAGGGTCGCGAGGATCGGTGCCGGTTGTTTCAGGTCGCCGAGGCCAACCATGGTCGCCGGATTGCTGACTACGATGCCGGCGTTGTGCAGGGCGATCAGCGCCAGGAACAGGCCGATACCGGCGGCAATCGCCGAGCGCAAGGCCAGCGGGATGCTGTTGATGATCCATTCGCGGATGCGAAAGATCGACAACAGGAAAAACATGACCGCCGAGATGAACACCGCACCCAGCGCCACTTGCCAGGTGTGGCCCATGTGCAGGACCACGGTGTAGGTGAAGAAGGCATTCAGGCCCATGCCCGGCGCCAGCGCGATCGGGTAGTTGGCGATCAGGCCCATGGTCGTCGAGCCGATGGCCGCAGCCAGGCACGTCGCGACAAACACCGCGCCCTTGTCCATACCGGTCTCGCCGAGGATGCTCGGGTTGACGAACAGAATGTAGGCCATGGCCAAAAAGGTCGTGATACCGGCAAGAATCTCGGTACGCACGTTGGTGTTGTGTGCCTTGAGTTGAAACAGCCTTTCCAGCATGTCTGCTCCCCGTGGCGCGCACGGCGCCGTGAATGTATCGACTTCAACAGCAAAGCACAGGCCGCTGCAGGCGCCTGAGTATTTTCTGTCGGTCGGAAAAAGCCGCGCATCATACCAGCAGCGTGCGGCTATAGCTGCGATCGTCGGCGATGTTTTGTCGTCTGGGGGAGTGGGGCATACTGCGCGCTGGTTTTGGGAGGGAACATGTCTTCAATAAAGAGCAGGATGATTCTGGCATTTAGCCTGTTTGGCACCTTGTTGGTCGGCGCGCAAAGCGCAATAGCGGCTTCGGCACCGCCGTTGAGTGAAGTCAAGGTCCTCAAGGTCCAGTCGGCGTCCTGCGGCATTGAAAATATTGCTGAAGGGCAGAAGAAGACACAGTGCAATCACGCAGGACCGAACATCAAGATCTATGTGCTGGAGATCGGCTACGGCCGCCTGCCGAATGCAGCGCTGGACGGCTTTGAAGTCGATGGCGTGCGGAACCGCGTCTGCGCCTACGGCAACGGCAACCTGACGGAATGCTCCGGCACTGCCAGCAAGATCGTCGGCAATCTCTACATCTTTGATCTGGCGGGTAAGCAGGAAGGAACGTTCACCTTCAGCAATACTTCGATCAATGCCCCCGGCAATACGCTGTCGACGCAGCTGTACATCAAGTAGCTTTCATTGGGCTCTGTACGAAAACTGCCTGCGCGTCGACCAGACTGCGTTAAAAACAGGCTCGGAATGCTCATTTAGGCCCCTAAACTCCGCTTCCTCGCCTGTTTTTGCCTTGCCTGATCGCCGCTCGGCGAGTTTTCGTACAGACCCTAGGTGACCGCACCGCTCGAACATCTGTCCGCAAAGCTGACTACGCTTTAAAGATCACCCTGTGGACGCAGACCATGACCCTTAGAGCCCTGATTACCCTTGCCGAAGGTATCGACGACCTGCAAGGCGTGACACTGATCGACGTGTTGCGCCGTGCGAAAGTCGAAGTGGTGGTGGCGAGCATCGAATCGCGGCGCATGCTCACCTGCGCCCGTGGCACCCGACTGACCGCCGACGCGATGCTGGTCGATGTGCTGGTGCAACCGTTCGATCTGGTCGTTCTACCCGGCGGCGCCGTCGGCGCTCAGCGCCTGGCAGCTCATCAACCCTTGTTACAGCTGGTCAAGGATCAATCCGCCGCCGGGCGCCTGTTCGCCGCTATCGCTGAGTCACCGGCGCTGGCGCTGCAAGCCTTTGGCGTATTGCGTCAGCGGCGCATGACCTGTCTGCCCGCGGCCAGTCATCATTTGCTCGGCTGCACGTTCGTCGATCAACCCGTGGTCGTCGACGGCAACTGCATCACCGCCCAAGGTTCGAGCGTTGCCCTGGCGTTTGCGTTGATGCTGGTTGAACAACTGTGCGGCAAGGCCGTCAGGGCTGCGGTGGCGGGGGAGTTGCTGGTGTAGCGGGCAACGCTGAAGCTTTCGGCTCCTCCACCGGCACATGCATGCGGTCGCGTTGGGCCAGGGTCGGGAACAGTTTGATCCACGTCCCGGTGACCAGCAGCGTACCGATCCCGCCCATGATCACCGCCGGTACGGTGCCGAACCAGTGGGCGGTGAGTCCGGATTCGAACTCGCCCAACTGGTTCGAGGCACCGATGAACAAACCGTTCACCGCGCTGACCCGGCCGCGCATTTCGTCCGGGGTTTCCAGTTGCACGAAGGACGCGCGGATCACCATGCTGATCATGTCTGCCGCGCCGAGCACCACCAGCACCGCCAGCGAGAACCAGAACGAGGTCGACAAGCCGAAGGCGATGGTCGCGACGCCGAACACCCCGACGGCCGTAAACATGACACGTCCGACGTTGCGTTCCACGGCAAACCGCGCGAGCCATAACGACATCAGCAAGGCACCGACCGCTGGCGCCGAGCGCAGCAGACCCAGTCCCCAGGGGCCGGTCAGCAGGATGTCCCTGGCAAAAACCGGCAGCAGCGCCGTGGCGCCACCGAGTAATACCGCGAACAAGTCCAATGAGATCGCGCCAAGGATGTCCGGGCGGCTGCGAATGAAGCGAATCCCGGCGAGCAACGAATCCAGGGTCGCCTTGCCCTTGTTCAGCGGGGTTTGCCGTGCGGGCAGGTTGAGCATCAGGGTGCAGGCGATGAGGTACAGCATCACCGTCGGGCCATACACCCAGACGCTGCCGAAGGCATACAGCAAACCGCCGAGGGCCGGGGCGACGATGGTGGCCGATTGTTGCGCCGACTGCGCGGCCGCGACGGCGCGGGGAAACAGCGCGCTGGGCACGATGCTGGGCAGCAGCGCCTGGGTGGTCGGCATTTCGAACGACCGGGCGCCGCCGAGCAGGAACGCGAGGATGAAGATCATTTCGCGAGTGACGTGGTCAGTGGCGCTGCCAATGGCCAGGGCGAGGGCGATCATCGCCTGCAAGGACTGGCAGATGGCTGCGACCTTGCGCCGGTCATAACGGTCTGCCACATGCCCGGTGTGGAGCATGAACAATACCCGAGGCGTGAACTCCACCAGCCCGACCAGGCCCAGGTCCAGCACGTTGCCGGTGAGTTGATAGAGGTTCCAGCCGATGGCCACGGTGAGCATCTGGAAACCACTGGCGGTGAATATCCGTGCCAGCCAGAACGCAATGAACGGTCGGTGATGGCGCAACAACAGCGGGGCTTGGGTCGGCATCGGCAGGCAGGTCTGGGCGGGGAAAATCGAGATTATCATCAAGTTGTAACTAAAGGTTGTGCAGGTCGGAGGGTAGGAGCTGCCGCAGGCTGCGATCTTTTGATCTTCGCTTGTCGGCAGCTCCCAATAGCCTGATTGAAAAGATCGCAGGCTTCGCCAGCTCCTACGGGGGGCTGAGGCAACCTGTCACGCGGCAAAAGACCACACAGTCGGGCCGCGAAAATGGGACTACTCTTTCATCGTTACTTGATCCAGATCAAAACCCTTGGTGGATTTGCTCTGGCGGCCAGATGGCCAGACTCCCTGCGTTGCGATGGTTGTAAAACAACAACGAATTTGAATTCGCCACACTCCATAACCGTGGGGGCGGTGGGTGCAGGCTTCCAGCCAGCAGTCGTATTACCTGACAGAGGAAGACTTATGTTCGGTTTGGAGGCACTTGATCTCGCCCGAATTCAGTTCGCGTTCACCATCTCGTTTCACATCCTGTTCCCGGCGATCACCATCGGCCTGGCGAGTTACCTGGCGGTGCTCGAAGGCTTGTGGCTGAAGACCCACAACGACACCTACCGTGACCTGTATCACTTCTGGTCGAAGATCTTTGCCGTCAACTTCGGCATGGGGGTGGTCTCCGGACTGGTCATGGCCTATCAGTTTGGCACCAACTGGAGCCGCTTCTCGGACTTTGCCGGTTCCGTCACCGGGCCGCTGCTGACCTATGAAGTGCTCACGGCGTTCTTCCTCGAAGCCGGTTTCCTTGGCGTCATGCTGTTCGGCTGGAACAAGGTCGGGCGCAAGCTGCACTTTTTCGCCACGGTCATGGTGGCCATCGGCACGCTGATTTCGACGTTCTGGATTCTCGCCTCCAACAGCTGGATGCAAACGCCGCAGGGCTACGAAATTGTTAACGGCCAGGTGATTCCGGTGGACTGGATCGCGGTGATTTTCAACCCGTCGTTCCCGTATCGCCTGATGCACATGGCCACCGCAGCCTTTGTGGCCACTGCATTCTTTGTTGGCTCGTCGGCGGCCTGGCACCTGCTACGTGGCCGTGATAATCCGGCGATCCGCACCATGCTGTCGATGGCCATGTGGATGGCCTTGATCGTCGCGCCGATTCAAGCGGTGATCGGTGACTTCCACGGCCTCAACACGCTCAAGCATCAACCGGCAAAAATCGCCGCGATTGAAGGTCACTGGGAAAACCATGGCAACGAGCCGACCCCGCTGATCCTGTTCGGCTGGCCGGACATGAAAGCCGAGAAGACCCGTTTTGCAGTCGAAGTTCCGTACCTTGGCAGCTTGATTCTGACTCACTCTCTGGACAAGCAGATCCCGGCGCTCAAGGAGTTCGCACCTGAAGACCGGCCGAATTCGACCATTGTCTTCTGGTCGTTCCGGATCATGGTCGGGCTCGGTTTCCTGATGATCTTCACCGGTCTGTGGAGCCTGTGGCTACGCAAGCGTGACGCGCTGTATTCGAACCGCGCCTTCCTCTACCTGGCCTTGTGGATGGGGCCCTCGGGCCTGATCGCGTTACTCGCTGGTTGGTTCACCACTGAAATCGGTCGTCAGCCGTGGGTGGTGTACGGGCTGATGCGCACTGCCGACGCTTCATCCATGCACAGTTTCCTGCAGATGAGCATTACGCTGGCGCTGTTTGTCGTGGTCTATTTCTCGCTGTTTGGTGTCGGTCTGGGCTACATGATGCGCCTGGTGCGCAAAGGGCCGAAAATCAACGAAGGCGCTGAGCAGAGCCACGGTGGCCCTGGTCAGCAACGTACGCCGGCCCGTCCGCTTTCCGCTGCTGACGATAACGGTGATCACAGCGACAGCCTGAACAAGGGGAATTGAATCATGGGTATTGATCTTCCGCTGATCTGGGCCGTGATCATCATCTTCGGCATCATGATGTACGTGGTCATGGATGGTTTCGACCTGGGCATCGGCATTCTCTTTCCTTTCATCAAGGGCGACCGTGACCGCGATGTGATGATGAACACTGTTGCGCCGGTCTGGGACGGTAACGAAACCTGGCTGGTATTGGGTGGCGCGGCGTTGTTCGGCGCGTTTCCGCTGGCGTATTCGGTGGTACTGTCGGCGTTGTACCTGCCGCTGATTCTGATGCTGATCGGCTTGATCTTCCGCGGTGTGGCCTTCGAGTTCCGTTTCAAGGCCAAGGACCACAAGCGGCACATCTGGGACAAGTGCTTCATCGGCGGCTCGCTGACGGCGACGTTCTTCCAGGGTGTGGCGCTGGGGGCGTTCATCGACGGCATCCCGGTGGTCAATCGGCAGTTCGCTGGTGGCACGCTGGACTGGCTGACACCGTTCACGCTGTTCTGCGGTGTGGCGTTGGTGGTTGCGTATGCGCTGCTCGGCTGCACCTGGCTGATCATGAAAACCGAAGGCAAGTTGCAGGAGCAGATGCACAACCTGGCGCGACCGCTGGCGTTCGTGGTGTTGGCGGTGACCGGTATCGTCAGCCTCTGGACCCCGCTGGCGCATGCCGAGATTGCTGCGCGCTGGTTCACCTTGCCGAACCTGTTCTGGTTCCTGCCGGTGCCGATCCTGGTGCTGGTCACGATGTACGGTTTACTGCGAGCGGTGGCGCGTAACGCTCACTACACACCGTTCCTGTTGACCCTGGTGCTGATCTTCCTCGGCTACAGCGGTCTGGGGATCAGCCTGTGGCCGAACATCGTGCCGCCGTCGATCTCGATCTGGGACGCCGCCGCACCGCCGCAAAGCCAGGGCTTCATGCTGGTCGGCACCTTGTTCATCATCCCGTTCATTTTGGGGTACACCTTCTGGAGCTACTACGTGTTCCGCGGCAAGGTGACCCACGAAGACGGTTACCACTAGTCTGCGTGACCGCGGCTCGGGCCGGGTGCCTGAGTCGCCTTACAGGAGCATTCGACGATGGCAGGTAAACACTCTTTGCAGGAAATCGAGCAGGCTGAGAAAAAGCCGCTCTGGCAGCGGCTTGGCTGGCTGGCAATGATCTGGACCGGCAGCGTACTGGCGCTGTTTGTCGTGGCCAGCCTGATGCGCATGTTCATGAATGCTGCTGGCCTGACCACTCACTGATCGACCCGAACATCCCATCCCGTGCTTTGCGGCACGGATTTATAACCCTCCGCTGGAGGGTTTTTTTTGCCCGGGCATTGGCCGTTACTTACGGGCCTTGAGGATCACGAATTTGGGCGTTGCCGCAACCTGTTCGACACCCCGGAACAGCCGCGCCAATTTGCTGTGATAGCCCAGATGACGGTTACCAACGATATACAGCGCGCCGCCCACCACCAGTGCTTCTCGAGCTTGCTGGAACATCCGCCAGGCGAGGAAGTCACCGACCACCTGTTGCTGGTGGAAGGGTGGATTGCACAGCACCACGTCCAGCGACTGTGGCTCTTGCCCGGCCAGACCATCGCCCGCCCGTACGATGACTTCGCGCTCACCGAGGGCTGCCTGCCAGTTTTCGGTAGCGGATTGCACAGCCATGAACGACTCGTCCACCAGCGTGTAGTGGGCTTGAGGGTTTTGCAGGGCGCTGGCGATTGCCAACACACCGTTGCCGCAACCCAGGTCGGCGACTCGCGCGCTACCCAGGTTTTTCGGCAAATGAGGGAGAAATGCCCGGGTGCCGATGTCCAGGCCTTCGCGACAGAACACGTTGGCGTGGTTGAGTAGCTCGATCGCCGGCTCGTCGAGCTTATAGCGACTCGGGTAGGGCGACTGTGCGGGTTGTCTGGCGTCGAGCGTGGCAATCAGCAAGCGGGCTTTCTTGACCGCCAGCGAGGCCTGCACCGGGCCGATGTAGCGTTCCAGCAGATCACCGGCTGCCCGCGGCAGGTGTTTGACCATGGCCGCGGCAATCACCTGAGCGCCGGGTGCCAATTGCGCTTGCAAGCGGATCAACTGCTCTTCCAGCAATGCCAGGGTTTTCGGTACGCGGATCAGCACCCGGTCGAACGGTCCGACCAACGGCGCGCTAGCCGGCAGCACTGATACGGCATCAAAGGGATAGCCGTTGCGTATCAGGTTCTTTTCCAATGCCTGGGCTGCGAGAAACGAATCACCGCTACTGGTGACCTGAACTTTGCCGACAAGGCTTCCCGCCAATGCACCAAAACTGTCATTGAGCACCAAAACCCGGGTTTTCGCGTCGGGCTGCTGCTCGGCCAGATGGTTGAGCAGGTATTCGTCGGCCGCATCGAAGGCTTGCAGCGGTTCATTCTGCTGTTCGGGTTGGCGGATCAGGTCAAGTTGGGCGAAGGGACTTTCGAGCAGGGGCATGAGGCGGAGACTCTGGATAATCAACGGGTGTCCCGCGGTTCTGCACGTATTGAATGCTGGCGGGACCGACTGAGCGGACTGCGTCGCGATGTCTCTCGCGTCATCACTCAGAGGGACGTAAAGGGTACGTTTTTTTCCGTCGGATTACTCGTTGGTTTTTCCTTCGTGCTCAGCGCTGACACGCTGTGGTGTTGGTTGAGGCTCAGATCAAATGAGTCTTCGCGGCCTGTACCACGGCAGAAATCTTGTTGGTGACGCCCAGTTTCTGGATCGCTTTGCCAATGTGAAAATTCACTGTCCGCGGGCTGACACTGAGGATGGTCCCGATATCCGACGCGGTTTTGCCTTGTGCAGACCACTTCAGCACCTCCGTTTCTCGTGGCGATAAATGTGCCACGCTTACGCCCCCGGGATTCTTGCTGGTCAGCTTTTGCATGGCGAGGGTGTGCAACTTATGGCTGATGAACGTCGCATAACCGAGGTTTTCATAGAGTTCAAAAGCGCTGATCCGGCAATGGCTCCGGGCGACGCTGAGCATGCTGCTGTTGTGGTGGTTAAGGTCATGTACCGGCTGTGACCAACCGTACTGTAAGCCTTGCTCCGCGAGCGTGCGCCAGAGCTCAGGGACCTTGGCGAAGGTATCTCTGTCCCAGAGAATGGGCAGCATTGATTGACAGCAATGCGCCACTATTGGATCTATCGTGGAGTACTTGTTTTGTTCATAGCGCGTGTTCCAGTCATGTGAGTAGTTATTAAGGTTTATGTCATTAAAACAATGACTTGTCGTATGAGAAGTCATCGAAAATGCGCAGTATTCGTAACCCAGGTTGTTAAAGAAATCGAGTGCGATTTTGTAAGCATTTTCAATGCTTGACTCATAAGCCAGTTGCTTTAGCTGAGTCTCTTTCCAGATATCCATGGAGGCCGCTCCTTGTACGTCACTTGATAGGTGCAATTGGATCCAAGATTTAACGTCACGAGTGTAGGATAAGTCCTATGCGCATGAAGTGATTTTTTTTGCTCTTGAGCGGCTCGCTAAAAGAATAACCGGTTCTTAAAACAACATTAACCGTAACGCGCGTGAGGTTTTGTCTGGAGTTTAAATAACGTGACAAAAATTTCATCTTCTATGAGTCATGCCAATATTTGATTTTTTAGTTAACAGGCTCTCGCCTGTTCATTAATACCATTACAAACCGGCGGTGTTTCTTCGCTCAGCTTTGCGGGACACTGGGGCAATCAGATCTATGGAGCGCCCCATGACCGCCAGCGCAGAGAAGTTCACCCGCCAAACCCTGCTCGATGTTCAGCCATTGACGCCCGGCCTGTTTACGTTGCGTACCACGCGAGATCCTGGCTTTCGTTTCCGTGCCGGGCAATTTGCCCGTTTGGGGGTCACCAAACTCGATGGCAGCACGGTCTGGCGCGCCTATTCCATGGTCTCTTCACCCCATGACGAGTTTCTTGAGTTCTTTTCCATCGTCGTACCGGGTGGCGAATTTACCAGCGAGCTGAGTCGTCTGGAGGTGGGCGATACCTTGATGGTCGACCGTCAGGCCTTCGGCTTTTTGACCCTTGATCGCTTTGTCGATGGGCGAGATATCTGGTTGTTGTCCACAGGTACCGGTATCGCACCGTTTCTGTCGATCCTGCAGGACTTCGAGGTCTGGGAGAAATTCGAGCGCATCATTCTGGTGTATAGCGTGCGCGAAGCGCGGGAGCTGGCTTATCAGGCGCTGATTGCCGAGTTGGCAGCGCGCGACTATCTGGCGGAGCACCACCATAAACTGCAATTTATCGCCACTGTTACCCGTGAGCAGCATCCGCAAGCGTTGAACGGGCGAATCACCCAATTGCTCAAAAATGGGGCGCTAGAGCGGGCGGCTGGGGTCGCCATGACGGCCGAGCATTCGCGGGTAATGCTCTGCGGCAACCCGCAGATGATCGATGACACGCGCAATCTGCTGAAAGAGCGCAACCTGCAACTGAGCCTGAGTCGTCGACCTGGCCAGGTGGCCGTCGAGAACTACTGGTAATGAAAAAACGGCGCCGGTGATGGTGCCGTTTTTTATCGCGGTACAGTCTTCAGGACTTGTTGTTCTGCGCTTTGAGCAGGTCGCGAATCTCGCTCAGCAGCTCTTCTTCTTTGGTCGGAACCGGCGGCAGGCTTGGCGCCACGGCCTCTTCACGCTTCAGGCGGTTGATGGCTTTCACGCCCATGAAGATCGCGAACGCGACGATCAGGAAGTCGATAATGCTCTGGATGAATTTGCCGTAGGCCAGCACCACGGCCGGCACAGTGCCCTGCGCCGCTTTCAGCGTGACCGCCAGGTCCGCGAAGTCCACCCCACCGATCAGCAGGCCGATTGGCGGCATGACGACGTCACCGACAAACGACGAAACGATCTTGCCGAATGCAGCGCCGATGATAATACCGACGGCCATGTCGACCACATTACCTTTGACCGCGAAGGCCTTGAACTCACTTAGCACGCTCATAGGTTATTCCTTGTTACTGATGAGGTTGGTGAACGCAGTGTAAATCAGCAGCGCCGGTCTTGCTTGACACAACTATTATTTACAGCTTTCGCTGCTATCGACTCGTGTCGCGGCGAATAGTATTACAAAGTGCCATCATTTTTCGAGATGAATCTTGTACGTGTGGGCTTTGGTTTTTTAATTCTTGTACAGGTTTATTGTGTTGAGGATGGGTGTTTGCAGTATTCGGTTTCAGACTGTTTGGCGAAAAGTTGGACAAATACTGCTCAACGTAACCTTAGAAAAGGTTCATCCGTATTGTTGAATAAATAGCCATGGCGCTGAGTGCTACTGTCAGTAAAGTTTAACTATCGCTAAAACGCCGACGGCTAACGATCAGTACATCAAAAGTTATATTGAACAACCGTCATCAGGACAGCGCGCTGAACCTCTCCGGCTACGCTATCATTGCGGTTTTTTCCAGGAGTTCAGATGGCCAAGGCAAAGCGCATGTACGGCTGCACCGAGTGCGGCTCGACCTTCCCCAAGTGGGCCGGCCAATGCGGCGAATGCGGGGCCTGGAACACCCTGACCGAAACCCTGGTGGAAAGTGGCGGTGCCGCAGCCCCCAGTGGTCGCACTGGCTGGGCCGGGCAGCAGGCGCAGATCAAGACGCTCGCCGAAGTCAGTGTCGAAGAGGTTCCACGGTTCTCCACTGCATCCGGTGAACTGGATCGCGTGCTCGGTGGCGGTCTGGTCGACGGCTCGGTGGTGCTGATCGGCGGTGATCCGGGTATCGGCAAGTCGACCATCCTTTTGCAAACCCTGTGTAACCTTGCGACCCGTATGCCGGCGCTCTACGTCACCGGCGAAGAATCCCAGCAGCAAGTGGCCATGCGCGCCCGACGTCTGGGCTTGCCGCAAGATCAACTGCGGGTCATGACCGAAACCTGTATCGAAACCATCATTGCCACGGCCCGGGTGGAAAAACCCAAGGTTATGGTGATCGACTCGATCCAGACGATTTTCACCGAACAACTGCAATCGGCGCCGGGCGGCGTGTCCCAGGTTCGCGAAAGTGCCGCGTTGCTGGTGCGTTACGCAAAGCAGAGTGGCACGGCGATTTTCCTCGTCGGCCACGTGACTAAAGAAGGTGCATTGGCCGGTCCCCGAGTGTTGGAGCACATGGTCGATACGGTGCTGTACTTCGAAGGCGAGTCTGATGGACGCTTGCGTCTGTTGCGGGCGGTGAAAAATCGATTCGGTGCGGTCAACGAGTTGGGCGTGTTCGGTATGACCGACAAGGGTTTGAAGGAAGTCTCCAACCCTTCGGCGATTTTCCTCACGCGCGCGCAGGAGGAAGTTCCGGGCAGCGTGGTGATGGCGACGTGGGAAGGCACGCGACCGATGTTGGTGGAAGTTCAGGCACTGGTGGATGACAGTCACCTGGCCAACCCGCGCCGTGTGACCCTGGGCCTGGATCAGAATCGTCTGGCCATGCTGTTGGCGGTGCTGCACCGCCACGGCGGTATACCCACTCACGACCAGGACGTGTTCCTCAATGTGGTCGGCGGGGTCAAAGTGCTGGAAACGGCGTCCGACCTGGCGTTGATGGCGGCGGTGATGTCCAGCCTGCGCAATCGGCCACTGCCCCACGATCTGCTGGTGTTCGGTGAGGTGGGTTTGTCCGGTGAAGTGCGGCCGGTGCCGAGTGGGCAGGAACGCTTGAAGGAAGCTGCCAAGCACGGTTTCAAACGCGCCATCGTGCCTAAAGGCAATGCGCCGAAGGAAGCGCCTGCCGGGTTGCGGATCATCGCGGTGACCCGACTGGAGCAAGCCCTGGACGCGCTATTTGAATAAACACATCCCTCCTACAAGAGCGATCAAATGTCGATCAATACCCCAAGCTCCCGCTCAAGCTCGGCCTGATCACCCGTATTGAGTTCGACCAGCCGTCGCAGGCTGCTGACGGACTCCAGGTCGATGTACCGACAGACGAAGCCCAACTGGCGGTTATTGTCATGGGACAGTTGCACGTCCATGCGGATCTCGGCGTCCTTGCTCAAGTGAATGTCGACCGAAAACATCTTCTCTTTGTCCCCAAGCCACGGCTCGGGACGTTCAATCAACAGACCCTTGAGTGACAGGTCGAGCAGTTTCACCGGCCAGCGATGTTCGCCTTGGCTGAGCTCGGTTTTGGCATCGAATGCTATACGTTTGAAGCGGCGGCGATTGGCAGGGTGGTCCCTCATGGCGCAATCCTCTGGGTGTTCGCTGACTATAGACCCGCCTCTGCACAGGTTGCCACTCAAGGCAGGGGTCCAGACCTATGTCGGGGTATGGTCTTTGGCGCCAGTAGCGCTAAACTCGGGGTGGCTGTCTTTTTTGTCCACTCTGGCTGGAATCAAAAATGAAAAATAATAATAGCCTGCTACGCCACTTACCTTGGCTGGTGCTGGCAGTCGTAGGCGCGTGCGCCTTGGGAGTTGTGGCCTTGCGCCGCGGCGAGGCGATCAACGCCTTGTGGATTGTGGTCGCGGCAATCGCCATTTATCTGGTCGCCTACCGTTACTACAGTCTGTTCATTGCCAATAATGTGATGCAGCTCAATCCACTGCGAGCCACCCCCGCTGTCGTCAATAACGACGGTCTGGACTACGTGCCAACCAACAAACACATCCTCTTTGGTCACCACTTCGCGGCCATCGCGGGCGCCGGGCCACTGGTCGGCCCAGTATTAGCGGCGCAAATGGGTTACCTGCCCGGTACGCTCTGGCTGATCGCCGGCGTGGTGTTCGCCGGTGCCGTTCAGGACTTCATGGTCCTGTTCATGTCCACCCGCCGCAACGGTCGCTCCCTGGGCGACATGGTCCGTGAAGAAATGGGCCGCATCCCCGGGACCATCGCGCTGTTTGGCTGCTTCCTGATCATGATCATCATCCTCGCGGTGCTGGCGCTGATCGTGGTCAAAGCCCTGGCCGAAAGCCCGTGGGGCATTTTTACGGTGATGGCGACCATCCCGATTGCGATGTTCATGGGCATTTACATGCGCTACATCCGCCCGGGCCGCATCGGTGAAATCTCCATCGTCGGTGTGCTGCTGTTGCTCGGTTCGATCTGGCTCGGTGGGCAGATTGCCGCTGATCCGGTCTGGGCCAAGGCGTTCAGCTTCAGCGGGATCCAGATCACCTGGATGCTGATCGGCTACGGTTTCGTTGCCGCAGTACTGCCGGTCTGGCTGATCCTGGCGCCACGTGACTACCTGTCGACCTTCCTCAAGATCGGTACCATCGTTGCTTTGGCGATCGGCATCCTGATCACCATGCCCGAGTTGAAAATGCCGGCACTGACCCAGTTCATCGATGGCACCGGGCCGGTGTGGAAGGGCGGGCTGTTCCCGTTCCTGTTCATCACCATTGCCTGCGGTGCGGTCTCCGGTTTCCACGCGCTGATCGCTTCGGGGACCACGCCCAAGCTGTTGGCCAGCGAAAGTCATGCCCGTTACATCGGTTATGGCGGCATGCTGATGGAATCCTTCGTGGCCATCATGGCGATGGTTGCCGCTTCGGTGATCGAACCGGGTGTCTACTTCGCCATGAACAGCCCGGCGGCAATCGTCGGCGGTGATGTGATGCAAGTCGCGCAAACCGTCAGCAGCTGGGGCTTTGCGATCACACCGGAAGCCCTGCAAGCGGTGGCCAAAGACATCGGTGAAACCACCGTCCTGGCGCGTGCCGGCGGTGCGCCGACCTTGGCGGTCGGTATCGCGCAGATCCTGCACAGTGTTCTGCCGGGTGAAAACACCATGGCGTTCTGGTACCACTTCGCGATCCTGTTCGAAGCGCTGTTCATCCTGACTGCGGTCGACGCCGGCACCCGTGCCGGGCGTTTCATGCTGCAGGACTTGCTCGGCTCCTTTGTGCCAGCGCTCAGACGCACGGAATCCTGGACTGCGAACCTGATCGCGACCGGTGGTTGCGTGGCGATGTGGGGTTACCTGCTGTACCAGGGCGTGATCGACCCGCTGGGTGGCATCAACACCTTGTGGCCGCTGTTCGGTATCTCCAACCAGATGCTGGCCGGTATCGCGCTGATGCTTGGCACCGTTGTGCTGATCAAAATGAAGCGCCAGCGCTACATCTGGGTGACCTTGCTGCCGGCAGCCTGGCTGCTGATCTGCACCACCACCGCAGGCTTCATCAAGCTGTTCGACGCCAACCCGGCGATCGGCTTCCTGTCGCTGGCCAAAAAATACAGCGATGCGCTGGCCAACGGTCAGATCCTCGCACCGGCCAAGGACATCACGCAGATGCAGCACGTGATCTACAACGCCTACACCAACGCAACGCTGACGGCGCTGTTCCTGTTCGTGGTGTTCAGCATCCTGTTCTATGCGCTCAAGGTCGGTATTTCCGCCTGGGGCAGCAAGGAACGCACGGATAAAGAATCGCCATTCCAGGCTATTCCGGACGCGTAATCGAGGATTGCAACTATGTTCAATGACCTGAGTCGCCTCGGTAAATACCTCGGTCAGGCCGCGCGCCTGATGGTCGGCATGCCCGACTACGACACCTATGTCGAGCATATGCAAACCCAACACCCGGACAAACCGGTGATGAGTTACGAAGCGTTCTTCCGGGAACGCCAGGAGGCTCGTTACGGTGGCAAGGGTGGACCGAAGTGCTGTTGACCCGCTGACGGCGGGTGATCAGAGGTGATGTGGGAGCGGGCTTTTTGTGGGAGCGAGCAAGCTCGCTCCCACACTGACCTGCTCCCATTTTTATTTGTGTAGTTGAAGGAGATCGAGTTTGTCCTCTCCCATCCCGGTAACAGTCCTCAGCGGCTTTCTCGGCGCCGGTAAAACCACGCTGCTGCGCCATCTGCTTAAAGCCGAGCACGGCCTGAAAATCGCCGTGATCGAAAACGAATTCAGCGACGCCGGCATCGACACCCAGCTATTGGGCGATGAGCCGGTGCAAGTCATGACGCTGTCCAACGGCTGTGTCTGCTGCACCATTCACACCGATCTGACCAAGGCCCTGTACCTGTTGCTGGAACGCCTGGACAGCGGCGAAATCGCCTTCGACCGTCTGGTGATCGAATGCACCGGCCTGGCCGATCCGGCGCCGGTGGCGCAGACCTTCTTCATCGATGAAGAGTTGCGCGAGCGCTACATCCTCGACGGCATCATCACCCTTGTCGATGCGGCTCACGCCGAGCAGCACCTGACCCAGACCATCGCTCAGGCGCAGATCGGTTTTGCCGATCGCTTGCTGGTGAGCAAGAGCGATCTGGTCGACGAGGCGACGTTTAACGCTCTGAGCGAACGTCTGACCCGGATCAATCGTCGCGCGCCGATCCGCGTGGTGGAGCACGGCAAGATTGATCTGGCCGAACTGCTCGACGTGCGCGGTTTCAACCTCAACGCCGACCTCGGCGGCGGTGTAAGCCTGCGCCCGGTGAGCAAGGCGCCTTCCATCGACCGCATCTCCAGCCTGGTGCTGCGTACCGACAAAGCGCTGGATATCGACAAGCTCAGCGAGTTCATGAACGAACTGCTGGAAGATCATGGCAAGCAACTGCTGCGTTACAAAGGCGTGTTGAGCATCGACGGTGAACCTCGGCGCATGGTGTTTCAGGGGGTGCTGAAGTTGTATGGCTTCGACTGGGACACTGAGTGGGCCGAGGATGAAGGGCGGGAAAGTGTAATCGTGTTTATTGCCGATGATCTGCCGGAAGAGAAGATTCGCGCTGGGTTTGCGCGGGTGGCTGCGGAGTAAGGTCGGGTATTTTTAGCGTGTTTGAGGCCGCTATCGCGAGCAAGCTCGCTCCCACACTAGATCACCTGTGAACACAATATTTGTGAACACCACCAATCCAATGTGGGAGCGGGCGTGCTCGCGAAGGCGATCTAACCGGCAACACAATTTCGATTCGATCCCGATTCCGGGCTCAGCAGCTTCTTCTCAAGATGATCCAGATGCTCAGTCATCAACCCCTCGGCCGCCCTGGCATCCCCTCGTTCCACCGCCTCGACAATCGCGGCATGCTCCTGCCACGCACAATGACTGCTCGACTGTTCTTCATAGCGGGCGATCGCCAGCGAAGTCAGCGGCACCAGGCTGCCGAGGAACTGCGCCAGCGGCGCGTTGCCCGCGACTTGCGCCAGTTGCAGGTGGAACTCACCCGACAGACGGATGGCCGGCCCGCGTTGGTTTTGCTCGATGCAGCGGCGTTCGCGTTCGATCAATTCGCGTAACTGCGGTAGCTGCCGGGAAGTCGGTTGCTGGCAAGCCAGTCGCACCAGAGTGGTTTCAGTCAGCCTGCGGGCGTGGAGTATCTGGCGGGTTTGTTCGGCATCGGGGGCTGCGACTTGTGGGCGATGATTGGGCCGCAGGATGACCACTTGCTGATGGGACAATCTCGCCAATACCTGGCGGATGATACTGCGGCTGACACCGAATGCCTGGCCGAGGCTTTCTTCGGTGAAGCGGCTGGCGGGGGCGATGCGTTGTTCGAGAATGGCGTCGAAAATCTGTGGATAGATGTCGTCGACGCAACGCTTCTTTTCGCTCTGGCGGCGCAAGGGCAGGGCGGCAGTAATCGAGAAAACGGGATTCTTCAAGGCGTAGGAACTCATGGCCTGTCTCCAGTCCGGTTGCCGATAGGGGGTTCTACAAACAGTTATTTGCCAGACTGTCGTCCGGGATATTCAGCTCAATGCCCATGCGTTGCCCTTCCTGGATAATGTGCCGACGCATTTCGGCGCTGGCCAGGGCGCTGTTTTTGTTACGGATCGCGCGGACCACGGCTTCGTTCTCTTCCAGGCGCTCGGCCAAATGTTCCGGCGAATTGCGCAGCACCTCGGCGCTCTGTTTGAGCGCATTGCTGGTTTGCTGCACGACGTTCTGGAAGATCGGGTTCGAGGTCAGGGTGAACAGCTCTTCGTGGAACGCGATGTACGCGTTCATCCCGGCTTCGCTGTCGTTGGCTTCGAGGGCTTCGCGCATGTCCATCAGCGTCAGGCGCAGTTGGCCGATTTCCTTGCTGCTGATGGATTGGGCAACCAGCCCGACAATGAACGGTTCAAGGGTGTAACGCAGTTGCAGCACATCCTCGAGACTGGCGCCGGCCACGCCACTGTCAGTGGTTGGCGCGTCATTCAGGTTGGCTTCCAGCACCACCACGCCTTTGCCGGGCATGGAGCGCACCAGGCCGAGGGTCTCCAGCACGATCACCGCTTCACGCAGACTAGGCCGGCTGATGCCCAGTTGTTCAGCCAGTTCGCGTTGCCCCGGCAACATGTCGCCGGAGCGCCACTGTCCGCGCGCCAACGCGGCGCGGAGCTTTTCAACCACTGAATTTACAACTGTCGACGAGGTGATCACTGTTCGCTCCATGAGAGACGGCAAAGCGTTGATTGTTGGGCCTGCCAGTGACAGGCACAAGGCTCGGTCAAAATTCTTGCTGATGCGCCGGCGGCGCTGATTTACGTGACTGGAAGGTGTAACCCTGCTCGCCGGCCAGTACCTTGTTGGCACGCTGGACATCGATGTCTTTTTCCCAGCGGGCGATGGCCACGGTGGCGACACAGTTACCGATCAGGTTGGTCAGTGCCCGACCGATGCCCATGAACCAGTCCACCGCCAATACCAGCACCAGGCCCACCACCGGAATCGCCGGAATCGCGGTCAGGGTTGCCGCCAGAATCACCAGTGCCGAGCCAGGAATACCGTGGGCACCTTTGGAGGTGATCAGCGAGACCAGCAGGATCGTCAGCAAATCGGTCATGGCCAGCGGCGTACCGGTGGCATTGGCGATGAACACGATGGCCAGCGTCAGGTAGATCGAAAAACCATCGAGGTTGAATGAGTATCCGGTGGGAATCACCAGGCCCACTGTCGAACTGCCGATGCCCAGGTGCTCAAGTTTGCGCATGATTTGCGGCAGCACAGCGTCTGAGGAGGCGGTGCCCAGAACGATCAGCAATTCTTCGCGCAGGTACTTGAGAAATGGCAGCAGCCGCAGGCCGGAAAGACGCATCACCAGGCCGAGGATCAGCGATACGAAGGCCGCACAGGTCAGGTAGAACAGGCCGATCAGGCTGCCCAGGTGTTGCAGGGAGTCCAGGCCATATTTGCTGGTGGTGAAGGCAATCGCACCAAACACACCAATCGGTGCCAGACGCACGATCATGCCCATGATGCGGAAGATCACGTGGCTGAGTTCGTTGATCAGTCGCGAGATTCCCGAAGCCGCCTCACCCACCAGGTTCAGCGCGCTGCCGAACAACACCGAGAACAGCAGCACTTGCAGGATGTTGTTGTCGGCAAAGGCGCCAATCACCGAGGTCGGGATCAGTTCCATCAGGAACTGCGTGGTGGTGTGCATCTGTTTGCCGCGTTGGGCGATGTCGCCCATGTCGGCGGTGGAAAGTTGATCCAGATGAATATTCGCACCACTGCCGATGCCGGTGCTGAACGCGAACACCAGACCGATCACCAAGGCGATGGTGGTCAGCACTTCGAAGTAAATCACTGATTTGAGGCCGATGCGCCCGACCTTTTTCAGATCGCCAGCGCCGGAAATGCCGCTGACTACCACGCAGAACACGATCAGGCCGATGAGCATTTTGATCAGTTTGATGAAGCCGTCGCCGAGGGGTTTTAGCTGGGCGGAGTATTCGGGAAGGGTCAGTCCACAGACGATGCCAAGCACCAGTCCAAGGACAACTTGAAGGAAGATTGAGCGCGAGCACCATCTGAGCATGGGAGGAGTCCTGGTGAGTGTCCTGGTTGCCGTGCGCGAGGCGCATCAGATTCAGGACTTAATTATTGTGGTCTTACCGGTATGTCCAGTGCAGGCGCAGTTTAGGCGCTGTTTTCAGAGAGCTGCAAGCAAAAAATGACGAATTGGCTTTACCGGTCTTACCAGTTGAGGGCAAGGCCCGAGCTTGAGCGGTTTTGCAGGCGAAAAAAAACCGGCCATCACTGGCCGGTTTCTTTGTGCTGCGGTTAAGCGGGCTGATTAAGCGCCGTATACCGGCAGCTTCTTGCAGATGGCCTTGACCTTCTCGCGAACGGCGTCGATGACGGCGTCATCGTTCAGGTCAGCCAGGATGTCGCAGATCCAGCCGGCCAGCTCTTTGCACTCAGCCTCTTTGAAGCCGCGAGTGGTCACAGCCGGAGTACCGAAACGCAGACCGGAGGTGACGAACGGGGAGCGTGGATCGTTCGGTACCGAGTTCTTGTTCACGGTGATGAACGCTTTGCCCAGAGCGGCGTCGGCGTCTTTACCGGAGATTTCCTGCTTGATCAGCGACAGCAGGAACAGGTGGTTTTCAGTACCACCGGAGACCACGTCGAAACCGCGCTCGATGAACACACCGGCCATGGCCTGGGCGTTCTTGACCACTTGTTGCTGGTAGGTCTTGAACTCAGGCTGCAGCGCTTCCTTGAAGCAGATCGCTTTAGCGGCGATCACGTGTTCCAGCGGGCCGCCCTGGGCGCCCGGGAATACGGCAGAGTTCAGCTTTTTCTCGATGTCGGCGTTGGCGCGAGCCAGGATCAGACCGCCACGTGGACCGCGCAGGGTCTTGTGGGTGGTGGTGGTGACCACGTCAGCGAATGGAACCGGGTTCGGGTAGACGCCAGCAGCGACCAGACCGGCCACGTGAGCCATGTCGACGAACAGGTAGGCACCGACCTTGTCAGCGATTTCACGGAAGCGCGGGAAATCCAGAATTTGCGAGTAGGCAGAGAAACCGGCCACGATCATTTTTGGCTTGTGTTCTACCGCCAGGCGCTCGACTTCGTCGTAGTCGATCAGGCCGTTGCTGTCGATGCCGTACTGCACGGCGTTGTACAGCTTGCCGGAGGAGGAAACGCTGGCGCCGTGGGTCAGGTGACCGCCGTGAGCCAGGCTCATGCCCAGAATGGTGTCGCCCGCTTGCAGCAGGGCCAGGTAAACGGCGCTGTTGGCTTGCGAACCGGCGTGTGGCTGAACGTTGGCGTAATCGGCGCCGAACAGCTCCTTGGCACGGTCGATGGCCAACTGCTCAACCACGTCGACGAACTCGCAACCACCGTAATAGCGCTTGCCTGGGTAGCCTTCGGCGTACTTGTTGGTCAGAACCGAGCCTTGAGCTTCCATCACCGCTGGGCTGGTGTAGTTTTCCGAAGCGATCAGCTCGATGTGTTCTTCCTGGCGCTGAGCTTCTTGCTCCATGGCGGCAAAAAGGTCGGCGTCGTACTTGGCAATAGTCAAATCACGGCTGAACATGGCGGTCCTCAAGGATCGGGGGGGCAGAAAAGGAAGGCATTCTAACTCAATGGGTTTTGTCTGGCATATGAAAGGACGTCATGTCGCAGACAAGTGGTGTTCATGCAGGGATCAGCGGTGATTGTGCAGACCTCATCGCGAGCAGGCTCGCACACACTGGAGTGGTTTCAACCAAAGATCTCAGGCACTCAGCAAATCCCCTGTGGGAGCGAGCTTGCTCGCGATGGCGTCATACGCCGCACCGCAAATCTCAATCGAACATGAACAACGCATCATTGCTGAATTGCGCTGCGAAGCGGTTGGCCGGCATTGGGCGCCCGAACAGATAACCCTGCACCTCGTCGCAACCGTGTTCACGCAGGAACTCAAGCTGTTCGTAGGTTTCCACGCCCTCGGCGATTACCGCCAGGTTGAGGCTGTGAGCCATGGCGATGATCGCCCGGGCAATCTGCGCGTCCTGTTCACCGGACGGCAGGCCGTCGACGAAGGTCCGGTCGATTTTCAGTACATCGATCGGGAACTGCTTGAGGTAGTTCAGCGATGAGTAGCCGGTGCCGAAGTCGTCGACTGCGATGCTCAGGCCGAGGTTTTTCAGCCCGGCGAGAATCTGCATGGCTTCACTGACTTCACGCATCAGGATACTTTCGGTCAGCTCCAGCTCCAGGCAGGCCGGTGACAGACCGGTGTCCTTGAGGATGGTGGCGATGCGCGTGCCGAGCTGGCCGTCGGAGAACTGCCGTGCCGAGATGTTCACCGAGACTTTCGGTACGCGGACTTTGTTCTGGTGCCAGCTCTTGAGCTGACGGCAAGCCTCGCTGATCACCCAGTCACCAACATCCACCACCAATCCGAGTTCTTCGAGCACCGGAATGAAGTCTCCCGGCGGCACCAGTCCGCGACGCGGGTGACGCCAGCGCAGCAGGGCTTCGGCACCGGTCAGGCGTTTGCCGTCGCCGCTGAATTGCGGCTGGTAGTACAGAACGAATTCGTTTTGCTCAAGGGCGTGGCGCAGGTCGCTTTCCAGTTCCAGACGCTCCAGGGCGCTGGCGTTCATGTCGGCCTGATAGAACTGGAAGTTGTTCTTGCCGCGCTCCTTGGCGTGGTACATCGCGGTGTCGGCGTTCTTCATCAGCTGACTCAGCTCGTTGCCGTCCTGCGGACTCAAGGCGATGCCGATACTGGCGGTGACAAAGAACTCGCGGCCTTCGAGAACGAACGGTTTCACCAGGCTGGCAAGGATTTGCTCGGCCACATGAATCGCCCGGGTCAGTGCAATCTCACGGCTGGCACGCGGTTGCAGGAGCAAGGTGAACTCGTCGCCGCCCATACGCGCCACGGTGTCGTCCTCATCGACGCAACCGAGCAGGCGGGTGGCCATTTCCTTGAGCATGCGATCGCCGGCGGCATGGCCGAGGGAGTCGTTGATCGGTTTGAAACGGTCGAGGTCGAGGAACATCAGCACGACCCACGACTTTTGCCGCTCCGCCGATTGCAGCGCCGTGTGCAGCCGGTCCTGGAACAAGGTGCGGTTGGGCAGGTGGGTCAGGGCGTCGTAGTAGGCGAGGCGGTGAATTCGCTGCTCACTGGCCTTGCGCTCGCTGATGTCACTGAAGAAGCACACGTAGCTGGCGAGGTCGCCTTCGTCATCGAGTACCGCGGTGATGCCAACCCAGGCCGGGTAATGTTCACCGTTGCGACGCTTGAGCCAGACTTCGCCTTCCCAGGTGCTGTGCTGATGCAGTTGCTTGAGCACATAACGCAGGTGAGCTTCCTGCTGATCATCGACGGTCAGCATGTTCGGCAACTGATCGAGGACCTGCGCCACTTCATAACCGCTGACGCGGCTGAACGCTTCGTTGGCCTGCACGATGTAGCCGGCCGGGTCGGTGATCAGAATCGCCGACGTCGAATGCTCGAAAACCGTGGCCGCCATGCGCAGGTCTTTCTCGGCGCGGCGCTGCTGGCTGATATCGCGACCGACCCCGAGCACGCCTTCGAACGCGCCATGTTCATCCCACACCAGCACCAGGCGCAGTTCGATCGGGATCTTGCGCCCGTCGGCCCGCAAGCAGTCGAACAGGAACAACTGGGTTTGCACCTGACTGCGCAGTTGCGCCAGCTGTTCGGGTTTATCCAGGGCTTTGCTGACCCGGTCCATCAGGCTGTAGATGCCGGTCAATTGTTGCGGGTTGGCGATGGTTGATTGCCAGCCATTCTGGAAGATCCAGTCAACGTCATAGCCAAGCGCGGCGTGTACCGAGGGGCTGACGTAATTGAGCGAGAGCTTGCTGTCAGTGGAGAAAATTACGTCGCTGATGCTTTCAGCGAGCATCCGGTAGCGTTGTTCACTGTCGCGCAAGGACTCGCTGGCTTCGATCTGATCGGTGATGTCTTTGGCCACGCCAATGATGCGGGTAACCTGGTCGTGTTTGTCCCGCGCCAGCGCCTGCTCGCGGATTTCGAAACGGCGCCATTTACCGTCGCGGTGGCGAAAGCGCAACTGGCACTGCATTAATTGGGTATAACCAGCCTGGCGCTGTTCCTGACGCGAACGGTGGTAGTGATCAGCGTCTTCGGGGTGCAACAGGATCTCCCAGAAGTACTCGCCCATTTGGTGCAGTTCGGTTTTGCTGTAACCCAGGGTCTGACCCAGGTGATGGTTGCTGAAAATCATCCGCTGACTGATCACGTCCTGCACGTAGAGGTGATCCGGGACGGTGCGCACGACATCTGACCAGAAACCTTCACGCTCCAGCAGCGACAGCTCGACAATTTTGCGGCTGGTGATGTCGGTGATGCTGAGGATCACCGCTTTGGCGTCCTGCTGTTCTTCTGGCAAACGCAACACCAGCCACAGATGTTGGTCGCGGCCCTGGGTGTCCTTGAGCTTGATTTCCAGTTCCAGCTGTTTCTGCTGATTGAGCACGGTGTCGAGCAACTGATTGCCGATGGCATTGCCATCCAGTGGCCCGCCTTCGATCAACAGCTTCCAGGCTTGTTCGCTGGACTGGACGTTGAGCAGGTGCAACGCGACCTGGTTGACTTCAGTGATGCGCAACTCTTGCAGCAACTGCTGGCGTTGTTCGGCGTTCTCCAGCCACCGCCGCAATTGCTCGCTGGTTTGCAGTTGCGCCTTGTCAAAGCAGGCTTTGAGCCCGGACAGATCAAGTACGCAGAGCGCAACACCGGTGCCGTCGAAGATGTCCCGATAGCGCCGACGCCCGTCGTGCAGTTGACGCTGGCGTCGGCGCATGTTCAACAATGCGATGAGCGGTAGCAGCGAGAGGGCTAACCCCAGCAGGCATTTACCGATAAACGCCGGCAACAGTTGCTCGATCACCCGTTGCCGGTCAAACAACCCGCGTAACTGCCAGTCGCTGCTACTGAGTGGAACCACCAGCACGCTGTTGGCCAGCTCATCGGCGTTTACCACCCCTGGTTTGCTCGATGGCAATCCGTCGTCGCGGCTGATGATCTGTTGATTGATGCGGTTTTCCACCACCCACAGTGGACGGACTCCCACGTCACTCTGTTGGGTCAGGGAAGAGAAAAATGTCGGTCGCAGGCGCAAGACCCAGTAGCCGCGAGTGCTGCCGCTGGCCTGGTGCAGCAATAGATGCACCGCCGAGCCGTCGTTGGCATTGCTGAAGTAATGCGCCTGGGCGTGACTGCGCCGGGACAGATCGCTCAGGTAATCGGCATCCTGGCTGTCGCTGGCGCTATCACTGAGGATTTTCCCCGAGGGGCTGAGCAGTGCCAGGCTGAGCACATCAGGCAAGGACTGCTGCAATTTGCGCAGCAACGCCTGTTGCTGATCAGCGGTTTGCGGTTGTTCGACGATCGGTAGCAGATTCAGCGCGATCTGAGCGTTGAGCGCCATGTTCAGGCTGACTTGCGCGGCCAGATCAGCGGTGTAGTCGATGGTGTATTGGCGCTGGCTTTTCTGGGTTTCGCTCAGTTGGTCGAGCAACTGCCAGAACAGCAATCCGAGCAACAGCAGGGCAAGCGTCGCCAACGCACCTTTCAAGGTGCCGCGCAGGGGCGATCCGGTCGCAGGGTGCAGTGCGCTCACGGACGAAGGCTGAGTGACATTGGGCAAACTGTGATCCTGCGGTTTGGCTGGATTGGCGCGACGTGCACTATAAGCCGGACGCCCGGAGGGCGGCTAGCATGCCTTGAGTTGTGGCAAAGTGCCAGCCCCTCTCAACTGGACTGCCTTTCATCATTAAGGTAGCTTTGCCGGTTACGCGGGAGCGTTCCAGCTCTTAGACTCAGGCTTTATTCCGCGCGCACGTATTGATAACAATCAATCGCTGGCGGCGCGTATGGCCTGGCCCGGGCTTCGCCCGTGCTTATATTCATCAGTCACTGACCCTAGGTTCTCCATGGCTCAATACGTCTTCACCATGCATCGGCTGGGCAAAGTTGTTCCGCCGAAGCGGGAAATCCTGAAAAACATTTCTCTGTCTTTCTTCCCTGGCGCCAAGATCGGCGTACTCGGCCTCAACGGTTCGGGTAAATCCACACTGTTGAAAATCATGGCTGGCGTCGACACCGAGTTCGACGGCGAAGCCCGTCCGATGCCGGAACTGAACATCGGCTATCTGCCGCAAGAGCCGCTGCTGGATCCGACCAAGACCGTGCGTGAAGTGGTCGAGGAAGCGGTCAGCGTGATCAAGGACGCCCAGGCGCGTCTGGATCAGGTCTACGCCGAGTACGCTGACCCGGATGCCGACTTCGACAAACTGGCCGCTGAACAGGCCAAACTCGAAGCCATCCTGCAGGCGGGCGATGGTCACAACCTGGATCGCCAACTGGAAGTCGCCGCCGATGCACTGCGTCTGCCGGCCTGGGACGCCAAGGTCGAATTCCTGTCGGGTGGTGAGAAACGTCGTGTGGCCCTGTGCCGTCTGCTGCTGTCCGCACCGGACATGCTGCTGCTCGACGAACCGACCAACCACCTGGATGCTGACTCCGTGGCCTGGCTGGAGCATTTCCTCCACGATTTCCCGGGTACCGTGGTTGCGATCACGCACGACCGTTACTTCCTGGACAACGTCGCTGGCTGGATCCTGGAACTCGACCGCGGCGCCGGTATTCCGTACGAGGGCAACTATTCGGGTTGGCTGGAAGCCAAGTCCGATCGTCTGGCCGCTGAATCCAAGCAGCAGTCGGCTCACGAAAAAGCCATGAAGGAAGAACTGGAGTGGGTGCGCAAAGGCGCCAAGGCTCGTCAGTCGAAATCCAAGGCTCGTCTGCAACGCTTCGAAGAAATGCAATCGCAGGAATTTCAGAAGCGCAGCGAAACCAACGAGATCTACATCCCGGCCGGTCCACGCCTAGGCGACAAGGTCATCGAATTCAAGAACGTCAGCAAGGGCTATGGCGATCGCGTACTGATCGACAACCTGTCGTTCTCCATGCCTAAAGGCGCCATCGTCGGCGTGATCGGTGGTAACGGTGCGGGTAAATCCACCCTGTTCCGTATGCTGATGGGCAAGGAAACACCGGATTCGGGCAGCATCGAAGTCGGTGAAACCGTGCAACTGGCCTGCGTCGACCAGAGCCGCGAAGACCTGGACGGCAGCAAGACCGTGTTCCAGCAGATCTCCGACGGTTCCGACCAGATCCGCATCGGCAACTACGAGATCCCGTCGCGCACGTATGTCGGCCGTTTCAACTTCAAGGGGGGCGATCAGCAGAAGTTCGTCAAGGACCTGTCCGGTGGTGAGCGTGGTCGCTTGCACCTGGCACTGACCCTGAAAGAGGGCGGCAACGTCCTGCTGCTCGACGAACCGTCCAACGACCTCGACGTTGAAACCCTGCGTTCCCTGGAAGAAGCTCTGCTGGACTTCCCGGGCGCCGCCATTGTGATCTCTCACGATCGGTGGTTCCTTGACCGCGTCGCGACTCACATCCTGGCGTACGAAGACGACTCGCAAGCCGTGTTCTTCGAAGGCAACTACACCGAGTACGAAGCCGACCGCAAGAAGCGTCTCGGCGATGCCGCTTCCCAGCCGCACCGGGTGCGTTACAAGAAACTGGCCTGATCAGGCTGGTTGCATGAGAAACGGAGCCTTCGGGCTCCGTTTTTTTTTGCGTGATCGTTCCCAGGCTCAGGGTGTGGTTTTACCCGGTTCGATGCGGATGATTTCGATCAGCTGATCACCGGCGGGGCGCTTCCAGAGCACTTCATCGTTTAGCTGTGCGCCGAGCAGCGCCCGCCCCAACGGTGAGCTCCAGTTGATCAGGCCTTTGGCGGCAGCGGCCTGATCTTCGCCGACCAGTTGCACGCGTCGTTCGGTGCCCAGCTCATCGGCGTAGGTCACCCAACTGCCAATCTGAACCTTCTTGGTTGAGGTGGCCGGCGTCACCACTTGAGCGCTTTGCAGGCGTTGAGTGAAGTAACGCAGATCGCGCTCGAGATCGGCCCGCCACTGTGGGTCAGCCTCCTCGCGGGCCGATTGTTCGCCGTGCAGGGTTTGCAACTCGGCGACTTTGGCCTGCAGCAGGGCCAGACCTTCGGGCGTGACGTAGTTGGGCTGCGTGCTGACCTGGCGTTCTACCGGCTGGTCGGCTTGCGCAGCGGCGTTATCTTCATTGACGAAAGCGCGGCTCATGGCGGTTCTCCCTGAATGGGGTTCAGGCCATCGTCGCAGGCTTTGGGTTTCGGCGGTTGTCCGAAAACGACCTGTTGCGAGCGATAAGCCTAGGGGTGCCCCTGCAGCTTCAATAGTGATACCACTTCACTTCCAGCATAACTTCGTTTTCGGGTGGCGCGATGTGGCTGAACTCACGCTGGGCGCTCAGGCGCAGGCCGAGGTTGCGCGACAGTTCCCACTGCTGGTTCAGGCTCAGGCTACGCCGCACTTCGCCATTGCTGAAGTAATCGCCTTTGGTTTCCAGGCTCAGATTACCGAGCGGGTTCTTCCACAATACACCGCTGTTGAAACCGGCGGCGGGTGCGATAAAACCGGCAAAGTCGCTGTTGTGTTCGATGCGCACCGTGCCGAGGGCAAAGCCGAGCACATCGTCGCCCAATTGCCAGGTACCACCGGCACCGCCGTTGACATGGCTGACCAGGGTTTCGTCGTCATGCTTGCCCGGCACCCGTTCCAGGCCGCCGGTCACCTGCCATGACCACGGTTGCAGCAGTTCATTGCGCGGGGTCAGCGAGCGGATGGTCGCCAGGTCCAGTTGCTGCAACTGCCAGTGATTGCCTTCGTACTGGCGCAGTTTCATCTGAAGGATTTCAATCTGCGCGCCGAGGGGGAAGCCTTCAGCGTTGTCGTTGAGGTCGTGATAGGCCATGCGCAGGCCATATTCACCAAAAGCTTTGTCGCCACGGGTGCCGATGCCGGCCTGCCAGGTGCGCGATTCGTGACCGTTTTCCGGCAGGCCGGGGCGTTCGATGGACAGCTCCGGTGCCGGGTTTTGATTGATCGCCCGCAACAGTTCGAAACTGCGTTGTGCACGCTGTGGGTCGCGTTCCTGACCATTGGCGCGGTAGCGTTCAAGACGATAGGCCGCGTCGATAATCAACGCCTGACGGTCGCGTGGCAGGGCCTTGAAGGTCGGCGCCTGCAAGTGTTTCTGGTCGGCGCTGACCTTCAGCACCCATTGCTGCTCGTCGTCGGTGAGTCGTTTTGCACGGCTCAACAGTTCACGTTCGCGGGACGGGCGGTAATCGATTTTTTCCACCAGTCCAGCGTCTTTCACGGCTTTGACGGTGTCGGTGGGAATCGCGGTCAGCGGGAATTGTTCGGTGAGCCTGAGGCTCGGCCGCGCCACTTGCAGCAACTCCAGCAAGCGGTAGGAGCAGTTTTCATCGAAGAAGAAGTAATCGAACCGAATCTGCTTGAGTTCCCAGATGTGCTCGACCATGCGCTCGGTTTCTGCCTGCGTCAGGTTCAGCCGGTATTCCCACAGATCGCGGTTCTCCAGGCTGCGGTATTCCGAGAGTTTTTCCTGATAGGGCACCAGCGCGAACAATCCCGGATAGCCGCCCATCAGGCCTTTCCAGGCATACAGAATGCTGTTGTCCGAGCCTTCGATGTAGGCGCCGAAATTGATCGCGTAGCTGAGCAGGGCGGTGTGGTCGCTTTGCACGTCAACCTGATCGATGCGCAACAGGGTGTGGCCGAACATCGACGACGGACTGTTCAGGTAAGCCGCCGGAAAGATCATCACCGCGCTGTGGGGCGACACATCCTTGAACCATTGTTTGAATTCGCTGCAGTCCACGGTCGGCAAATCGTTCAGGTTCAGTTGCGCTTTCAACCAGCGGGTACGCGCCGGGTAAACACATTGCGCGTGCTGCTGGCCTTTACTGACCGGGGCATAAAGCGCTTGTACGGTGGCTGTCAGCTCCGCGTCGGGATGCTCGGCGCCATTGGTCGCCAGGAAGAACTTCTTGTCGCTGACATAGCTGCGCCAGCCGCCGAGTTTTGCGCTTTCGTAGTGGCCCAGGGAAATCCAGAACGGGTCGTTGGCCAGTTGCTGCAAACGTTGGTTGTCGATGCGAGGCGCGGCGGACAGCGGGGCGCAGACAAACAGCGCCAGACAGGCAAGGCGTTTGAGCATGGTGAGCTACTTGATTCAAAAAAAAAAGACCCAAAGAGGAGGGGGCGTTCTCAATTAGTTTCCACACCGCGGGGAAACTAATTGAGAACGCCCCCCAGGTCCAAAAAAACAAAACCCGCCTCGGTGGCGGGGCTGGTGCGATCGAGCTTAAGTCGGGGTGGCATATTTGGCCAGCCGAGCATCGCCTTTGAGCACGGCCAGGGTATTGGTGTGCACGTCGTCAGCGGTCACGTCAGCCTTGCTGAAAATCTGCTGGAAGTGCTCGTGGGTGACGGTGGCGAAATAGGCGCGGTCTTCCTGTGCGACGCCCAGTACCACGGCATAGGTGGTCAGCGCTTCGCCTTGACCCTTGGCCATGTCTTCGGACAGTTCGTTCATCATGCCGTTCATGGCAATCCAGGACTTGCCGCCATAGGTCAGTGCGGAGTTGGTTGCACAACCGTTGGTGCCGGACGTCATGCCGAAGGTGGCGTTGCCAGAGGTGCCGTTGGTGGTGGATGCCAGGACGTGCGCCGGGGTGCCACGCTGACCGTTGAACAGCATGTTGCCCCAACCGCAATCCGGCCCGCCAGGCGCCTGGGCCATGGCGTTGAGGGAGGCAACGGTGAAGAGAGTACCAAGAAGAATCCGTTTCATAGCTGTGTTCTCTTTTGTGTACGTACCATTGGACAGGGGGCTGGCGCCACTCTGACGCCAGTGGGCCGGTGATTTGCCCAGCCGTGCGGGTTGGAGTTTAGGCACGATCCTGCGGTTCCGTGATTTTTTGCAAAACATTCCCCGATACTATTGATTCACACCCGGCCCGCCTGGGGTTTGCCCTTTGACTATGCTTTTACCCAAGGCGCGCCTTGCCAGTCAGGCACAGGCGGCGCCAGAATGCCTTCAACTGCCCCGCCTGATGTAAGGAAGCCCGATGCCTGATCCTGTTGCTGCCAGCTTGCGTCTAGCGCCTGAAGCGCTGACCCGTCCGTTTTCCGCTGAACAGTTCAGCTTCTCTACCACCAATGATCTGGAGCCTTTTCGCGGCGTGCTTGGCCAGGAACGTGCGGTTGAAGCATTGCAGTTCGGTGTGGCCATGCCACGCCCCGGTTACAACGTATTTGTCATGGGTGAGCCCGGCACTGGCCGGTTTTCGTTCGTCAAACGCTACCTGAAAGCCGAAGGCAAGCGCCTGCAGACCCCGGCGGACTGGGTCTACGTCAACAATTTCGATGAGCCACGCGAACCGCGCGCACTGGAGTTGCCGTCAGGGACGGCCGGTGCGTTTATCGGCGACATCAATGGCCTGATCGACAACCTGCTGGCGACTTTTCCAGCGGTCTTCGAACACCCGTCCTACCAGCAAAAGAAAAGTGCCATCGACCGCGCCTTCAACCAGCGCTACGACCGCGCACTGGACGTGATCGAGCGCCTGGCGCTGGAGAAAGAAGTCGCGCTGTACCGCGACAGTACCAATATTGCCTTCACCCCGATGAGCGAAGGCAAGGCGGTGGACGAGGCGGAATTCGCCCAGTTGCCGGAAGCCGATCGTGAGCGTTTTCACACCGACATCTCATGGCTCGAAGAGCGTCTGAACGAAGAGTTGGCCAGCCTGCCGCAATGGAAGCGCGAGTCGAGTAACCAACTGCGTCATCTCAACGAAGAAACCATCACCCTGGCCTTGCAGCCATTGCTTTCACCGCTGTCGGAAAAGTACGCAGAAAACGCCGCGGTGTGCGGTTACCTGCAAGCCATGCAGGTCTATCTGCTCAAAACGGTGGTCGAGCAACTGGTCGATGACAGCAAGACCGACGCGGTCGCCCGTAAATTGCTCGAAGAACAATACGGCCCGAGCCTGGTGGTCGGTCATCCGTTCAGCGGTGGTGCGCCCGTGGTGTTCGAACCGCATCCGACTTACGACAACCTGTTTGGCCGTATCGAATACAGCACCGATCAGGGCGCGCTCTACACCACGTATCGGCAGTTGCGTCCGGGTGCGCTGCACCGGGCCAACGGCGGCTTCCTGATTCTGGAAGCCGAAAAAATGCTCAGCGAACCCTTTGTCTGGGATGCGCTGAAGCGGGCCTTGCAGTCACGCAAACTGAAAATGGAATCGCCGCTGGGCGAGTTGGGCCGATTGGCGACGGTGACCCTGACACCGCAACATATTCCGTTGCAGGTCAAAGTCGTCATCATCGGTGCACGCCAGCTGTATTACACGCTGCAAGACCTCGATCCGGACTTCCAGGAGATGTTCCGGGTGCTGGTGGACTTCGACGAAGACATCCCGATGGTCGATGAGAGCCTGGAGCAGTTCGCTCAGTTGCTCAAAACCCGTACCTCGGAAGAAGGCATGGCGCCGCTGACCGCCGATGCGGTGGCGCGTCTGGCAACTTACAGTGCGCGACTGGCCGAGCACCAGGGCCGTTTGTCGGCGCGCATTGGCGATCTGTTCCAGTTGGTCAGCGAAGCGGACTTCATTCGCGATCTGGCCGGCGATGAGATGACCGATGCCGGGCACATCGAGCGTGCGCTCAAGGCCAAGGCAACTCGCACCGGGCGTGTGTCGGCGCGGATTCTCGATGACATGCTGGCGGGGATCATCCTGATCGACACTGCCGGCGCGGCAGTCGGCAAGTGCAATGGACTGACGGTGCTGGAAGTCGGTGACTCGGCCTTCGGTATACCGGCGCGGATCTCAGCCACGGTCTACCCCGGTGGCAGCGGCATCGTCGACATCGAGCGTGAGGTCAACCTCGGGCAGCCGATCCACTCCAAGGGCGTGATGATCCTCACCGGGTATCTGGGCAGCCGTTACGCTCAGGAATTCCCGTTGGCGATCTCGGCGAGTATCGCGCTGGAGCAGTCCTATGGTTACGTCGATGGCGACAGTGCCTCGCTGGGCGAGGCGTGCACGTTGATTTCGGCGTTGTCGAAAACCCCGCTCAAGCAGTGCTTTGCGATTACCGGCTCGATCAACCAGTTCGGTGAAGTGCAGGCAGTGGGCGGGGTCAACGAGAAGATCGAAGGCTTCTTCCGTCTCTGCGAGGCACGCGGTTTGACCGGCGAGCAGGGTGCGATCATTCCTCAGGCCAACGTTGCCACGCTGATGCTCGATGAGCGGGTGCTGGCGGCCGTGCGTGCCGGGCAGTTCCATGTTTACGCAGTGCGACAGGCCGATGAGGCATTGAGCCTGCTGGTGGGCGAGCCTGCCGGCGAGCCGGACGAAGAGGGTCAGTTCCCGGAAGGCAGCGTTAACGCGCGCGTGGTGGAGCGTTTGCGGGTGATCGCGGAAATGATCAGCGAAGATGACTTGAAAGAGGCCGAGAAGGAGCAGGCCCAGGAAGCGTTGGCCGAAACCAAGCCTGCCTGATTTTCCTGCGTAGGAGCTGCTGCAGGCTGCGATCTTTTGATCTTGATGTTCAAACGTCAAAAGATCGCAGGCTTCGCCAGCGCCTACGGGGGGCATGTGTATGCAATAAATGGCGGTCATTTTTGTTGAGTGGATGACGTCAAAAATCCAACAACGACCATTCGGCGCCTTCTAGCCCGCCGTCAACTTGCTGACTCGACTTTTCTTCTATGCTCAGGTCAAGGACATCGACAGTCATCACTGGATCGAGACAGCCTTCCCGTGGAGGCTGAATACCCGGTTTACCGAGGGTCGCCGCCATGCCGCGCAACCTCTGCCTCACCCGCCAATGCTTAGGCCTGGTTACTCGTATCGAATGCAGTATTCGCCCGCTCGCGGGGGACACCGGTATGTGGACCTTGTTGTTTGCCGCCGGAATGGCTGGCGAGCAACCTTCCGCCATCAAAGCCCAGGGCCCGTTTCATGGTCCTTTCGTGGCCGAATCAATACTTGAAACCATCGTTGAAAGCTTGACCCTGCACGGCTACGAGTTGGCCGATGACCCGCAAATCTGGTGTTTGCACCTGCAAGCCCAGCTGCGGGAAATCAACGGTGGGCGCTGCCGCAACCTGAGCGGTTTCGAGTTCAACCCCGAACATTAGAGGCCTATTCGACAGGGTTTGGGTTTTCAGCCTTGTCGAGTTTGACCTCGAATCCATATTCGACAGTATTGAGGTCGGTGCGCTGGTAGGTCTCCAGGCTAGCCGGCTGGCCGTAGAAATAATGCACCTCAAACACCGCCGGGCCGTCTGCGCTGGCGTCGTGGCTGACAGCAAGAATTTCCTTCAAGTAGTTACCGCTCGTGTCCTTGGCGAAGAAGCGCCAGTCCTGGGCGGGGAATACTTTCTGGTCAACCACCAAGGCATTGCCCTTGAGCTCCAGGCCTTTGGGCAGCTTCTGGGTGTCGAGGCTGCTTTTTGCAATATTGGCTAAAAACAGCGGCATCGAGCCGACGGCATACGCCGGTGTCTCGGGGAACAAGGTCAGGTCGTACGTGATAGTGGCGTGCAGCGGGTCGATTTCGAAGGCCTCGGCTGGCAATTCGATGGGCTCGCCGCGTTTGCCCTTGTCATCCTGGGTGAAGAAGGTCACGGGGGTGTCACCAGGGCTGAATGAGGAACCGAGCAGTTCGTCGTTGAAGCTTTTCGGGTGATCGAATTCGATGCGTGCTGCGCTGGCGTCCTCGACGGACTGGTTGACGTGGATGCTCTTTTTCAGCTGTTCCTCATTCAGTGTGGCGCCTTTGAGCCAGGTTGCAGCCTGATCGTCGTACACGACCACGGGCAGGTTCAGGCTCTGGATGGTTTTATCCGTGGTAGTGCGGTCGAAGCGGCGTACCGGCAGTTCCAGGGCCTTGCGGGTGACGGTGACGGCCGAGAAGTCGAGCACGTTGACTTCAAGGTTGTCGAGGGGGCCGTTGAAGTACACCTTGGTGTAATGATGAGTCTGCTTGTGCTCGAACGCCTGCTGCTCGTCGTCGAGCTGTTTTTCGAACGCATCGCTCCAGGCGGTCTGCTTCTGCATCTCGGCCAGTTGTTTTTGATAGAACGCGATGTGTGCGGCGTCTTCGTTGATCGAGCCCGAGCGTGAGAGGAACTGCCCGGTCGTGTCCCTGGCCTGGACGATCAGCGGATTGAGCGGGGTATCGCTGACGTCTGGCGCCAGTGCTGCGCTGTTGTTGACTTCAACCTCGGCGTAGTTCTTTTCCAGGGCCCGCAGGGTGACGCTGATGTTGTCGTCGGTGCGGGTTTGGCCCACGTCCTTTTTCGTCAGGTCGAAGGTGAATACCTTGCGCGGTGCGATGACTTCGATTTTGCCTTGCAGGGTCGCTGGTTGCGGCGGGTTTCTGTTGTCGACTTCCAGGCCCTCGACAAAAGGGTAGGCCACGGTCAGGTCATCCGGATTGCTCATGTTGGAGCTTGAAGGACTCAACTGAATGCCGGGATCGGTTTCCGACCATTCAGGCTGGAAAGGGACGACCTTCTTGTTGCTCAGCGTGACCGACTGCCATTCCAGCCCATGCGGGAAGGGGAACTCGGAAGGCATGTTGAAGTTGAAGGGGAACACTGGTTGCAAGTCGGTCAGGTAGTCGGAGCTGGAGTGCTTGCGCAGTACGAACAGGCCGTCGATGTAAGTGTCGACCAGTGCCTGCGGGGTTGAATAGTGCTTGAGCAGGGCCATGGCGTCTTCGCCGTATTCGGTAGCGATCGGCTTGATGGCAAGCTTTTGCTGCGCACGTTCGAGCAGCAGCAACGAACCGCCGAGGTTGGCCACGGCATCCTTGAGCTTGGGATCCTGAATCGCGTCCAGCGACTTCTCGAACTGTGCGGTCTTTTCCTCGAGGCTCTGCGGGCGTTTCTCATCGTTGGGTGAGCAGCCGCCGATCAGTACCGCGAGGCAAAGGCTGACAGTCGTTAAAGGCAATCGCAAATCCATTTTCCGGTTTTCCTCTACGACGCAAGTGAACGGTGCGAATGCTGTGGACACTAGCAGAAAAACGCTTTGGCGGACTCGCAGGGTGTGGATTTGTCTGCGGTTTATGGGGTTTTGAGCGGCTGATATACTCGCCGCCGTTTAAAACCCTTGTGTGAGATTTAATGGAACGTTTTGTCGAAAATGCAATGTACGCCTCGCGCTGGCTGCTGGCGCCGATCTACTTCGGTTTGTCCCTGGGCCTGCTGGCCCTGGCCCTGAAGTTCTTTCAGGAAGTCTTCCACGTTATCCCCAACGTGTTCTCGATGGTCGAGTCCGATCTGATCCTGGTGCTGTTGTCGCTGATCGACATGGCGCTGGTGGGTGGCTTGCTGGTGATGGTGATGATTTCCGGGTACGAAAACTTCGTGTCCGAACTCGACATCGATGAAGGCAAGGAAAAGCTCAACTGGCTGGGCACGATGGACTCTTCTTCCCTGAAGATGAAAGTTGCGGCCTCGATCGTGGCCATTTCCTCGATCCACCTGTTGCGCATCTTCATGGACGCCAGGAACGTCGACCCCGAGCACCTGAAGTGGTACGTGATCATTCACATGACCTTTGTGATCTCGGCGTTTGCCATGGGTTATCTGGACAAGCTGACCAAGCACTGATAGCCGTTCCCGCGCCGTAGCGTGCCGCCCGGCCGTTGTGAAACGGACGGGCGGCGGCGTTTCTGGCTTGTGCTTTTGTGCGCCGAGGCATATCCCTGTAAGTGTCTCGGCTCGCCATTGCGCGGGGGGTGCTCATGAACCTGCACGAATTGAACGCCTATGCCATCGCGGGGAAGGTCGATGAGCTGAATCTGATCTCGATGGAAGGCGGGATTTATCTGTTGGAGGCACGGATACATGGCGCCGCTCATTCGCTCGACGACGCCCACGGGCAAACACTGCGCCTGCGTTCGGTGGAACATGCTCGTGAAGTGCTTCATGCCTTTCCCAAGTTGACTTTCAACCTGATTCACACCTCGGTGCACGACGAGATGTGCGGTCTGGGCGCCAGCGGGGAAGAAAGCCTGAAGGTGCCCATCTCCTGATAGCGCCGACACCCCTGATCACCGCAATGGCATCTGTGCTAGTCTGCTCGCCCTTTTGGTTCCGGGCGCTCCGGGATGCGCTGTGCACGCACGGCAATGTCCCGAGCCGTCCGCACAGCGGAGCAGTGTCATGTCCGAAGTAAATCTGTCCACCGACGAAACCCGCGTCAGCTACGGTATCGGCCGTCAGTTGGGCGACCAACTGCGCGACAACCCGCCACCGGGCGTTAGCCTGGACGCGATCCTGGCCGGTCTGACCGATGCATTCGCCGGTAAGGAAAGCCGTGTTGGCCAGGAAGCCATGTCTGCCAGCTTCAAGGTTATCCGCGAAATCATGCAAGCCGAAGCAGCTGCCAAGGCTGAAGCGGCTGCTGGCGAAGGCCTGGCATTCCTGGCTGAAAACGCCAAGCGTGACGGCATCACCACGCTGGCTTCCGGCTTGCAATTCGAAGTGCTGACTCAAGGTGAAGGCGCCAAGCCAACCCGTGAAGATCAAGTGCGCACTCACTACCACGGCACCCTGATCGACGGCACTGTGTTCGACAGCTCCTACGATCGTGGTCAGCCTGCAGAATTCCCGGTTGGCGGCGTGATCGCTGGCTGGACCGAAGCCCTGCAACTGATGAACGCCGGTAGCAAATGGCGCCTGTACGTGCCGAGCGAGCTGGCTTACGGCGCACAAGGCGTTGGCAGCATTCCGCCGCACAGCGTTCTGGTGTTCGACGTCGAGCTGCTTGACGTTCTGTAATACCTGGCCCGATGTCGGGTCGAACTAATGTGGGAGCGAGCTTGCTCGCGATTGAATCACCTCGGTTTCACAGGCAAACCGGGTTGGCCGCATCGCGAGCAAGCTCGTTCCCACAGGTTTTACGGCGCTTCTCATATCTCGAGCTTGGTGTTCAGTTCATTCACCGGGCGCAATGCCCGGGCGTAGCAGAACAGAAACAGGTTGCGCACCAGCTCCTTGAGCACCACCGGTTCGCTGGAATTCAGGCTGTTGAGGTCGAGGTCACCCTGATCTTGCAGTTCACTCAAGGCTTCTTCTTCCAATACAGCACACACTTCCCCGGTTTCCCGATGCAGGATCCTGAGGTAAGGGTGTGGGCGATCCAGCCATGCATCGATCAAGTAAGTCATGATGCTCATCTCCTTTTAAATGGTTTGATGAGAATAATTCCTATTCAATTAATAGCAAGTACCTATTGGCGGTTTCTGCTGTTTTCTGTGCGGGAATTGCTGGAGGTCAAAACGGTTGGCGTTTTGCTACTGGGCGGGATTGTTTGGGGAGTCAGGCGAGGGTGAAGCGCCATCCCACGCAGGGCGTGGGATGGAGTACAGGAGGTTCAGACTTTTCTGACGAACTCGGATTTGAGCTTCATCGGGCCGATACCGTCGATCTTGCAGTCGATGTCGTGGTCGCCATCGCACAGGCGGATGTTCTTGACCTTGGTGCCGACCTTGACCACCAGCGATGTGCCCTTGACCTTGAGGTCCTTGATCACAGTGATGGTGTCGCCGTCTTGCAGGACATTGCCGACCGAATCCTTTTTCACGGTTTCATCGGACGCCGCTTCGGCTTCACCATTGGCAGTCCACTCGTGGGCGCACTCAGGGCAGATCAGCTGGGCGCCGTCTTCGTAGGTGTATTCAGAATTGCATTTCGGGCAGGGTGGCAATGTGCTCACTAGGGCTCCTTGGATTCAGGATGGCTAAAAAGCGCACATTGTATAGGGTTTTAAGCAGGAGAGGGTGTAGCGGTGACAAACCTAATGTGGGAGCGGGCTTGCTCGCGAAAGCGGCATAACAGTCGACATCAATGTTGAATGTTCGTCCGTCTTCGCGAGCTAGCCCGCTCCCACAAAGGTTGGCTTTTAGTGCGTGCGTGCGACCGCAAATTCGCTCAACTCAACCAATGCATCACGGTATTCGCTGGCAGGCAGCGTTTCGAGGCATTTGATCGCACGGGCCACGTAATCACGGGCCAGTTGTGCGGTGTAGTCCAGCGAGCCCGAGGCTTCCACGGCGGCGCGGATGCTTTCCAGGTCTTCGATGCCACCTTTTTGAATCGCCTGACGCACCAGTGCCGCTTGCTCCGGCGTGCCTTCGCGCATGGTGTAGATCAGCGGCAGGGTCGGCTTGCCCTCGGCCAGATCGTCACCGACGTTCTTGCCCAGGGTTTCCGCGTCGCCACGGTAGTCGAGCAGGTCGTCGACCAACTGGAAGGCCACGCCGAGGTGATCACCAAAGGTGCGCAGTGCTTCGCTCTGTTCCGGCGTAGCGCCGGCCAATGCTGCGGCGCTGTGGGTCGAGGCCTCGAAAAGCATCGCGGTTTTGCCGCGGATGACTTCCATGTAGGTTTCTTCGGTGGTGCTGGCATCGCGCACCTTGGACAGCTGCAGGACTTCGCCTTCAGCAATGATTCGCGTGGCTTGCGAGAGAATCTTCATCACCGGCATCGAGCCCAGTTCGACCATCATCTCGAACGAGCGCGAGTACAGGAAGTCACCCACCAGCACGCTCGGGGCGTTGCCCCACATGGCGTTGGCGGTCGAACGGCCACGGCGCATGCCGGACATGTCGACCACGTCATCGTGCAGCAGGGTGGCGGTGTGCAGGAACTCGATGGTGGCGGCCAGCAAGCGCATGTCGTCGCCTTCGCGCCCCAGGGCCTTGCCACACAGCAACACTAATAAAGGGCGCAGGCGTTTACCGCCGGCCGAGGTAATGTAGTCGCCGATTTTCGATACCAGCGGCACTCGGGAAGTCAGCTGCTTCTTGATGATGCCGTCGACGGCGTTAAAATCGTCCGCCACCGCGCGGTAGAAAGCTTGGGGTTGCATCAGCGACAGTTGCTCCAGAAGGGTTGCGCGGCATGCTAGGACCCACGTCAGCGGGTGTCAAGGCGCGGTCAGGCACTGTGAAGCTGCTGCAGGCTTCGAGCCTTCCGCAGCGTCTGAAGGCCACTTGCAACGTACCCGCGCCTTGCGTACAATCGCGCACCCTGAACTTCCTGGGCAGCACCTGCCTTACGCAATTGCATTTGGGTCGTTCCATCCCATGCAGCCATGCCAGCCAATACCTCTTCTTATAAAGAGCTGGGTGAGCAGGATTATCGGAGAAATACCATGTCGTACGCAGTAATCGTTACTGGTGGCAAGCAATACAAGGTCGCCCCAGGTGAATACCTGAAGATCGAGAAACTGGAAATCGCTACCGGCGAATCCGTAACTTTTGATCGCGTTCTGTTGGTCGCCAATGGCGATGACGTGAATATCGGCGCTCCAGTTGTTGCTGGCGCTACCGTTGTGGCTGAAGTGATCTCCCAAGGTCGTCACGATAAAGTCCGCATCATCAAGTTCCGTCGTCGTAAGCACCACATGAAGCGTATGGGCCACCGCCAGTGGTACACCGAGATCAAAATCACCGGTATTCAGGCTTAATTTCAGCCTAATTCCTCACTAGGAGAATTGAACTCATGGCACACAAAAAAGCTGGTGGTAGTACCCGTAACGGTCGCGACTCAGAAGCCAAACGCCTTGGCGTGAAGATGTATGGCGGCCAGGTTATCATTCCGGGCAACATCATCGTGCGTCAGCGCGGCACCCAATTCCACGCTGGCTACGGCGTTGGCATGGGCAAGGATCACACTCTGTTCGCTAAAATCGACGGCGTGATCAAGTTCGAAGTAAAAGGCGCCTTCGGTCGCCGTTACGTGAGCATTGTCCCGAAGACTGCAGTCGTCGCGGCATAATTACGTAGTTGCTGGAAAAGCCCTGTCTTGCGACGGGGCTTTTTCGTTTGTGGGGTGAGTCTCTTGCAAAACTGTTTGTATGGGCTGCCGGCGCTGGATTGTGCGGTCGTTGATTGAGGTCGCTGCGCTCATTTTTGCAAGAGTCTTATGTCTTAGTGTTTTTCGGCTCGTCCGTATGGCGAGAGGCGTTTTGTTATGAAGTTTGTTGATGAAGTATCGATTCGAGTAAAAGCTGGCGACGGCGGCAATGGCTGCATGAGTTTCCGTCGGGAAAAATTCATCGAAAACGGCGGTCCTAACGGCGGTGACGGTGGTGATGGCGGCTCGGTCTACATGATCGCCGACGAAAACCTCAACACCCTGGTCGACTACCGTTACACCCGGCACTTCGATGCCGAGCGTGGCGCCAACGGCGGCAGCACTGACTGCACCGGTAAAAAAGGTGAAGAGCTGGTCCTGCGGGTTCCGGTCGGTACCACGGTCATCGACTCTGCTACGCAAGAAGTCATTGGCGATCTGACCAAGGCTGGTCAGCGTCTGCTGGTGGCTCATGGCGGCTGGCACGGTCTGGGTAACACTCGTTTCAAGTCCAGTACCAACCGCGCGCCGCGCCAGACTACGCCGGGCAAGCCGGGCGAGCAGCGTGACCTCAAGCTGGAAATGAAGGTGTTGGCCGACGTGGGCCTGCTGGGCTTGCCGAACGCCGGCAAAAGTACCTTTATCCGTTCGGTTTCGGCGGCCAAGCCGAAAGTTGCCGATTATCCGTTCACCACGCTGGTGCCAAACCTGGGTGTGGTCAGCGTCGATCGCTGGAAGAGTTTCGTCATTGCCGACATTCCGGGGTTGATCGAAGGTGCTTCTGATGGCGCGGGCCTGGGGATTCGCTTCCTCAAGCACTTGTCGCGTACCCGTCTGTTGCTGCACCTCGTCGACATGGCGCCGCTGGATGATGCCAGTGCTCCAGATGCTGCCGAAGTGATCGTCAGCGAACTGACCAAGTTCAGTCCGTCCCTGGCTGAGCGTGATCGCTGGCTGGTGCTGAACAAGTGCGACCAAATCCTTGAGGAGGAGCACGACGCTCGCGTCAAGGAGATCGTTGATCGTCTGGAGTGGACCGGCCCGGTTTATGTGATCTCGGCCATCTCCAAGCTGGGCACTGAGCGTCTATGTCACGACATCATGCGTTACATGGAGGATCGTGCCGATCGTCTGGCTAACGACCCGGCCTACAAGGAAGAGCTGGCCGATCTCGATCAGCGCATCGAAGATGAAGCTCGTGCCCAGTTGCAGGCGCTGGATGATCAGCGTGCCCTGCGCCGCAGTGGCGTGAAGTCGGTCCACGACATCGGTGACGATGATTGGGATGAAGAAGATGTGGATGACGAAGACGGTCCGGAAATCATTTACGTGCGTGACTGATTCGTTGCAGTAAACTTAAGCGCCGCTCAATCGAGCGGCGTTTTGGTGTCTGGAAATCGGTAGTCACGAATAACGTTACGGGCAGCGCTGGGTCGCGCTGTCCTCAAGCTAAGGTTGAAGATGATGCGGAGCAAGGTGACAGGTGCGCAGCGTTGGGTCGTGAAGATCGGCAGCGCTTTGCTGACGGCTGACGGCAAGGGTCTGGATCGCGCAGCAATGAGCGTCTGGGTTGAGCAGATGGTCGCGCTGCATGAGGCGGGTGTCGAGCTGGTGCTGGTGTCCTCAGGGGCGGTAGCGGCAGGCATGAGTCGCCTTGGCTGGACCGCACGACCCAGTGCGATGCACGAGTTGCAGGCGGCTGCCGCCATCGGGCAGATGGGGTTGGTGCAGGCCTGGGAGTCGAGCTTTGCCGAGCATGGCCGGCACACGGCGCAGATTCTCCTGACGCACGATGACTTGTCCGATCGCAAGCGTTACCTCAACGCCCGCAGCACCTTGCGTGCACTGGTCGACCTCAAGGTCATTCCGGTGATCAATGAGAATGATACGGTGGTCACCGACGAAATTCGTTTCGGCGACAACGACACGCTGGCGGCGCTGGTGGCCAATCTGGTCGAGGCTGATCTGCTGGTGATTCTCACGGACCGTGATGGCATGTTCGACGCCGATCCGCGTAACAATCCTGATGCCAAGCTGATTTACGAAGCGCGTGCCGATGATCCGGCGCTGGACGCAGTCGCGGGTGGTACCGGCGGTGCGCTCGGTCGTGGCGGTATGCAGACCAAATTGCGCGCGGCGCGTCTGGCGGCGCGCTCGGGGGCTCACACGATCATCGTGGGTGGGCGGCTGGAGCGTGTGCTGGATCGTTTGAAGACGGGCGAGCGCATCGGCACCTTGCTGTCGCCTGAGCGCGGCCTGCTGGCGGCACGCAAACAGTGGCTGGCTGGGCATTTGCAGACCCGCGGCACGCTGGTGCTGGATGAGGGGGCGGTCACGGCGTTGTCGCAGGGCAATAAAAGTCTGCTGCCGGTTGGTGTAAAACTGGTTCAGGGCAGCTTCCGTCGCGGCGAAATGGTGGTATGCGTGGCGCCGGACGGTCGTGAGATCGCTCGTGGCCTGGCTAACTACAGTGCGCTTGAGGCGCAAAAAATCATCGGTCAATCGTCTGAAGCGATTGTCGGTCTGTTGGGTTACATGGCGGAGCCGGAGCTGGTTCACCGCGATAACCTGATTCTGGTTTAAGGAAAACGCGAATGCGCATGGCAAAAGGATTGTTGGGGTTGCTGCTGGCGATGCCGCTGCTGGCTTCGGCGGAAGAAATCGGTCAGGTATCGACCGTGTTCAAATTCGTCGGGCCGAATGACCGTATCGTCGTCGAGGCCTTCGATGATCCGAAGGTCGATGGCGTGACCTGCTACCTGTCGCGCGCCAAGACGGGCGGCGTCAAGGGTGGTCTGGGGTTGGCCGAGGATCGCTCGGAGGCGTCCATCGCTTGCCGTCAGGTCGGGCCGATCAGCTTCAAGGGCGAGCTCAAGGATGGCGAAGAAGTGTTCAAGGAGCGCACGTCGCTGGTGTTCAAGACCATGCAGGTGGTGCGTTTCCTCGACAAGAAGCGCAATACCCTGGTGTACCTGGTCTACAGCGACCGTCTGATCGAAGGCAGCCCGCAGAATGCGGTGACGGCGATTCCGATTTTGCCTTGGACTCACAATCAGTAATCTAACGAAGATTGAAATGTGGGAGCGAGCTTGCTCGCGATAGCGGTGTAGCAGTCAGCAATCATGTTGAATGTTATGGCCTCATCGCGAGCAAGCTCGCTCCCACATTGGTTTTGGGTGTGCGCTCGCCAAATCGCAGGCAATAAAAAACCGACCCTGGGGTCGGTTTTTTAATGAGCGTGTCGCTTAGGCAGCAGCGGCAACGTTCAGAGCCTTTACGTGGCCATTCAGGCGGCTCTTATGGCGAGCGGCTTTGTTCTTGTGGATGATGCCTTTATCGGCCATACGGTCGATAACTGGCACAGCCAGAACGTAAGCAGCTTGCGCTTTTTCAGCGTCTTTTGCGTCGATGGCTTTAACTACATTCTTGATGTAGGTACGAACCATGGAACGCAGGCTGGCGTTGTGGCTGCGACGCTTCTCAGCCTGTTTTGCACGTTTTTTGGCGGAAGGTGTGTTGGCCACCGTCGAGCTCCTCGAAAGACTTTTTAGGAAATAGCAAACAAAATAGGCCGCGAATCATGCCGATGAGTTGAAGTCTTGTCAAGGGCGGGTGATGCGTTCCGCTGAGTGGTCGATCTAAAGAGGCGGGATATTTATTTCCGGCGCTTGACCTGTAAACTCGCGAGCTTTGGCTCTGTGCTGTTGCGGCGCGGAGTATCGCATAAGTGGGCGGTTTGTTCGCCTGCTGTTTATCGACAGGCAAAAACTCTTCAATGAACCTGCTTAAATCGTTGGCCGCCGTCAGCTCTATCACGATGCTTTCCCGAGTTCTGGGGTTCGTCCGTGACACGCTCGTCGCACGCATATTTGGCGCCGGGATGGCCACAGACGCCTTCTTTATTGCCTTCAAACTGCCCAATCTGTTGCGGCGAATCTTCGCCGAAGGGGCGTTTTCCCAAGCCTTCGTGCCGATTCTGGCGGAATACAAAAGTCAGCAGGGCGAGGAGGCGACGCGAACCTTCATCGCTTATGTTTCGGGCTTGCTGACGCTAGTACTGGCGCTGGTGACGATTCTCGGGATGATCGCGGCGCCCTGGGTCATCTGGGCAACGGCCCCGGGCTTTACCAGCACGCCGGAAAAATTCCAGCTGACCTCCAGCCTGTTACGGGTGACCTTTCCTTATATATTGCTGATCTCGCTGTCCTCGCTGGCCGGCGCGATCCTCAATACCTGGAACCGCTTCTCGGTACCGGCCTTCGTGCCGACCCTGCTCAACGTCAGCATGATCGTCTTCGCGTTGTTCCTGACGCCGTACTTCGATCCGCCCGTAATGGCTCTGGGCTGGGCGGTGTTGGTCGGTGGCCTGGCGCAATTGCTCTATCAACTGCCGCACCTGAAAAAAGTCGGCATGTTGGTGCTGCCGCGTCTGAATCTGCGCGATACCGGCGTCTGGCGGGTGATGAAGCAGATGCTGCCGGCGATCCTCGGGGTCTCGGTCAGCCAGATTTCGCTGATCATCAACACCATTTTCGCCTCGTTTCTGGTGGCGGGTTCAGTGTCCTGGATGTATTACGCCGACCGCCTGATGGAGTTGCCGTCCGGCGTTCTGGGGGTGGCACTGGGGACGATTTTGCTGCCGACGCTGGCCAAGACTTACGCCAGCAAGGATCGCCACGAGTACTCGCGAATCCTCGATTGGGGCCTGCGCCTGTGCTTCGTGCTGGTATTGCCGTGCTCGCTGGCGCTGGGGATTCTGGCCGGGCCGCTGACCGTTTCGCTGTTCCAGTACGGCCAGTTCAGCGCATTTGATGCCTCGATGACCCAGCGCGCACTGGTTGCCTACTCGGTCGGTCTTCTCGGGATTATCGTGATCAAGGTCCTGGCGCCGGGGTTCTATGCGCAACAAAACATTCGCACCCCGGTAAAAATCGCAATCTTCACGCTGATCGTCACTCAGCTCTTCAACCTGGCCTTGATCGGTCCGTTGAAGCACGCAGGGCTGGCCCTGGCCATTAGCGCTGGTGCATGCCTCAACGCCAGCCTGTTGTTCTATCAGTTACGCAAACAGAAGATGTATCAGCCACAGCCAGGCTGGGGCCTGTTCGGGCTTAAACTGGTGGTTGCGGTGACGGTAATGTCCGCGGTGCTGCTGGGGTTGATGCATTTCATGCCGGCCTGGGGCGAAGGGCACATGCTGGAGCGCTTCCTGCGTCTGGGGGCTTTGGTCGGTGCCGGTGTGGTGACCTATTTCGGTATGTTGGCGTTGATGGGCTTCCGTCTGCGGGACTTCAATCGCAAGGCGCTGAACTGAAGACGCAGCGTCAATAGTCGCGGGTCGGGCGTCGGTTTTGTCGGTTCGATCACTTTGGGTTACGGTGTTGCCTGTCGTCGGCCGCCGGGTGTGGTTATAATCGACCACTTTATGAGCAAGAAGCGCGTTATGCAGCTGGTTCGAGGCCTCCACAATCTGCGCCCCCAGCATCGGGGCTGTGTCGCCACTATTGGCAACTTTGACGGTGTTCACCGTGGTCACCAGGCTATCCTGGCCCGACTGCGTGAGCGTGCGCTCGAGTTGGGTGTACCCAGCTGCGTGGTGATTTTCGAGCCACAGCCGCGTGAGTTCTTTGCGCCTGACACGGCTCCGGCCCGTCTGGCGCGCTTGCGCGACAAGCTGCAGCTATTGGCCGACGCAGGTGTCGACCGGGTTCTGTGCCTGGCCTTCAATCAGCGCTTGAGCAAGCTCAGCGCCGCCGAGTTCGTCGACACCATTCTGGTTGATGGCCTGGGCGTGCAGCATCTGGAGGTCGGTGACGACTTCCGCTTCGGCTGTGATCGGGTAGGGGATTTCGATTTCCTGCAACAGGCCGGCGCCGTTCAGGGCTTCACCGTCGAAGCGGCGCAGACCGTTGAACTGGACGGGTTGCGTGTCAGCAGCACCCAGGTGCGTAATGCCTTGGCTGCGGCTGATTTTGCCTTGGCCGAGCGATTGCTGGGCCACCCGTTCGGGATTGCCGGGCGGGTTCTGCACGGGCAGAAGCTGGCGCGCCAATTGGGCACGCCAACGGCTAACGTGCAACTCAAGCGTCGTCGTGTACCGCTGACCGGGGTTTACCTGGTGAGCGTCGAAGTCGACGGCAAGACCTGGCCGGGAGTCGCCAATATCGGCGTTCGGCCAACGGTCGAAGGGGATGGCAAAGCCCACCTTGAAGTCCATATTCTAGATTTTGCCGGCGATTTGTATGACCGGCGTTTGACGGTGGTTTTCCACCATAAGCTGCGTGAAGAGCAGCGTTTCGCCTCTCTGGAGGCGCTTAAGACGGCGATCAATGCGGATGTCGCCGCCGCCCGTGCCTATGCCGCACCTAGCGCCAATCGCTAATGAAGAGCCTTAAATGACCGACTATAAAGCCACGCTAAACCTTCCGGACACCGCCTTCCCAATGAAGGCCGGCCTGCCTCAGCGCGAACCGCAGATTCTGCAGCGCTGGGACAGCATTGGCCTGTACCAGAAGTTGCGTGAGATTGGTAAGGATCGTCCGAAGTTCGTCCTGCATGACGGTCCTCCGTACGCCAACGGCACCATTCATATCGGTCATGCGCTCAACAAGATTCTCAAGGACATGATCATCCGCTCGAAAACCCTTTCGGGTTTCGACGCGCCTTATGTTCCGGGCTGGGACTGCCATGGTCTGCCGATCGAGCACAAAGTCGAAGTGACCCACGGCAAGAACCTCACCGCGGATAAAACCCGCGAGCTGTGCCGTGCCTACGCCACCGAGCAGATCGAAGGCCAGAAGTCCGAGTTCATCCGTCTGGGCGTGCTGGGCGACTTCGCCAACCCGTACAAGACCATGGATTTCAAGAACGAGGCCGGTGAAATCCGTGCCTTGGCTGAAATCGTCAAGGGCGGTTTCGTGTTCAAGGGCCTCAAGCCTGTGAACTGGTGCTTCGACTGTGGTTCGGCCCTGGCTGAAGCCGAAGTTGAATACGAGAACAAAAAGTCCTCGACCATCGACGTAGCGTTCCCGATCGCCGACGAAGCCAAACTGGCTGCCGCCTTCGGCCTGCCATCGTTGGGCAAACCGGCTTCGATCGTGATCTGGACCACCACCCCGTGGACCATCCCGGCCAACCAGGCGCTGAACGTTCACCCGGAATTCAACTACGCGCTGGTCGATGTCGGCGACAAACTGCTGGTACTGGCTGAAGAACTGGTCGAGTCGTGCCTGGCTCGCTACAACCTGGAAGGTTCGGTCATCGCCACCGCCACTGGCGCGGCGCTGGAACTGATCAATTTCCGTCACCCGTTCTATGATCGCCAGTCGCCGGTTTACCTGGCCGAGTACGTCGAACTGGGCGCTGGTACTGGCGTGGTTCACTCCGCACCGGCTTACGGCGTGGATGACTTCGTGACCTGCAAAGCCTATGGCATGGTCAACGACGATATCCTCAATCCAGTGCAAAGCAACGGCGTGTACGTGCCGTCGCTGGAGTTCTTTGGCGGCCAGTTCATCTGGAAGGCCAACCCGGCCATCGTCGACAAGCTGACCGAAGTCGGTGCGTTGCTGCACACCACCGTCATCGAACACAGCTACATGCACTGCTGGCGCCACAAGAGTGCGCTGATCTACCGCGCCACCGCGCAGTGGTTCATCGGCATGGACAAACAGCCGACGTCTGGCGAAACCCTGCGCAAGCGCGCAATCAAAGCCATCGAAGACACCCAGTTCGTTCCGGCCTGGGGCCAGGCACGACTGCACTCGATGATCGCCAACCGCCCAGACTGGTGCATCTCCCGCCAGCGTAACTGGGGCGTGCCGATCCCGTTCTTCCTGCACAAGGAAAGCGGCGAGCTGCACCCGCGCACCGTTGAGCTGATGGAAGCCGTTGCCAAACGCGTCGAAGTCGAAGGCATCGAAGCCTGGTTCAAGATGGACGCGGCCGAGCTGCTCGGTGACGAAGCGCCGCAGTACGACAAGATCAGCGACACCCTCGACGTCTGGTTCGATTCGGGCACCACGCACTGGCACGTCCTGCGCGGTTCGCACCCTGTGGGCCACGAAAACGGTCCGCGTGCCGACCTGTACCTGGAAGGTTCCGACCAACACCGCGGTTGGTTCCACTCGTCTCTGTTGACCGGTTGCGCCATCGACAACCACGCGCCGTACCGCGAACTGCTGACCCACGGTTTCACCGTCGACGAAGCCGGCCGCAAAATGTCCAAGTCCCTGGGCAACGTGATTGCGCCGCAGAAAGTCAACGACACCCTGGGCGCCGACATCATGCGTCTGTGGGTGGCTTCGACCGACTACTCGGGCGAAATGGCGGTTTCCGACCAGATCCTGCAACGCAGTGCGGACGCCTACCGGCGGATCCGTAACACTGCGCGCTTCCTGCTTTCCAACCTGACCGGTTTCAACCCGGCCACCGACATCCTGCCGGCAGAAGAAATGCTCGCGCTGGACCGTTGGGCCGTGGACCGGACCTTGCTGCTGCAACGCGAGCTGCAAGAGCACTACGGCGAGTACCGTTTCTGGAACGTCTATTCCAAGATCCACAACTTCTGTGTGCAGGAGCTGGGTGGTTTCTACCTCGACATCATCAAGGACCGTCAGTACACCACTGGCGCCAACAGCAAGGCTCGCCGTTCGGCGCAAACCGCGCTGTTCCACATCTCTGAAGCGCTGGTGCGCTGGATCGCGCCGATCCTCGCCTTCACCGCTGATGAGCTGTGGCAGTACCTGCCGGGCGAGCGCAACGAATCGGTCATGCTCAACACCTGGTACGAAGGCCTCAGCGAGTTGCCGGAAGGCTTCGAACTGGACCGCGCCTACTGGGAGCGGATCATGGCGGTCAAGGTCGCGGTCAACAAGGAAATGGAAATCCAGCGCGCGGCCAAGGCCGTGGGCGGTAACCTGCAGGCCGAAGTGACGCTGTTCGCCGAAGAAGCGCTGAGCGCCGACCTGGCCAAGCTGAGCAACGAACTGCGCTTCGTGTTGATCACCTCGACAGCGAGCATTGCACCGTTCGTGCAAGCGCCGGCCGACGCGGTAGAAACCGAAGTCAGCGGCCTGAAACTCAAAGTGGTCAAGTCGGGCTTCGTCAAGTGCGCCCGTTGCTGGCATTGCCGTGAAGACGTCGGCGTGAATCCGGAGCATCCGGAAATCTGCGGTCGTTGTGTCGACAACATCAGCGGTGCCGGCGAGGTTCGTCACTATGCCTAAGGCTGCTAGCCGTTTCGGACGGCTGAGCTGGCTCTGGTTGAGCGTGCTGGTTCTGGTCATTGACCAGGCCAGCAAGTTCCACTTCGAAAGCTCGCTGACGATGTACCAGCAAATCGTGGTGATCCCCGATTACTTCAGCTGGACCCTGGCCTACAACACCGGTGCGGCATTCAGCTTCCTGGCTGACAGCTCTGGCTGGCAGCGCTGGTTGTTCGCCCTGATCGCCGTCGTGGTCAGTGCCGTGCTGGTGGTCTGGCTCAAGCGTCTGGGGCGTAACGACACCTGGCTGGCGATTGCGCTGGCACTGGTGCTCGGCGGCGCGCTGGGTAACCTGTACGACCGCATTGCCCTGGGCCATGTGATCGATTTCATTCTGGTGCATTGGCAGAACCGCTGGTATTTCCCGGCGTTCAACTTTGCCGACAGCGCCATCAGCGTTGGGGCCGTGATGCTCGCGCTGGATATGTTCAAAAGTAAGAAGACCGGAGAAACCGTTCATGACTGAACAGGTATTGGCTGAGCAACGCATAGGCCAGAACACGGAAGTCACCTTGCACTTTGCATTGCGCCTGGAGAACGGCGACACCGTCGACAGCACCTTTGACAAAGCCCCGGCGACCTTCAAGGTCGGCGACGGTAACCTGCTGCCAGGTTTCGAAGCCGCGCTGTTTGGCTTCAAGGCGGGCGACAAGCGTAATCTGAGCATCGCGCCGGAAAACGCTTTTGGCCAGCCCAACCCGCAAAACGTGCAGATCATCCCGCGTTCGCAGTTCCAGGATATGGAACTGTCCGAAGGCCTGCTGGTGATCTTCAACGATGCGGCGAATACTGAGCTGCCCGGTGTGGTCAAGGTTTTCGATGACGCTCAGGTGACCATCGACTTCAACCACCCACTGGCTGGCAAGACATTGACCTTTGACGTAGAAATCATCAACGTCAAAGCGCTGTAACTGACTGAGTAGGGTCAAATGTGGGAGCGAGCTTGCTCGCGATGGCTGAGTACCATTCAACATCAATGTTGGATGTGAGGCCCTTATCGCGAGCAAGCTCGCTCCCACAGTAAGTTTTCACTGTTTTCGAGCCCGGTGTTCGAATGACAGGCAGGCATTACTATTTCTTGCGCGCAAGACACGAGGCACAGCATGCACATCAAACTCGCCAACCCCCGTGGCTTCTGCGCCGGTGTGGACCGGGCGATCGAAATCGTCAATCGCGCCCTGGAAGTCTTCGGGCCGCCGATCTTTGTGCGCCACGAAGTGGTCCACAACAAATTTGTCGTTGAAGACCTGCGCGCACGCGGGGCGATCTTCGTCGAAGAACTGGATCAGGTGCCGGACGACGTCATCGTGATTTTCAGCGCCCATGGGGTTTCCCAGGCTGTTCGCACTGAAGCCGCAGGCCGTGGCCTGAAGGTATTCGACGCGACCTGCCCGTTGGTGACCAAAGTGCACATCGAAGTGGCGCGCTACAGTCGCGACGGTCGTGAATGCATTTTGATCGGCCATGCCGGTCACCCGGAAGTCGAGGGCACGATGGGGCAGTACGACGCCAGCAATGGTGGTGCGATCTACCTCGTCGAAGATGAAAACGATGTCGCCGCGTTGAACGTGCGCAACCCTGAAAATCTCGCCTTCGTCACGCAAACCACCTTGTCGATGGACGACACCAGCCGTGTGATCGATGCCTTGCGCACACGTTTCCCGGCGATTGGCGGCCCGCGCAAGGACGACATCTGCTACGCCACGCAAAACCGTCAGGACGCGGTCAAGCAACTGGCTGACGAATGCGACGTGGTGCTGGTGGTCGGTAGCCCGAACAGCTCCAACTCCAACCGTTTGCGCGAACTGGCTGAGCGCATGTCCACCCCGGCGTACCTGATCGACGGCGCCGAAGACCTGCAACGCAGCTGGTTCGAGGGCGTCGAGCGTATCGGCATCACCGCCGGGGCTTCGGCACCGGAAGTGCTGGTTCGTGGTGTCATCGAGCAATTGCAGGCCTGGGGCGCTACCGGTGCCGATGAACTGGCCGGTCGCGAGGAGAACGTCACCTTCTCCATGCCCAAAGAGCTACGCGTTCGCTCCCTGCTCTGAGTCTTCACCTCCCGCGCACAAGGCCTGCTCGGCCTTGTCGCTGCGCAGGCTGACGCGGCCGCTTCTGGACAGCACCACCTGGTGATGACTGACCGGCTCGCGGTCCGCGCAGATGTGCAGCGTCCCGGCCTGAAACGCCCCGCTGGGCAATAGCGGCTCGCCGAGGCTGCTGAAACGTACAAAACTCCTCACCGGCCGATTACCCTCGATCGGCACCCCTGCGGCTGTCTGGCGCTCGATCAGCAGCGGGTTGCTGCTGTCCTGATGACCCTTGCCATTGATGTCCAGAATGATTCGCCAACCCTGGCCCCAGTCGTCGTTTAACGCGTGGATGACAAGGGTCTGATTGCGCAGGATCGCTTCGCTGCGGGCATTGCGCATGCCACTGGCGAGCGTTTGCGCAGCGTTCTCACGGCGCACCGATAGCGTGTACTCGCTGAACACCGGGCTGACCTGTTGCAGAACGATCGCTGCGATTGCCAGTCCGATAAGCAGTTCGATCAGACCGAAACCCTTTTGATGCATGACGTCTCCTTCCCTGGAGAGGGCGTTGATTTGTGCAATGAATGTCAAAACAACCCTACGGCCACCGGTTGAATGTTCTAGCTTGTTACAGCTAGGTGTAGTCGTTGACAGCGGAGGGCAGCGATGAAACATCGTACAAAAGGTTTCACGTTGATCGAATTGCTGGTGACCCTTGCGGTGCTGGTGATCCTGATCACCCTGGCGGTGCCTGCGTTTACCCGTTCGGTGCAGAACGCCAAGGCCGATACCGAAATCAGTGATTTGCAGCGAGGACTCAATTACGCCCGGCTGGAGGCGATCGACCGTGGCATCACCACGCGAATCCGGCCAACCGCTGGCGGCAGCGTCTGGACCGGGGAGTTGACGGTGTACGACAGCACGGGCTCGCCAGCGAATGTATTGCGGGTTGTTCCGGCGATGAGCAGCGGCGCCACTCTGACGCTAACCTCTGGAGTGACCAGCATCGATTTCAACAATCTGGGTGGGGTGTCGGCGCCAGCCACGGCGGTGGTGATCAATTACGTATTAGGGGCGCAGAGCCGGACGCTCAGCGTGTGTTTGAACGGACGGATTGTCTTGGGTGGAAGCTGCGGATGACAGGATCGGGATCGCGTGCACAGGACGGCATGACACTGATCGAAGTGTTGGTTGCGTTATTGATTCTGGGGGTAGGGCTGCTGGGGGCGGCGGCGATTCAGCTCAATGCGCTGAAATACACCGACAGCTCGCTGATGAGCAGCCAGGCGAGTTTTATCGCCTACGACATGATGGACCGGATTCGCGCCAATTCCGCAGCCGACTACACCGTCACGCCGCCGACCTCGGGCAATTTGAATGTCACTCGAGATCAGGACCTGTATGACTTCACCACCAATATCACAAGCTTCGGCGGCCCGACCGCCACGGGCAGCATTACCCTGAATCAGCGGGTCTACACCATCACCATCACCTGGGACGACTCGCGGGCAGCCGCCACTGGTTCGGCCCGCAGCTTTGTCCTGAGCAGTCGTGCCACGGTCGATCCGGTGGCGACGCCATGAACCGTTCATCCCGAGGTTTTGGCCTGATCGAACTGATGATCGCCCTGGCGATCAGCCTGATCGTGGTGCTCGGCGTGGCACAAATTTTTATTTCGGCGAAAAGCACTTACGTCAGCCAGAACACCGCTGCGGGGATGCAGGAGGACGCGCGTTTTGTCCTGAGCAAGATGATTCAGGAAATCCGCATGGTCGGCATGTTCGGTTGCCTGGGCGCGATTACCGATGCGAGCTCGGCCGGTGACTTCAATGCCAACCAGATCACCCCGATCAGTTGGGATAACACCGCACTTAAACTGACCCTGGTAACGTCGGATGTCGGCGGCAACGGCGGGGATCCGACCTGGACCGTGGTGTCTGACTGCCGGACCAGCGCAACGGCCTACACCGGGGCGCACACCCCGGCGACCGGGCAACTGGCGTTTCCGATCCGGCGGTTGGCCTATAGCCTCAGTAATGGCCAGATCCTGATGACCACGGGCGGTATGCCCGCGGCGCTGGTGAACAACGTCAGTGCCTTCAACGTGACCTTCGGCATGGCCACCAGCGCCACCGACGTTGCGGCATCGAGTTACAGCAGCAATCCGACCGACCCGACGCGAATCCGCAGTGTGCGTTTGACCCTGACCCTGACGGATCCCAACAACCGCGTGCGCAATCAGACTTTCAATGTGGTTGCCGCCTTGCGCAACCGGTTGATGTAGGGGCGATGCCGATGATTCGTTCTCCTCTCAGGGCACACGCTCAGCGCGGCATGGCGCTGTTGATGAGCCTGGTGTTTCTGCTGTTGTTGACGCTGATTGGTATTTCTTCGATGCAGAACGCCACGCTCCAGGAAAAAATGGCCGGCAGCGTGACGCTGCGCAATCAATCCTTCCAGGGCGCAGAGGCGGCGTTACGTATCGGTGAAAGCGCTGTACAACTGAGCGCATACACCCTGGCGGCATGTGCCAACACCACCCAATGTGCACCGCCGGCCGAATCTTCAGTTATTACGGCCGCGGGCTTCAACGCCACCTCCGGGGTGACCTGGATCGCTGCCGGCAGCGGTTTTTATGGCGTACAGAACATCGGCACCACGCAGGGCGCGGTGAATATTCCGAGCAACACCTCGGCGACGCTCTATCGGGTTACTGCCATTGGGTTGGCGGGTACCTCGCGCAGTGTGGTGGAGAGCATCTATGCCAAATACTGACGTTCGTCGCCAGACGTGGCTCCGCTGGTTGTCGAAAGCACTCTGTGGCTGGCTGCTGGGTCTTTATCTGGCCGCTCCGGCCTATGCCTTCACGCCATCGGATTCACCACTGCTCGGCGCATCGGCAGTCGCGCCAAACGTGCTGCTGCTGCTCGATGATTCGGGGAGCATGAACAGCATCATCTATGCCTCGGGGTTTGACCCGACCGTTTCACGACCTCCGGCCCAGCAATGTAACGCGCTCTTGGGCTTGTGTTTGAGTAGCTCCGCTATCGTCGGCGATCCGATCCTGCTGTCCAGTTTGCCCCAGTCGGGATGTTCCAGCGGTTACTCCGCGTTCTACAAAAACAGCCTGACGCCGCTGTGCCTGAAGCTCCCTGACCCGGTCGGCGGCGGCAACACCCGTTATTCCGACAACTACATTTCCTACCTGGTGAGCCTGGCTAACGGCAGCAATCGCGACTTCACTGACGGCTCGATACCCAATGACTACCGAATCAACGTGGCGCGCAACGTAGCCACGGCGCTGATCACCAGTAATCGCGGGCTGCGTTTCGGTCTGGCAACCTTTAATTCGCCGACTACCCACGGCAACAGCGATGGTAATCATGGCAACGGCGCTGGCAGTGGTATCGGCAACAATAATGCCGGTAATGGCGGTTACATCGTCAACGAGATCAGCGATCTGAAAGTGGTCAGCGGCAGCGTGACCCAGGCCCAGGCGGACGCCAACTACAACGCACTAATCTCTTCTATCGGCGCCCTGAGCGCGATATCCAATACACCGCTGGCAGAAACCTACTACGAAATCACCCGCTATTTTCGCGGCATGACGCCGTACTACAACTCAGGGCCAGCTACCTACACCAGTCCGATCCAGTACCGCTGCCAGAAGAGCTACGGGGTGGTCATCAGCGATGGTCTGCCGACCTACGACCGGAGTTTTCCGAGCGACGATCCACTCGGTGGCACCCGACTGCCCAACTGGGACGGGATCAACAATGACGGTAACGACCTGAACGGCGATAACGAGGGTGACACCCTGTACCTGGACGATATCGCCAAATTCGCGTTCGACATCGACATGCGCTCCACCGGTACGGATCTGGCGGGCAAAAGCTGGAGTTCACCAGACTTCCCCACGCAGAACCTGAACACCTACACCGTGGGTTTTACCACCGCCAATCAGATGTTGGCGGATGCCGCTCGTTATGGGCAGGGCAAGTACTATCAGGCAACCGACAGCGCCAGCCTCAACACTGCGTTATCGGCAGCCTTGAGCGACATCTCCACCAAGGCCGGCTCGGGCGGCAGCGGCGTCGCCAGCAGCAACACGCTGACCAGTGGCTCCAGTTATTTTCAGACCGGCTACGACCCCAAGGACTGGCGTGGCACGATCAAGGCCTTTGGCTTCACCTCAAGCGGAGCCGTGGACACCACCTCGGTGCTGTGGACTACCGACACGGCCATCGTCCCCGGTGCGACGGCACCAACCTATCAGTCGTGGAACACTGCAACCAACGCGGTGGTCACTCTGGCCTACGGCAACTTCTCCAGCACCCAGCAAACCAGCCTCAGCCAGAATCTGCCGACCGGTATCAGCGGCAGTGATCTGGTGGAGTGGAGCAAGGGCGCCAACAAAACCGGCTTGAAGACCCGCGCTGTGCTGCTTGGGGACATCATCAACTCGCCATTGGCGCTGGCGTCGCCCACCGACAAAACCGCTTCTGACCTGGCCGGCAGCACCAGTTACAGCACCTTTCTGACCAGCAAAGCGGCGAACATGAACACCAGCCTGGTGGTGAATGCCAACGACGGCTTCGTGAATGTCATCAACAGCGGCAACGGCGCGCGGCGTTATGCCTACATGCCTTCCAGCGTGCTGCCGTCGCTGCACTTCATCGCCGACACCGGCTATATCAATGGTTCCAGTCACAAGTTTCTCAACGACGGTCAGGTTGGCGTATTCGACGCTCAGCTCAACAGCGCCTGGAAAACCCTGGCCCTGGGTGGCGTGGGGGCAGGCGGGAAGACCTTTTACGCCGTGCAGCTTTTCGATGGGACGGCGGGGAACGTGACCAATGCCTTGTGGGAAATCAGTGCACCGGCCACCGCCAACACCGCGAGCGTTTTCAATGATCTGGGTTATGCCTATGCGCGGCCGGAAGTGGCACGCTTGGCCGATGGTCGTTGGGCGGCCTTCATATCCAACGGTTACGGCAGCAATTCGGGCGTTGCCGCGTTGTACGTGGTGGATATTCGCGACGGTTCGCTGATCAGGAAAATCGTTATCGACAGCACCGAAACCACCAATGGCCTGTCATCGATCAAGCTCAAGGTCGACTCGCAAAGCATTGTGCAGGCAGCCTATGGCGGTGATCTGAAAGGCCGGTTGTGGAAGTTCGACTTGAGCAGCTCAAATCCCGCCAGCTGGGGCGTGGCCTTTTCCAGTAAGCCGCTATTCACTGCGCCGGGCGGTGCGACACAGCCGATTACTGCGCAACCGTTGCTGGCGGACCATCCGATCAATGGTAAAGAGGTGTTCTTCGGCACCGGGAAATTCAACGAGACAGCTGACAAGCTCAGCAAGGACCTGCAAGCGTTCTATGGGGTGTGGGATGCCGATGGGGGCTCGGGGCAGATCACCGTGTCGAGCTTGCAGGTGCAGTCAGTGACCGGAGTGTTCACCGGAACCGCAGGGGGGCAGTTCATCACCACCTCGCAGAACCCAGTGACCTATCCCGCACAGAACGGTTGGTACTTGCCGCTGGTGTACAACAATGTCCTGACCGGCGAGCGGGTCATCAACCAGGCTGCTTTGGTGCTCGGGCGAATAGTGTTTACCACGGCCGGCGTCGACACCACGGACCCGTGTTCAAGTTTTGGCACTGGCAAACTGGTCGAACTCGATGCGTTCAGCGGTAAGATGCTCAACTATGCGGTGCTCGACACCAATGGCGATGGCCTGGTCGATACTAACGACACGATCTCCAGCGGAGTGATTTTTACCGGTGGTATCCCGACGCTGAACGCGATCGTCAATAATGCGGCCCGAAAAATCGTGAACGACTCCAGTGGCGGCGTCACGACCCTGGTTGAAAAATCCGGCGGCGGCAGCCGTCGAATCATGTGGCGACAAATACAGTAAGTGAGAGTTGAGGCAATGCGCAGATTCAACCAAGGTTTTACCCTGATCGAAATCATGATCGTGATCGCGATCATCGGGATTTTGGTGACCCTATCCGCTCCGCTCCTGACCGAGTACGTGAAGAAAAGCCATCGCACCGAAATCGCCGGACTGCTGTCCGAGCAGGCGCAAAACCTTGAGCGGTTCTATTCGAAGAACAATGTGTACACCAACGCTACCGGGCTGAGTGCTGGCAACGACTACTACACCCTCACCCCGACGCTGACTGATCAGACCTTCCTGCTGACTGCCACGCGGAAATCCGGATCAACCATGGCCAGTGACAAATGTGGCGATTTCACCCTCACCAACACCGGCGTCAGAGGCATGAACAATGCGACGACCGGGCTGACCACCAAAGATTGCTGGGGTCGCTGAGTACCTTTCCTCGGGCGCGTTTTGCGCCCTCCGTCTTTTTTATTGTTGGATCAGATGATGGCCAAGCAACAGCAAGTGGTGATTGTCGGCGGTGGGGTGATCGGCCTGCTGACCGCGTTTAATCTGGCGTCGCACGTGCAGAGCGTGGTTCTGCTGGATCGCTCGAACGTGGGCCAGGAATCGTCCTGGGCCGGCGGCGGCATTGTTTCGCCGCTGTACCCGTGGCGCTACAGCCCGGCGGTCACCGCATTGGCTCACTGGTCCCAGGACTTTTATCCACAGCTGGCCGAACATCTGTTCGTGGCCACCGGAGTCGATCCCGAGGTTCACACCACGGGCCTGTATTGGCTGGATCTGGATGACGAGGCCGAGGCACTCGCCTGGGCCAAGCGGGAAAACCGTCCGCTGAGCCCTGTGGATATCTCGGCTACTCACGATGCCGTACCGGTGTTGGGGCCGGGGTTTTCGCGGGCGATCTACATGGCCAATGTGGCTAACGTGCGTAACCCGCGACTGGTGAAATCCCTCAAGGCGGCATTGCTGGCGCTGCCTAATGTGACCATTCATGAGCAGTGCGAGGTCAGCGCGTTCATTCGTGAAGGCGATGCGGTGGTGGGTGTAGAGAGTTCAAAGGGCCCGATCCTTGGCGATCAGGTGGTACTGACCGCTGGCGCCTGGAGCGGTGATTTGCTGAAAACCCTGGGCCTGACGTTGCCGGTGGAGCCGGTCAAGGGGCAGATGATCCTCTACAAATGCGCATCGGACTTCCTGTCGAGCATGGTTCTGGCCAAGGGCCGTTATGCCATTCCGCGCCGCGACGGGCACATCCTGATCGGCAGCACGCTGGAACACGAAGGGTTCGACAAGACGCCGACCGAGTCCGCCCTGGAAAGCCTCAAGGCTTCGGCGGTCGAACTGATTCCGGCGTTGGCGCAGGCCGAGGTGGTCGGGCATTGGGCGGGGTTGCGGCCGGGTTCGCCGGAGGGGATTCCGTACATTGGCGCGGTGCCAGGGTTTGCCGGGTTGTGGCTCAATTGCGGGCATTACCGTAACGGGTTGGTGCTGGCGCCGGCGTCGTGTCAGTTGTTTGCGGATGTGATGCTTGGCCGTGAACCGGTTATCGATCCGGCACCTTATGCGCCGACAGGGCGGATCTGAAGCCGCCGCTCAATCCAGGCCTAATTTCTTCAGCCGGTAACGCATCGACCGAAACGACAGATTCAACCGCTGGGCCGCCGCTGTACGGTTCCAGCGGGTTTCTTCCAGGGCCTGGAGAATCAGTTTGCGTTCGACGTTCTCCAGATACTGTTCAAGATTGTCGATTTTCGTCAGGTCCGGCAAACCGGTTTCGGCGCTGCAATTGCCGTCAGTCAGGCGCAGGTCGCTGGCTTCGATCTGCTGGTTTTCGCAAAGGGTGTATGCCCGTTCGAGCATGTTTTCCAGCTCGCGGACGTTGCCCGGAAAACGGTAACGCTTGAGCGCATCGAGGGCTTGCGGCTGGAGATGGGCGGCCGGCAAGCCGCTGCCTGCCGCGAGACGCTTGAGCACATGACTGGCCAGCAGCTCGATGTCGTCACGGCGCTCGCGCAACGGCGGGACGCGCAGTTCGATCACATTCAACCGATAGTACAAATCCTGCCGAAAGCGCCCGGCGAGCACTTCGGCGTCCAGGTTCCTGTGGGTGGCGCAGAGTATTCGCGCATCGATGATGGCTTCCTGCTGTCCGCCGATGCTGCGTACGGCCTTCTCCTGTATCACTCGCAGCAGTTTGACCTGCATCGCCAACGGCAAGTCGGCCACTTCATCGAGAAACAGGGTGCCGCCGTTGGCCGCCTGAAACAGCCCGGGCTTGTCTTCGATGGCGCCACTGAAACTGCCTTTGCGATGACCAAAAAACTCGCTTTCCATCAATTCGGACGGAATCGCCCCGCAGTTGACCGGCACAAACGGCTGGCTGCTGCGTGGACCTTGTTCATGAATCAGCCGGGCGACCAATTCCTTGCCGCTGCCGGACTCGCCGCTGATGTACACCGGCGCCTGGCTGCGCGCCAGTTTGTCGATCTGTTTGCGCAGGTTGCGCATGGGTAATGAGTCGCCGAGCAGGCGGCGCTCGATGGCGCTGGTAGCGCCGCAGGCGACCGGCAAGCGCAGGGCGCTGACCACCAGCTCCCGCAGCCGGGTCAGGTCCACTGGTTTGGTCAGGAAATCGAAGGCCCCGGCTTTCAGCGCGTTGATGGCGGTATCGAGGCTGCCATAAGCGGTGATCATCGCCACGGGGACTTGTGGATAGCTCAGCTGAATGTGCTGCACCAACTCCAGGCCGGTGCCGTCGGGCAGGCGCATGTCGGTCAGGCACAGGTCGAACCGTTCATTGGCCAGTAGGCTCCGTGCTTCGTCGACATTGCGCGCGCTCAGCGTGTCGAGCTTCATTCGGCCGAGGGTGATTTCCAGTAGTTCGCGAATATCCGGTTCGTCATCGACGATCAGGACTTTTTGTCGTGAGCTTGTCTTCAACTTTGTTTCCGTCCGTGAGCAAAGGTGATGCGAAAGCAGCCGCCGCCTTGGCGTGGTTTGAAGTCTAGGCGGGCCTGGTTGCTTTCGCACAGCTCACGGGACAGATAGAGACCCAGGCCAGTGCCCTGGCTACTGGTGGTGAAGAACGGTTCGAACAGATGCGCTTGCTGCTCCACTGATATGCCGGGCCCATTGTCCAGCACGTCGAGGGTGGGAAGCTGGCTGTCGGGGTCGACACAGAGCGTGAGCCAGACCTCGGCCTGCTCGTGTGCAAGGGCGCTGTGGCGCCAGGCATTGCGCAGCAGGTTGTCGAGCACCTGAGTCAGTTGGTCAGGGTCCATCAATGTGGTGAAGGGGCCTGAACCTACGCTCAGATGAATCTGCTGGTGATCCGTTGCACCTTCGCGCACCGTTTGCACGAACTGCTCCAGCCACGGTTTCAGCTCGAGCCGTTGCGGCACGGTTTGCTGACGGCGCGAAAGCTGCAGAACGTTTTCTATCACTCGGTTCATGCGTTGAGAGTGGTCTTGAATAATTTGCGTCAGACGCCGGTCCGCGCCCATCAGTTCCTCAGACTCGTTCAGCAACTGCGCCGCATGGCTGATGGCGCCCAATGGATTGCGGATTTCATGGGCAATCCCGGCGGTTAGCCGGCCCAGTGCCGCGAGCTTGAGTTGCTGGGCTTGTTGCGCGACCTGGGCAAGGTCTTCGAGAAATACCAGGGTCTGACGTTGTTCGTTCAGGCCCAGTGCAATAAAGCTCGGTTGCAGCTCCAGCCCGGTACTGGCGACTTTCAGGCTTTGTGGGCGCAAGGTCGGGTTGTTGAACCAGAGTTGCAGGCGCTCGACCAGAGCTGTCGAGTAATCGTCGATCAGTTGGCCGTCGAGGCGTTCCTGACCAAACAGGCTCAAGGCGCTGTGATTGGCCAGCTGAACTCGGCGCTCGCTGTCGAGCACCAGGATGCCGGTGCGCATGCGTTGCAGGATCAGCGCATTGAGCGTTTCCAGGCTAACCACTTCGCTGGCGCGCTGCTCGGCCAGGCTCTCGCTGATCTCCACTCGCCGGGTCAGACCCTGCACCAGCAACGCCGCGGCAAAGCACAGCGCGCCGAGGGTGCCGGCTTGCAAGTAGTGATTGGCGCTAGTGGGGTGGCTATCGCTCAGGTAAAAACTCACGGAGATGATGCCAATGCTGGCGATGGCCGCGAGTAGCAGGCCGATGCGCCCACGCAGCAGAGCATTGCTGATAGCCACCGACACAATCAGCAGATTGCCGATAGCGCTGAGCGCGCCGCCTGCGGCATAGAACAACACGGACAACAGCAGGGTATCGGCTAGCGCGAGACTGAAAATGTGTGCGGGTTGTCTGGGGTTCCCCAGAAACACCACCAGCAGGATATTCAGAATCAGGTACAGCCAACTGCCGGTGCGCAGGAGGTCGCCGTTGGCGAATTCCAGCATCTGGTTGTCCATGTTGCTGGAGACCAACAGCACCAGAAGCAAGCCGATGCTTAAACGGTAGAGATGATAGAGGCGCAGCAGTCGCTGGGCCTGTTTGCCGCCGGGACTTGAGGTCTCAGCGATCACGTGAGCTCGGGCCTTGCTCAAGGTGAGCCTGGCTGCAATACCACTGTTGTTGAAGTCTCAGCGCACGGTCGCGTGGCAGGTGTACACCGCAATGGGCACAGCGAACCATGGGCGGCGCATCTTGTTCGCTGGGCGTATGTGGGGTGTCGGTGGGGCGCTTGAACTTGCGCCAGAACCATACGGCAGCAGCAATCAGGGCAATCCAGAACAGTAAACGAAGCATGGTGAGCCGCTTTGCAATGAATAATCCGGCAGTTTAGCCAAGGACTGGAGAAGCGCACAGCGCAATGAAATTCGGGAATAAAAAAAGGGAGACTCGAAAGTCTCCCTTTTGGGTACCTCGCGGGTGTCAGTCGAACACACCGAAGGTCATGTAGCTGAACCACGAGCGGTTGCTGTTGTTGCCTTCGGCCTCGTGCTGCTGTTCTTCGACCGCATCGCCTTCCTTAGGCTTGAGGTCGGAAGGAATCGCGTCCTTGGCATCCTGGAACTGCTTCATCACGTCCTGGTTGGCGCGGGTTTCGCCCGGCGGCAGCGGTGGACGGGATTCGATCAGGCCCAGGGTGGCCTTGCTCAGCCACGAACGGTTGTCGGCTTCGGCGACCCGCGGCACGAACTGGCCATCGACCAGGGTCGGGTGCTTCGGGTAGTTGAGCTTCAGGGTTTCGAGGCTGGAGTTGGCCAGCTCGTCCAGGTGCAGGCGCTGGTAGGACTCGACCATCACCGCCAGGCCGTCACCGACCGAAGGGGTTTCCTGGAAGTTTTCCACCACATAACGACCACGGTTGGCCGCTGCAACGTACGCCTGACGGGTCAGGTAGTAGTTGGCTACGTGAATTTCGTAGGACGCCAGCAGGTTACGCAGATAAATCATGCGTTGCTTGGCGTCTGGCGCGTAGCGGCTGTTTGGGTAGCGGCTGGTGAGCTGGGCGAACTCGTTGTAGGAGTCACGTGCGGCGCCCGGGTCACGCTTGGTCATGTCCAGCGGCAGGAAGCGCGCCAGCAGGCCGACGTCCTGGTCAAAGGAGGTCAGGCCCTTGAGGTAGTACGCGTAATCGACATTCGGGTGCTGCGGGTGCAGACGGATAAAACGCTCGGCGGCCGACTTGGCAGCCTCAGGCTCGGCGTTCTTGTAGTTCGCATAAATCAGTTCGAGTTGAGCCTGATCAGCGTAGCGACCGAACGGATAACGCGATTCCAGAGCCTTCAGCTTGGCTGTGGCGCTGGTATAGCTGTTGTTGTTCAGGTCGGTCTGAGCCTGCTGGTACAGCTCGACCTCGCTGAGGTTTTCGTCGACGACTTCCTTCGATGAGCAAGCAGCGGTCAATGCGAGGATGGCGATCAGCAGCAGGTGTTTCACTTGCATGGCGGCTTGCGTCCCTATGACGGCCGCTGTCTTGGGCGGGGCCGTCCTGTTATGATGAGTACCCCGTTGAATAGCCTCGGGGCAAAAGACGCCGTATTTAACCACAAGCGCGCAGCCGAAACCAAAGGCTGTGCCGACGCCTAGTCTGAGCATGTCCGATAAAATTGAACTTCGCGCAGAGGTGCCGTCCGAATTGGGCGGCCAACGCCTCGATCAAGTCGCCGCACAATTATTCGCTGAGCACTCGCGCTCGCGCCTTTCCGCCTGGATCAAAGACGGCCGCCTGACTGTGGATGGAGCGGTCATCCGCCCGCGAGACATCGTTCACGGCGGCGCCATTCTTGAGCTGACTGCCGAGCAGGAAGCTCAAGGAGAATGGATTGCTCAGGACATCGCCCTGGACATCGTCTATGAAGATGACGACATCCTGGTGATCAACAAGCCTGCGGGCCTGGTGGTGCATCCTGCTGCCGGTCACGCCGACGGCACCTTGCTCAACGCCTTGCTGCACCACGTGCCGGATATCATCAATGTGCCGCGCGCCGGTATCGTGCACCGTCTGGACAAGGACACCACCGGTCTGATGGTGGTGGCCAAGACCATTCAGGCGCAGACGCAGCTGGTCACACAGTTGCAGAGCCGCAGCGTCAGCCGGATCTACGAATGCATCGTGATTGGTGTGGTCACCGCCGGCGGCAAGATCAACGCGCCGATCGGTCGTCACGGCCAGCAGCGTCAGCGCATGGCGGTGATGGAAGGCGGCAAGCAGGCGGTCAGTCATTACCGCGTGCTCGAGCGTTTCCGCTCCCACACTCACGTGCGGGTCAAGCTGGAAACCGGTCGTACGCACCAGATTCGCGTGCACATGGCCCACATCAACTTTCCGTTGGTCGGAGATCCTGCCTACGGCGGCCGTTTCCGTATTCCGCCGGCAGCCAGTGTGACCATGGTTGAGTCGCTGAAACACTTCCCGCGTCAGGCGCTGCATGCGCGTTTCCTGGAGCTGGATCACCCGACCACCGGTAAGCGCATGAGCTGGGAATCGCCACTGCCGGACGATTTCGTCTGGTTGCTGTCGCTGCTCAAGCAAGACCGTGAGGCGTTCATCGGATGATGGACTGGCTGATTCCTGACTGGCCCGCGCCGGCCAGGGTGAAAGCCTGCGTCACCACCCGGGCGGGCGGCGTCAGCCTGGCGCCGTTCGACAGCCTCAACCTGGGCGATCATGTCGAGGACAGCCCTGCGGCTGTCGCCGAGAATCGCCTACGTCTGACTGAACACTTCTCTATTCAACCGGCCTGGTTGCAACAGATTCACGGCGTTGCCGTGGCCCATGCCGACCCGACTACGGTCGCGACGGCTGACGCGAGCTGGACTGCCACGCCGGGCATCGCCTGTGCGGCAATGACGGCCGACTGTTTGCCCGCATTGTTCTGTGATCGCGCCGGTACTCGCGTCGCCGCCGCTCATGCCGGTTGGCGCGGTCTGGCGGCGGGTGTGCTTGAGGCAACCGTCGAAAGCCTGGACGTAGACCCTGCCGAGGTGCTCGTCTGGCTCGGCCCGGCCATCGGTCCGAAAGCCTTCGAAGTCGGCCCGGAAGTTCGCGAGGTCTTTGTCCAGCAACTCCCGGAAACCGGTCAGGCCTTCGTCCCAAGCCACAACGCCGGCAAGTTCATGGCCGACATCTATCTGCTGGCGCGCCTGCGTCTGGCAGCCCGCGGTGTCACTGCCGTGTACGGTGGCGGCTTCTGCACGGTGACCGATCCACGCTTCTTTTCTTACCGCCGCAGTCCTCGCACTGGTCGGTTTGCCTCCCTGGTCTGGCTGGAACGCTAGACTTTCCTGATCTACATCAACTGTATGACGCTTGAAACTCCCAGAATCGACCGCATCTAGTGGGGTATCTGGCAGGTTTTCTTCATTAAGGTGTATTTATCGCTCCGGCCTGCCCATTTAGGAAGGTGACCAATGCGTATAGACCGTTTAACCAGCAAATTACAGTTAGCCTTATCCGATGCTCAATCCCTGGCTGTCGGCCTCGATCATCCCGGCATTGAGCCTGTGCACCTGATGCAAGCGCTGCTTGAACAGCAGGGCGGCTCGATCAAACCGCTGCTGATGCAAACAGGTTTTGACATCAATAGCCTGCGCAAAGAGTTGAGCAAAGAGCTCGACCATCTGCCAAAAATCCAGAATCCCACCGGCGACGTGAACATGTCGCAGGACCTGGCGCGTCTGCTCAACCAGGCCGATCGCCTGGCCCAGCAGAAGGGTGACCAGTTCATCTCCAGCGAGCTGGTGCTGCTTGCCGCCATGGACGAGAACAGCAAGCTCGGCAAGTTGCTGCTCGGTCAGGGCGTCAGCAAGAAAGCCCTGGAAAACGCGATCAACAACCTGCGTGGCGGCGAAGCAGTGAATGACGCCAATCACGAAGAATCGCGTCAGGCGTTGGACAAATACACTGTCGACCTGACCAAGCGCGCCGAAGAAGGCAAGCTCGACCCGGTGATCGGCCGTGACGATGAAATTCGCCGGACCATTCAGGTCCTGCAACGCCGCACCAAGAATAACCCGGTGCTGATCGGTGAGCCTGGCGTGGGTAAAACCGCGATCGCCGAAGGCCTGGCCCAGCGCATCATCAACGGCGAAGTGCCGGATGGCCTGAAAGGCAAACGCCTGCTGTCGCTGGATATGGGCGCGCTGATTGCCGGTGCCAAGTACCGTGGCGAGTTCGAAGAACGCCTGAAATCCCTGCTCAACGAGCTGTCGAAGCAGGAAGGTCAGATCATCCTGTTCATCGACGAGCTGCACACCATGGTCGGCGCCGGTAAAGGCGAAGGCTCGATGGACGCCGGCAACATGCTCAAACCGGCACTGGCCCGTGGCGAGCTGCATTGCGTTGGCGCGACCACGCTCAATGAGTATCGCCAATATATAGAGAAGGACGCGGCCCTTGAACGGCGCTTCCAGAAAGTGCTGGTGGACGAGCCGAGTGAAGAAGACACCATTGCGATTTTGCGTGGCCTAAAAGAGCGCTACGAGGTTCACCACAAGGTAGCGATCACCGACGGCGCAATCATTGCGGCCGCCAAGCTGAGCCATCGCTATATCACTGACCGTCAGTTGCCGGACAAGGCCATCGACCTGATCGACGAAGCGGCCAGCCGTATTCGCATGGAAATCGACTCCAAGCCGGAAGTGCTGGATCGTCTGGAGCGGCGTTTGATTCAACTCAAGGTTGAATCTCAGGCGCTGAAGAAAGAAGACGACGAAGCGGCGAAGAAGCGTCTTGAAAAGCTCCAGGAAGAAATCGTTCGTCACGAGCGTGAGTACTCGGACCTCGAAGAGATTTGGAATTCGGAAAAAGCCGAAGTGCAGGGCTCGGCGCAGATCCAGCAGAAAATCGAACAGTCCCGTCAGGAACTGGAAGCCGCCCGCCGCAAAGGCGACCTCAACCGTATGGCCGAGTTGCAGTACGGGGTGATCCCGGATCTGGAGCGCAGCCTGCAAATGGTCGATCAGCACGGCAAGAGCGAAAATCAGTTGCTGCGCAGCAAGGTGACTGAAGAAGAGATTGCCGAAGTCGTGTCGAAATGGACCGGCATTCCAGTGTCGAAAATGCTCGAAGGCGAGCGCGACAAGCTGCTGAAAATGGAAAGCCTGTTGCACCAACGCGTGATCGGCCAGAACGAAGCCGTGGTGGCGGTGGCCAACGCTGTGCGGCGTTCGCGTGCCGGGTTGTCCGACCCGAATCGCCCGAGCGGTTCGTTCATGTTCCTCGGCCCGACGGGTGTCGGTAAAACCGAGTTGTGCAAAGCCTTGGCCGAGTTCCTCTTTGATACCGAAGAGGCGATGGTGCGCATTGATATGTCCGAGTTCATGGAGAAACATTCCGTGGCGCGGCTGATCGGAGCCCCACCAGGCTACGTGGGCTATGAGGAGGGCGGTTACCTGACCGAGGCGGTGCGTCGCAAGCCGTATTCGGTGATCCTCCTGGACGAGGTCGAGAAGGCCCACCCGGACGTGTTCAACGTGTTGCTGCAAGTGCTGGAAGATGGTCGCCTGACCGACAGTCACGGACGTACCGTGGATTTCCGCAATACGGTGATCGTCATGACGTCCAACCTGGGCTCAGTGCAGATCCAGGAACTGGTCGGTGATCGTGAGGCGCAACGTGCGGCGGTGATGGATGCGGTGTCGACGCACTTCCGTCCGGAGTTCATCAACCGGATCGACGAAGTGGTGATCTTCGAGCCGTTGGCGCGTGATCAGATTGCCGGCATCACCGAGATCCAGTTGGGTCGTCTGCGCAGCCGTCTGGTAGAGCGTGAGCTGAAACTGACGTTGAGCAGCGAGGCGCTGGATAAGTTGATTGCGGTGGGTTACGACCCGGTCTATGGCGCACGGCCGCTCAAACGAGCGATCCAGCGCTGGATCGAAAACCCACTGGCTCAGTTGATTCTGTCCGGCAGCTTCCTGCCAGGCGCCACCGTGACGGCCACCGTTGCGAACGACGAAATCGTTTTCAACTGAGCGTTCGCTGCACGCTAATGGAGGAGGCCCCGCATCGCGGGGCCTTTTTTTTCTTAGGGTGTTGAACTGTAAGGAAAAGGCTTGTAAAGTGCGCCCCGCAGTAAGTCGCCCCAACGGTTTCTTCTCCCCAAGGAGAAATCTGAAATAAGTTGCAAATCATTGTCTTGAAAGCAATTTAGGGGGTTGACAGAGGTGTTTAAGATTGTAGAATAGCGCGCCTCAGACACACGAACGCAGCGATGCGAACGAGTCGAAGAGATGAAGCAAGCTTCACAGTTGTAATTGAAATATGTAGTTCCGTGATAGCTCAGTCGGTAGAGCAAATGACTGTTAATCATTGGGTCCCAGGTTCGAGTCCTGGTCACGGAGCCAATTTCAAACCGGGGTATAGCGCAGTCCGGTAGCGCGCCTGCTTTGGGAGCAGGATGTCAGGAGTTCGAATCCCCTTACCCCGACCATTTTTGGGTCGTTAGCTCAGTTGGTAGAGCAGTTGGCTTTTAACCAATTGGTCGTAGGTTCGAATCCCACACGACCCACCATTTTTGAAACCAGTTAGCGCTGGAATCGAATCTTAAGATCAGAGGCCAAAAGCGCTGATCGAAGAAGGAGCCTTTCAAAGGGTTCCTTTTTTTTACCGGGGTATAGCGCAGTCCGGTAGCGCGCCTGCTTTGGGAGCAGGATGTCAGGAGTTCGAATCCCCTTACCCCGACCATATTAAAAATCCTCGTATCGAAAGATACGGGGATTTTTTTTGCCTGTTGAAAAATCCCCGTTGCCTTCAAGTCATCGTACAACTTGCCGATAACCTGCTGACGGGGGACTGCCGCAGTAACGCCCCTTTACTCAAGCCACGACAAGAAAAAGGGCGCTCGTTATGTTGCTTCGTCAGTTGAATATCGCGCCTCGCGCAGCGTTGGGATTTGCCCTTATTGCGGTGTTGGTCGCCTTGCTCGGCGTGTTCGCGCTGGGACAGATGTCGAGCATTCGCGACAGTGAGGTCGCGGTAGAGAATCAGTGGCTGCCAAGCATTCGTGGTGGCGACGAGATCCGCGAGATCATGCTGCGCATCCGTACCATTTCTCTGCGCATGGCCCTGGATCCGGATCTGAAGAACATTGCGCAGTACCGCAGCCAGATGGACACCCGCGACAAGGAGCTGGGCGACAAGATCGCCGCCTACGATAAGCTGGTCACCACCGCCGAAGGCAAAGGGTTGTATGACCAGTTCAAAAAAACCTTCGCGGCCTATCGTTCGGGCATCGCCCAGTCCTTCGTCCTGGCCGAGCAAGGTCGGCGTGACGAGCTGACCAAGCTGCTGCTGGTCGACATGAAAACCGTGGTCGACGGTTCCGGCAAGCAGCTCAATGACCTGGCAGAACTGTTCGCCAAACAGGTCGCCACTGAAAGCCAGAATTCCGCAGCGCATTACCAAACCTCGCGCCTGATTGTCAGCCTGTTCATCGGTTTGGCCGCTCTGGCCACCGTCGGACTCGCCATGTTGCTGACCCGCAGCATCGTGCGCCCGCTGACCAATGCGCTGAATGCAGCCGAAAACGTGGCGCGGGGCGACCTGACCCAGCCCATCGAAACCCATGGCAACGACGAAGTCAGCCGTTTGCTCAAGGCGCTGGCGACCATGCAGCAAAACCTGCGGGAAACCCTGCAAGGCATCAGCGGTTCGGCCACGCAATTGGCCACGGCGGCGGATGAGTTGAACGCGGTGACTCTCGACAGCACTCAGGGCCTGCAACAGCAGAACAACGAGATCGAACAGGCGGCGACCGCAGTCAACGAAATGACCACCGCCGTGGAAGAAGTCGCGCGCAATGCGGTGTCGACTTCCGATGCGACCCGCCAGTCCAGTGAGTCGGCGCATCTGGGTCAGGAGCGAGTCAGTGAAACCGCCAGTGCCATCAGCGCCCTGGCCAGCGATGTGCAGCACACCGGTGAACTGGTGCAGTCGTTGGCCAACCAATCACAGGACATCGGCAAGGTGCTGGATGTGATTCGCGCCATTGCCGAGCAAACCAACCTGTTGGCGCTAAATGCCGCGATCGAAGCCGCGCGCGCGGGGGAGAGCGGGCGAGGTTTTGCGGTGGTGGCCGATGAAGTGCGGGCGCTGGCGCATCGCACGCAGCAGTCGACCCAGGAAATCGAGCTGATGGTGCAGGGCATGCGCAACGGGTCGAGCCTGGCACTCGAGTCCATGCAGGCCAGTGCCTCGCGTGCTGCCAGTACGCGGGTACTGGCCGAGCGGGCGGGCGACGCCCTGCAAACCATCACCGCGTCGGTGCATGAAATTCACGAGCGCAATCTGGTGATCGCCAGTGCCGCCGAAGAACAGGCGCAAGTGGCGCGGGAAGTGGATCGTAATCTGGTGAACATCCGTGATTTGTCGGTGCGTTCTGCGGCGAGTGCGGATCAGACCAGCGCTTCCAGCCATGAACTGTCGCAGTTGGCCAATGCGTTGCAAGGCATGGTACGGCGCTTTCAGGTGTGAATTTGAGCGATAAAAAAATGTGGGAGCGAGCTTGCTCCCACATTGTTGGCTTTGTCAGTGCAGCTTCAGACGCGGTTCTGTCCCGCGGCCAATCTTGCTGCCGAGCATCAGCATCGCCGTGCGGAACGGGCCGTACAGCGCGACCTGATGCATACGGTACAGCGACACGTAAAACATCCGCGCCAGCCAACCTTCGAGCATCACGCTGCCGGTCAGGTTGCCCATCAAGTTACCCACCGCCGAAAAACGCGACAGCGAGATCAAGGAACCGTAATCGGTGTACTTGTACTCAGGCAGCGCCTTGCCTTCGATGCGCAGTTTCAATGATTTGGCCAGCAGCGAGGCTTGTTGGTGTGCCGCCTGCGCACGTGGCGGCACGTTGCGATCGGTGCCGGGTTGCGGGCAGGCCGCGCAGTCACCGAAGGCGAAGATGTTTTCGTCGCGGGTGGTTTGCAGGGTCGGCAGCACTTGTAGCTGGTTGATCCGATTGGTTTCCAGACCGTCGATGTCCTTGAGGAAACCCGGCGCACGAATCCCGGCCGCCCAGACTTTCAGGCTGGCCTTGATCTCCTGGCCGCTGGCTGTGATCAGCGCATCGGAGGTGACTTCACTGACCGCTGCGTTGGTCAGCACTTTGACCCCGAGTTTTTCCAGGGTTTTATGCACAGGGCCGCCGATTCGTTCCGGCAGGGCAGGTAGCACCCGTGGACCGGCTTCGATCAGGGTGATGTGCATGTTTTCCGGCAGGATGCGGTCCAGGCCGTAGGCCGCCAGTTCGTGGGCCGCGTTGTGCAGCTCCGCCGCCAGCTCGACGCCAGTGGCGCCTGCGCCGACGATGGCCACGCTGATCTGCTGAACCGCATCGGATTGCCCGGCGTGGGCGCGCAGGTAGTGGTTGAGCAATTGCTGATGGAAGCGCTCGGCCTGTTTACGGGTGTCGAGGAACAGGCAGTGCTGCGCCGCGCCCTGAGTGCCGAAATCGTTGGTGGTGCTGCCGACTGAAATCACCAGCGAGTCGTAACCCACCTCGCGAGCCGGCACCAGTTCCAGGCCATTCTCGTCGTAGGTAGCGGCGAGCTGGATTTTCTTCTGTGCGCGATCGAGCCCGCTCATGCGCCCCAGCTGGAACTCGAAGTGGTTCCATTTCGCCTGGGCGACATAGTTGAGTTCGTCTTCGGAAGAGTTCAAGGAACCTGCCGCCACTTCATGCAGCAGCGGCTTCCAGATGTGCGTCAGGTTCGCGTCGACCAGCATCACGCTGGCCGTGCCACGTTTGCCCAGAGTCTTACCCAGACGGGTAGCCAACTCCAGACCGCCGGCGCCGCCGCCAGCAATGACAATACGATGAGTCATGGGGATATCTCGCAAGGCTAAAAGAAATCTGTGCATTTACCCGAGCGAGCGCGAAGCGGCTCATAGCGTCAGGTAACTGATAAGTCGGCTCAGCAGGCCCAGGCCAATCGTCACTGCCAATACCACCACGAGGAGCATCCACGGCCGGAAAGGCCGGCGCTCGACTCGGTTCTGGGACAGTTGCAGGTACTCTTCGACACGCTGCTGGTCGTCGGGTTTCAGGCGGCTGGTCATATCGGGCCTCGTCAGGGGTAGACGTTGCTGAATGTGCAGAAGCTACAGGGAATTTATCCCCCTGTGAACGGAGCATAGCCGCTGGCAGGGAAGGGCTCGACGCTCACAGGCTGATCCCGACGTCGAAGAGGATGCTGCGCCCCAGGTTACCGCGCAAAAAGTCCGGTGCATCGGGGTGGGCGAACAGCACCCTGGCGAAGGTCGGGCCCACCAGTGACAGTGAGCGCCAGCCCTGGCGCAGGTATTCGGTGGGCGGTGGGAAATGGCTGTTGAGGTCGAGCACTTCGCGCTTGAGGCTGGCGAAGGCGATGATGTCCAGTTCGCCCAGGTCCATGCCGCGTTCCTTGTAGTTGTGCGCTTTTTTGCGCAAGGTCGGTGCCAGTCTCAGCAAAAACTCGTTGGCTGGAATACGCCTGGGTTTGGCTTCGCGGCGCACCAGTTGGCTCAGGGAGAAAGCACTGCGCCTGCGTTGTAGCTCGTCGCGCCACTCGTCATTGAGCCGTCGACCTTCGTCGAGCACGAAGAACACTTCGAAATTCGCCTCGCGAAACAGGACGTCCGGCGGCTCCCCGGCAGGGCTGAATTCGTCGACGCGGTAGGGAATATTCAAGCCTTGCAGCAGGCGTTGGCAGACCCAACGCTCACGCTCCCATTTGCGGGCGTTGGAAAGGAACGCGTTGGCTTGCTCGGCCGCGATGGTCAGCAGGCGTAAATAATCTGAGTCATCCATAGGCCAAGCTTAGCGTTCAAATGCGATCGCAAAGAAGACAGTTTGTCGGAGAGGAAAAACTTTCCCGAGTCTTCATCGTTGCATGCATCCGGCGATCTTCCTTCAAAGCCCGGTTCAGGGCACTGCACAAAACGGATAGCGATCTGCGCAAAGCGGATAGTGCCGCGCGCCATGCGTCCCTACCCTCGGCTGTACGGACGTTTACCGCGTTACCGATGCTCTTAAAAAAACAACAACAAGAGAAAGATGCCATGCGCACGATCGACGTACATGAGGTTATCGACAACGCACGCTTCAACCGCTTTCACTGGAGGGTGCTGTGCTGGTGTGCCCTGATCATCATCTTCGATGGTTACGACCTGGTGATCTACGGTGTGGTGCTGCCGATGCTGATGAAAGACTGGGGGTTGAGTCCTCTGCAGGCGGGTGCATTAGGCAGTTATGCACTGTTCGGCATGATGTTCGGGGCGCTGTTTTTCGGCCCGCTGTCGGACAAGATCGGCCGCAAAAAGGCCATCACCCTGTGCGTGATGCTCTTCAGCGGTTTTACCGTGCTCAATGGTTTTGCCAGCAACCCCACTGAATTTGGCATTTGCCGGTTCATTGCCGGGCTGGGGATTGGCGGGGTGATGCCCAACGTCGTGGCGCTGATGAACGAGTACGCGCCGAAAAAAATCCGCAGCACCCTGGTGGCGATCATGTTCAGCGGCTACTCGGTGGGCGGCATGCTCTCGGCCGGGCTGGGCATCGTGCTGATCCCAAGCTTTGGCTGGCAGTCGGTGTTTTATGTGGCGATTTTGCCGTTGCTGTTGTTGCCGCTGATCATGTACTTCTTGCCCGAGTCGGTAGGTTTCATGCTGCGTCAGGGTCGTAACGAAGAGGCGCGCAAGGTTCTCCAGCGCGTCGATCCGGCGTATGTCGCACAAGCCAGCGATGAACTGCACATGACCGAAGTGAAGGGCACCGGCACCCCGGTTCTGCAACTGTTCCGTGAAGGCCGGGCGGTGCGCACGCTGATGTTGTGGCTGGCATTTTTCTGCTGTCTGTTGATGGTGTATGCCTTGAGCTCCTGGCTGCCGAAACTGATGGCCAACGCCGGTTACAGCCTGGGGTCGAGCCTGTCATTTCTGCTGGTGCTGAACTTCGGCGCAATATTCGGCGCGGTCGGCGGCGGGGTGTTGGGTGACAAACTCAACCTGCCGAGGGTCTTGGCGGTGTTCTTCGCCATCGCTGCCGTATCCATCACCTTGCTCGGCTTCAACAGCCCGACGCCAGTGCTGTATCTGCTGATCGCCATTGCCGGCGCCACCACGATCGGCTCGCAGATCCTGTTGTACGCCTGCGCCGCGCAGTTCTATTCCATGGCCATTCGTTCCACCGGTTTGGGCTGGGCCTCGGGTATCGGCCGCAACGGGGCCATCGTCGGCCCGCTGCTGGGCGGTGCGTTGCTGGGGATCAGTCTGCCGCTGCAACTGAACTTCATGGCGTTCGCCTTGCCGGGGGCGGTCGCGGCCATCGCCATGGTCGTGTTCGCCATCAGCAGCCAGCGCACCAGCCCAGGCGTCACCTCGAGACTGGCGCCGACCAGCGCCTGATCCCCACCACTCGCCTCGAAATACTGCGGGTGGCGCACGCCAACCTGTCGATCAATAACAATAAGAGAAAAGCGATGAAACAGATTATCCCCACACTCGGTTCAGTGGTGTCCCTGGCGGTCGTCTTGGGTTTTTCCAGTGGCCTGATGGCTGCCGAGGGCGGCTTTATCGAAGACACCAGCGCCACGTTGCAGGCGCGCAATTACTACTTCAGCCGGGATTTCTCCGACATTGTCGGGGCCAACAAGCAGTCGAAGGCCGAGGAGTGGGCCCAAGGTTTTATCCTGAACGTAAAGTCCGGCTACACCCAAGGCACCGTCGGTGTCGGTGTGGATGTCATCGGGTTGCTCGGCCTCAAGCTCGACAGCAGCCCGGATCGGGTCAATACCGGGTTGTTGCCGGTACAGAGCGATGGGCGCGCGGCGGATGATTACAGCCGCCTGGCCGGTGCGTTGAAGCTGCGTTACTCGAAGACCGAGTTGAAGGTCGGTGAATTGCAACCCAACCTGCCGGTGCTGGCCTTCAGCGATATTCGCTTGCTGCCGCCGAGCTACCAAGGGGCGAGCATCAGCTCCAACGAGATCAATGGCCTGACGTTGCAGGCCGGGCATTTGAGTTCGACCAGCCTGCGCAACGAATCCGGCGAGCAAAAGATGCAGGCCATGCTGGGTCACGTGCCGCAGCGCCAGGTCAGCAGTGACGGCTTCAACTTTGCGGGCGCCGATTACGCTTTCAATGACAAACGCACCTCGGTCAGTGCCTGGTACGGGCAACTGGAAGATATCTACAACCAGCGCTTCCTCGGCCTCAAGCACAGCGAACCATTGGGCGACTGGACCCTGGGCGCTAACCTGGGCTACTACGACTCCCATGAAGACGGCAAAAAGTTGCTCGGCACCATCGACAACCGGGCGTTCTTTTCCTTGCTGTCGGCCACGCGTGGCGGCCACACGTTTTATGTCGGTTATCAGGGCATGTACGGCGACAGCGCCTTCCCGCGGGTCTTCGCCAACATCTCGCCGCTGGGCAACGAGGTGCCAACCTACGAGTTTGCCTACACCGACGAACGCTCCTGGCAGGCGCGCTACGACTACGACTTCGCCGCCCTCGGGGTGCCGGGGCTGACCAGCACTGTGCGTTACATCACCGGCAACAACGTCGACACCGGCAGGGGTTTCGAAGGCAAGGACCGCGAGCGCGATCTCGATCTCGGTTATGTGCTGCAGAGCGGTACCCTTAAAGGCCTCGGGATACGCGTGCGCAACGCCATGGCGCGTTCTAACTACCGCAGTGATATCGATGAAAACCGCTTGATCCTCAGTTACACCTGGACACTGCTATGACCGGCGCGCAAGAACGCGGGCCGCGCAAGATCGGTGCGGGTTTGTTGTTGATGAGTGCTGGCGTGGGCGCTGTGATGTTGGCCTGGGGCGATAACGAGCGGCTGCTGCTGGCTGGCGGGATCAACCTCGCATTGCTGTTCGCTGCGGCGCTGTATCGTCGACAGCCACCGGTGATAGTGGCATCGCCGCTTGAGTCTGAAGTTCCCGTGCCGAGCGTGGTGCTGATCGAGCCTCCGACCCCGGCAGTGCAACCCGAGCGCGAATGGCCCGGTGCGATTGTGCACCTCACGCTGGAGCAATTGACCGAGTCGGTGCTGCAAACCGAGGAAGACATGCGCTTCGCCAATCAACTGGCACGCACGGCCGGCGAGCGGGTGAAGGCGAGTGCGCTGAGCATGCAGTCTTCGGCGAGTGTGCTGGGGGACCTGAACCTGTACATGCAGCGTCTGGATCAAGTGTTCGATGAGCTTGGTGGTCAGTCGATGCGCATCGGTGCAATTGTCGGCAGCATTCAGGACATTTCTCGTCAGACCAATCTGCTGGCGTTGAACGCAGCCATCGAGGCGGCACGGGCAGGCAGCCATGGCCGAGGCTTTGCGGTGGTGGCGGATGAAGTGCGTAATCTGTCCCGTCAGGCGGCGGATTCCAGTGCGCAGATCAGGCAGATCGCGACGGGCCTGGAGCAGTCCGCCGAGCATGCGCGCCAAGGAATCGAACAGTTGGCCGGTTCAACGCGTCTGGGGCTGGAAAAGGCCGAAGTGGCGCTGCACTCGATGGGCGAACTGCAAAGTGGTGCGCTGGCCCGGGTCGAAGTGGTCGAGCGCATCATGGCGCGCTTGGCCGGGCTGCATGATCTGGCCTTGCAGGCGAAACGGATGGTCGTTTGAGTCGTGCAGCGAGCCAGGGATCACAGGTCGCTCGTGCAGCTGCCCATGACCTGGTAAGTCACGCGATGGGTCTGGCCTTGATGATCGATGTAGACCATGGTCGCCGGCACTACGTCGCAGGCGGTGGCGGTGTTTGTCACGGATACCACCTTGGCGATGTCCAGCGGTTGCGCCGGGTTGTACGCGGTGGTGGGTTCGTTGCCGGCGGCCATGGCCGAGGTGGCGACAACGGTCAGAAACAGACTGATCAAGGTTTTCATTTTTGCGTGCTCCGTGTGAGTTCCGATGATTGAAGTCTATGCCACGCCCGCTACCGATAAAGGGGCAAACGCCTGATGCAGCCTTACGTGAAACGCAACAGTCAGTGCCCGAGGAGGGTCTATGGATTTGCTCAACAACTTGCGGGTGTACGTCCGCGTGGTGGACAGCGGCAGTTTCACCGCCGCCGCCGACGCGCTCGAGCTCTCGACCGCGCAAGTGTCCCGACTGGTCGCGGATCTGGAGCAGCATGTACAGGCGCGCCTGCTGCAACGCACCACTCGGCGTTTGAGCCTGACCGAGGCCGGCGAGCGCTTTTTGCTGCGCGGTCGGCAAATACTCGAAGAGATGGAGGAGGCCACGGCCGAAGCGCGTGGTGCTCATCTCAAGCCCAGCGGTCGGTTGCGGGTTCACAGCATGCATGGCCTGGGTGTTCTGATCACGCCGCTGATCGCTCGATACTCCGAACTCTATCCTGATGTGGTGTTTGAGCTGACCTTGTCGCAACGCAATCCGGATCCGCTGGAAGGAGGTCATGACGTGGTGATTTCTATTGCCCATGAGTTGGCCGACTCGCAGTTTGTCGCCCAGGTCATCGGGCAGATTTTCAGCGTGCCCTGCGCCTCCCCGGATTACCTGCAACGCCACGGTGTGCCAGACAATCCGTTGGAGCTGAACGATCATCGGTGTTTGCGCATGCTCGATCCGTTGTACAGCGATCAATGGGTGTTCCATGACGCTAAGGGTGAGCATCGCGTCAGCCCGGCGAAGACCTTTCAGTGCAATGTTGCCGAGTCGATGGTCAAGGCTTCCGAGGCGGGGATGGGGGTCAGTCTGTTGCCGTTTTATACCGCGACACGGCCGTTAAGCGACGGCACATTGCTGCGCCTGCTGCCGACCTATCGCCCGCGAGAGCGCAATGTCTACGCGTTGTACCCGTCGCGGCGCTTTCTCGATGCGAAGGTCCGAACCTGGGTGGACTTTCTGAAGGCCGAGTTACCGCGCCTGTTCGCCGAGCATGAGGCGGTGATGAACAATCCACGCCACTGGGCCTGAGATCGAAGGGCGCGCGCAGGGCGGTGTAGACTCAAGGCTTGTTTCGGTTCGACAAGGAGTCTGAAGTGAAGATCTGCTCTGTAGGGTTACCGGGTTTTGTGCCGTTGTGGGCGCGGGAGTGTCTACCGCGATGATCGGTGCCGCATTACTGTCCCCCGAAACCCTCACGGTCGGCTGGTTGATCTACGTGCCGGTGTTGACCTGGGCCATTGCGCGAGCGCCGTGGGTGGAGCTGTTTACCGACAGTCGGCGTCAGCACTTGCTGTTCGGCACTGTGTTCGCGCTGTTCGTCCTCTGGCTGGTGCGACGGGACTTCGATACCGGCGTCTCCTACCACATTATCGGCATGACAGCGGTGACGTTGCTTCTGGACTGGCCGCTGGCGATTGTCGGCGGGCTGGTGGCGCAGATGGGGCTGGTACTGCTCGGGCGTCAAGACCTGGCGGCGATGGGGATCAATGGCGCGTTGCTGATTCTGTTGCCGGTACTGGTCACCGAAAGCTGCGCGATCCTGGTGGAGCGGGCGCAACCGCGTAATCCCTTTGTGTATATCTTTTGCTCAGGCTTTTTGGCCGCCGCGCTCTCGGCATTGCTCTGCCTGCTGCTGGGGCTGGGGTTGCTGTGGTTCGACGAGCGTTTTGCGATGCCGGAGTGGCTGGAGGATTTTGTCGGTTACCTGTGGCTGATCATCTTCCCCGAAGCGTTCATCAACGGCATGGTGGTCAGTGCGCTGGTGGTGTTCTGCCCCGAGTGGCTGGAAACCTTCAACCGCACACGTTATTTGTCGGCGCCGTGGAAGGACGACAACAAGCCTTGATCCATATCAAAGGCTCAAATCGCTGGCGATCCCATGCTCTGAAAAATCCTCAGGAGCAGCGGCATGAGCGTTTACGAGTGGGCAAGGCAGGAGTTGCGCAACAGTCTGGAGTCGGCGCAGGAGGCGGGGTTTGAACCCGGGTTGAGCCTGCGTGCCTTGCTCAGTGCGGTGGTGCAACAGAGCAAGGCGGTGCGCAGTGTCGAGGATCTGGCCGATGAGTTGCAGTTTCTGGCAGAGAATCTCGATGACGGCCAGGATTACGGGTTCATGCGGCCCTGATGCTGGGGATCAGTGACGCGGGTCGAAATCTTCCGTAAACAGATCATCTTCAGCATCCGGGCTGACCGGGATCTTGTGTTCTTCCGACGCCCAGGCGCCCAGATCGATCAGTTTGCAACGGTCCGAGCAAAACGGCCGGAAGGTGCTGGCCTCGCTCCATTCAACAGGGGCGCCGCAGGTTGGACATTCGACGACAGGGGGTTGGCTCATGACTGGCCTCCACGCAAAGTAAGGTAAAAGTGATGCAGGCGTTCGACTTCGCTGTGCAGCCAGGCGAGGTCGCGGTCGTTGACCACTACATCGTCGGCATGGCTGATGCGGTCCTGACGGCTGGATTGAGCCTTGAGGATTGCCTGAACCTGCTGTTCGCTGGTCTGGTCGCGCTGCAAGGTTCGTTCGATCTGTAAGTGTTCCGGTGCGTCGATCACCAGCACTCGCTGGGTCATTTTGTACTGCCCGGACTCGATCAACAGCGGCGACACCAGAATCGCATAAGGTGATTGTGCGCGTGCCAGGTGCGCAGTGATTTCCTCAGCGATCAGCGGATGCAGCAACGCTTCGAGCCAGCGGCGTTCATCGGGCACTTCGAAGATCAGCTTGCGCAGTGCGGCGCGATCCAATTGGCCGTCGGCTTGCAGCACGCCGGCACCGAAGTGCTCGGCAATCTGTGCCAGCGCCGGGCGACCGGGTTCGACCACCCAGCGCGCGGCATGATCGGCATCCACCGCATGCACACCCAGATCGATGAAATGCCGGGCGGCCGCGCTTTTGCCGCTGCCGATGCCACCGGTCAGGCCGAGAATCCAGGGTTTTTCCACAGGGGTATTCATTTGAAACCGACAAACTGCCAATAGAAGCCGGTTATTTGACCACCCCAGAGCAAGGCAATCCAGCCGGCAATTGCCAGATACGGTCCGAAGGGGATTGGCGTCGAGGTTTTCGCTTCTTTCACCCGCAGCAAAATCACCCCTCCTACGGCGCCCACCAATGATGAAAGCAGGACCGTCAGCGGCAGTATCTGCCAGCCGCCCCAGGCTCCGAGCAGCGCCAGCAGCTTGAAGTCACCGTAGCCGATACCTTCCTTGCCGGTCATCAGTTTGAACAGCCAATACACCGACCACAGCAGCAGATAGCCGACCACCGCGCCCCACATCGCCTCATGCAAGGATACGAAGAGCTCGAAGCTGTTGACGATCAACCCCAGCCACAATAACGGCAACACCAGCACATCCGGCAGCAATTGGTGGTCGGCGTCGATCAGACACATCGCCAGCAAGCCCCAGCTCAAGACCAGCACCCACGCCGCCTGCCAGCCGAAGCCGAAGTGCCAGGCGACGAACGCTGACAGCAAGCCGCAGGCCAGTTCGGTCAAGGGGTAGCGGGCGCTGATCGGTGCTTTGCAGCTTGAGCAGCGGCCGCGCAGCGCCAGATAGCTGAGCAGCGGAATGTTTTCCCAGGCGCGGAGTTGATGAGCGCACTGCGGGCACTGCGAATGCGGCAGCATCAGGTTGTAGGTCGGCCCCGGTGCGTCGCTTGGCAAACCCAGTACGTCCTGGGCTTGTTGCCGCCAATCGCGTTCGAGCATTTTCGGCAAGCGCCAGACCACCACATTGAGAAAACTGCCGATCACCAGCCCAAGGACCAGCGCGGTTAACACGAAGGCCAGTGGGTAACCGGCCAGAAGCTCACTCAAGGGCATGTTCAGATCGCTGTGCCGAGTTGGAAAATGGGCAGGTACATGGCAACCACCAGCCCGCCGACAATGACGCCGAGCACCACCATGATGACGGGTTCCATCAAGCTGGTCAGGTTATCGACCATATTGTCGACTTCAGCTTCATAGTAGGTCGCCACTTTGCCGAGCATGTCGTCCAGTGCACCGGATTCCTCGCCAATGGCGGCCATTTGAATGGCCATGTTGGGGAAAATCCCGCTGGTGCGCATCGAGAAATTTAACTGCATGCCGGTGGAGACATCTTGCTTGATGCGCAAGACCGCCCGTTTGAACACGATATTGCCTGTGGCGCCTGCCACCGAATCCAGCGCTTCGACCAAGGGCACGCCAGCGGCGAAGGTGGTCGACAGCGTGCGGGCATACCGGGCCACCGCCGATTTGTAGAGCAGCGTTCCGACGATCGGCAGCTTCAGCAGGTGAGTGTCCAGCCAGTCGCGAAAGCGTTGTGAGCGTATGAGCGCATGGCGAAAACCCAGAAGCCCGACGATCAGGCTGCCCAGTAACAGCCACCACCACGCCTGCATGAACTCGGACAGGCCGATCACCATCACCGTGAAAGCCGGGAGTTCTGCACCGAACCCGGCAAACACCGACTGAAACTGCGGAACCACTTTGACCAGCAGAATACCGGTGACGATGATTGCGACAAAGACCACGGCCAGCGGATAGGTCATGGCTTTTTTGATCTTGGCCTTGAGGCTTTCGCTTTTTTCCTTGTAGGTCGCAACCCGCTCCAGCAGCGTGTCGAGCGCGCCGGCCTGCTCGCCAGCATCGACCAGGTTGCAGTAGAGCTCATCGAAGTACTGCGGCTTTTTACGCAGCGCAGTGGCGAAGCTGTTGCCGGCGGCGACTTCCTGTTTCACCTCGTCCACCAGCTTGCGCATGTTCGGGTTGTCGAAGCCTTCGCCGATGATCTCGAACGATTGCAGCAAGGGCACGCCGGCTTTCATCATGGTCGCCATTTGCCGGGTGAAGAGGGCAATGTCCAATGCCGTGATACGTTTGCCGGCACTGAACAGCGAAACGGTTTTTTTTCGGACTTTGCCCGGGTTGATGCCTTGTTTGCGTAGCTGCGCCTTGATCAAGGCCGGGTTATGGCCGCTCAGCTCACCGGTTATTTTGCTGCCTTTTTTGTCGGTGCCTTCCCAGGCGTAGACGCTGACTTTGATTGCTTTGACCGCCATGACTCAATCCTTGGTGACCCGGTTGACTTCTTCAAGGCTGGTGACGCCCTGCATGGCCTTGAGCAGGCCCGAGGTGCGCAGGTCGTTGAAGCCGTCCTTGCGCATCTGGGCATCGATCTCCAGAGAATTGCCTTCAGCCATGATCAGCCGTTGCAGCTCTGGGGTGTTTTTTACCACTTCATAAATACCGACTCGGCCTTTGTAACCGTTGTTGCAGTGTTCGCAACCGGCGGGTTCGTAGATCGTGAAGGAGCCGATGCATTCCCGAGGGAAGCCTTCCTTGATCAGGGTTTCGTCGGGAATCGAGAGGGCTTTTTTGCAGTGGCTGCACAGCTTGCGAGCCAGACGCTGGGCAATGATCAGGTGCACGGCGGTGGCGATGTTGAACCCCGGGATGCCCATGTTGTGCAGGCGGGTCAGGGTTTCCGCCGCGCTGTTGGTGTGCAGGGTAGAAAGCACCAGGTGTCCGGTTTGCGCAGCCTTGATCGCAATTTCGGCGGTTTCCAGGTCGCGGATCTCGCCGACCATGATCACGTCCGGGTCCTGGCGCAGAAATGAGCGCAACGCCTGAGCGAAGTCCAGGCCCTGCTTGGGATTGACGTTGACCTGGTTGATGCCTTCCATGTTGATCTCTACCGGGTCTTCGGCGGTGGAGATATTGATATCGACGGTATTGAGGATATTCAGCCCGGTGTACAGCGACACGGTTTTCCCTGAACCCGTCGGCCCGGTGACCAGAATCAGCCCTTGAGGTTGCTTGAGTGCCGCCATGTACAGGTCTTTCTGATCAGGCTCGTAACCCAGGGCGTCGATGCCCATCTGCGCGCTGGAGGGGTCGAGAATCCGGATCACGACTTTTTCGCCCCACAACGTTGGCAGGGTGTTGACCCGAAAATCGATGGATTTGTTTTTCGACAGGTGCATCTTGAGCCGCCCGTCCTGGGGTTTGCGCCGCTCCGAGATGTCCAGGCTGGCCATGACCTTGAGGCGCGCGGCGATGCGGTTGGCCAGTTGAATCGGCGGTTTGGCGACTTCACGCAACATGCCGTCGGTCCGTACCCGCACCCGGTAGATTTTTTCGTAAGGCTCGAAATGCAGGTCCGAGGAGCCGCCCTTGATCGCGTCCAGCAGCATCTTGTGGACGAAGCGCACCACCGGGGCATCGTCGGAGTCCTGGGCGGTGATGACGTCCTGGTGCTGGTCGTCGATGGTTTCGATGTCCAGACCGTCGAGGTCGACGTCGGCCATCTCCTCCATTCCCGAACTGCGACTGTCGAAGAACTTGTCGATGGCGTCGCTGAGCTTGTCGTCTTCGACCAGAATCGCTTCGGTGGTCAGCCCGGTGCTGAACTGGATGTCGTTGATCGCCTGCTGATTGCTCGGGTCGGAAATGCCCACGAACAGCTTGTTGCCGCGCCGCCAGAGCGGCAGGGCGTGGTGCTGGCGAATCAGCTTTTCGCTGACCAGGTCTTTGGGCTGGGAGTCTTTGTCGAGGCAGTTGAGGTCCAGGAATGCCACGCCGAAATGCTCAGAGGCGATTTCCGCAACCTGACGGCTGTTCACCAGTTTGTTTTGTACCAGATAGCTGACCAGGGAAATGCGATTGCGTTGGGCTTGCTGATACGCCTGTTGCGCGCTTTGGTCAGTGAGCAGTTCGGCCAGCACCAATTGCTTGGCCAGACCGCTGAGGGCGATGTCATTCATTCAAATACCAGACGCAGACCGTTCAAGACTTATAGCCTAGTCAACGGATGGAACCCCACCAGCGCTCTTGAGGTGACAAAAAGTGTCAGATAGTGCGGTTCCTCGGGGCGTACGCGGGACTATTGCCGATCTGATGCCCCGCCAGCAGGGGGCGCAGGGCTTGGCATGTGCTGTGCTTTGGCTTGTTCAGGACATGAGATTTCGCCTCATGCATGGAGCCTGTTCTATGAATAATCAAAAAGGTTTTACCCTCATCGAGCTGCTGATCGTGGTGGCGATCATTGGCATTCTGGCGACGTTCGCGTTGCCGATGTATTCCAAATATCAGGCGCGGGCCAAGGTGACGGCGGGGGTGGCGGAAATTTCGGCGCTGAAGGTGCCTTTTGAAGACATCATCAATCAGGGCACTGACCCGACGCTGGCGGCGATCAACGGCACGGCAACTACCGGTAACTGCACGATCACGGCATCGGGTACTGCCGCCACCGGTGTAGGCACTATTGTTTGCACGATTGTCAATGCGCCAGGACCGGTGCTCGGCAAAACCATCACACTCACACGGTCGGCAACGACCGGCTGGAGCTGCGGGACCACGGTATTGCAGGACTACGCGCCCAAGGGTTGCACGGGCGTCTGATCTTGCATCGACGCATCAATGCCTCGCCTCTGCGGACGCGGGGCATTTTTTGTTCACTGTTCGGTGGTCTGACAGTGATTCGAGAACATCCCGGCAACTCTGGCTCTGAATCTTCGATAAAAACCGCAACTTGCATGTCAACAACGCCCGGGTCATGCATTTTGCATGATTTCGGGGATTTGTTTTTTTATAACATGTTGATTTGTATTGGGTTATTGGGTTTCCGGCAGTTGGCACAGCCTTCGCACTATCTCTGTTAACCCTGCTGAGAAGGCATACGGCAGGCTTTCTGGAAGAACAGGAGTTACTCGTATGAAAAAGTTCGCTATCGCTGCCGCAACTGCTACCGCTCTGACCCTGACTATGGCCAACGCTGCATTTGCGCAGACCACTCAAACCACTCAGTCGCCGATGGTGGTCGCTGCTGGTGAAATGACCAAGGCTGCGGAGGCGACTTCCGATACCTGGATCACCACTAAAGTGAAAAGCGATCTGGTCACCGAGAAAGGTATTCCTGGGACTGACATTAAAGTCGAAACCAACAAAGGCGTCGTCTCGTTGTCGTCGACTGTAGCCTTGACCGCAGCCCAGAAACAAACGGCCGTCGACATCACCAAGAAAATCAAAGGTGTCACCGCCGTATCGGCTGACGGTCTGATGACCCATTAAGACTCAAGGCTTCTCGCTTGAAACGGCAGAAGGGAATCTAACGAACACAGTAGAACGACTGTGGGAGCGGGCTTGCTCGCGAAGGCGGACTGACATTCAATATTGATGCTGAATGTTATGGCCTCTTCGCGAGCAAGCCCGCTCCCACATTAAATTGTCGTAACTTTAGTTGCCGCGTTTGCTGGTGATCTGTACCAGACGGTTGCCTTCAAAGCGCAGGTATTGGTACATGCCGCTGTTCGGGCCGTAGGTCCATTCTTCAACCGGGACTTCTTCCCGGCGATTGGCGCTGCGTTTGTAGCCCAGCGCATCACGCGCCACCGGTTCGCCGCACTTTTGCAGCACTTCACCTGCACGATCGCCGACGCTGATCAACTGACTGCCGCAGCGCAAGGTATCGGCCGCCGACGCCTGGCTGGCGGCCAACGCGAGTGTCAGGCCGATCAGCAATCGGTTATTCATGCTTACTCCGCGTCCAGATGCATTGGCGTGACAACCCGGCCATCGCTTTCGGCCTCACCCAGGTTAGCGTCGATGAAGTACACCCGGTCATCGGCCAACTGGGTTTTATCGACCATGTAGTCCTTGATGCTGCTGGCGCGGTCCTGACCCAGTTGGCGCAGCAGCACGTTGTCTGAAGCCCAGAACTTGATCACACCTTCGCGCAGTTTGGCGGTGCGCTCTGCTTTACCCAGTTGCGCCCATTCGGCCGGAGGCTGGGTTTTCAGGCGTGTGCGGTAAATGGCTTCGAGCAACGGGCCTTTTTCGCTGTCCGGGACTTCCAGCAACGAGGCTTGCGCCGGGACTTTGTCGCCGCGACGCTGGAGCATTTTGTAGTAGTTGTACTGGTATTCACGTTCCAGTCGCTGTTCGGCAATCAAGGGGCCATCGCTCTTTTCGGCGGCGGTGCCTTCGATTTCCAGGCGCAGGGTTGGACGTTCCTTGAGCGCTTTGGCCAGGGTATCGAGCGCCGACTCGGCGTTCTTGCTCAGCTCGCTTGAACCGGGGGCGAACGACACGCTGCCCAGGTCCTCGGCCCCGCCACCGCCGGCCAGCCCACCAATGAACTTGAAGGGGGCCTCGGCGGCGCGCACGATCAGGTTGCGCAGGGTCTGCCAGATGATCGGCATTATGCTGAATTGCGGGTTGTTCAAATCGCCTGTTATCGGCAGATCAATGGAGATCTTGCCATCGCTGTCCTTGAGCAACGCGATGGCCAGCTTCAGCGGCAAGCTCACGGCGTCCGGGCTGTCGACTTTCTCACCCAGTTGCAGCTGTTCCACGACCATTTTGTTTTCGGCTTTCAGTTGTCCCTTGGTGATCTGGTAGTGCAGGTCGAGATCGAGTCGGCCCTTGCGGATCCGGTAACCGGCAAACTTGCCGGAGTAGGGGGTCAGGGTGGTCAGTTCGACCCGTTTGAAACTGGTGGCGATATCCAGCGAGGCCATCGGGTCGAACGGGGTGACGCTGCCCTTGATGGTCACCGGGGCGTAGCGATCGACCTTGCCCTTGATGTCGACGGCGGCGGGTTTGACCTGGCGGCTGTCGATGGTGCCGATCTGGCCGTTGAGTTGTTGAACGGCAGTGGCGAAGTTCGGTGTCAGGCTGAAGTCGGCGAAGTTCGCCGAGCCGTCGTTGATGGCAATACCACCGATGTGGATGCCCAGTGGCTTGTCCTTGCTCGCGGCAGGTTTTGCGGCGGCGGTTTTGCTGCCGCTGTCGGCCGATTGCGGGATCAGCAGGTCATTGATGTTGGTGGTGCGGTCATCGTTGATCATGAAGCGCACATATGGCTGAAACAGGTTGATCTTGTCGATCGACAGGCTGTCGCCATGTTGGTAGTTCAGGCCTTCGACCACCACTTGCTGCCACTTGAGGAAGTCGCGGGTTTTCAGGGTGTCGAGGGTGTGCAGTTGATCGACCTGGGCCCTGCCGGTGACGCTGAATGCCAGTGGGTCAGTGCTTTTCAGGTCAACCGCCAGGTCGCTGCCGAGCATCCCGGAACGCAGTTCCAGACGAATGAACGGGTTGATGTAGGACTGGGCGACACGCAGGTCGATGTCCTTGGTCTGGACCTTGAGTTTGGCGCTGATCGGCGCGAGGTTGACCTCGCCGTCTGCGAGAACCTTGCCCTGCTTGCCCAGGCCGGTATCGAGCTTGAGGGAGAACGGCGAGCCATTGAGGCTATCGAAGTTCTTCACGTCGACGTTCAGCGGGCCGAGCTCCAGTGCCACCGCCGGTTGGGCCTGACGGTCGGCCAGGTGCACTTGATAGTTGCGCAGCTCTACATCCTTGAGCAGCACTTGCCAGGGTTTGCTCGGCGCAGCGGGGTCGGGTGTTGGTTTAGGCGAATCTGCGGCAGCCGGGGCTTTGGTTGACTCGGGTTGTGTGGCGGGTTTGGCCGGTTGGCTGGCGAAGAGTTTCTGCCAGTCGAGTTGACCATCGGCTTCGCGGGCGACCCAGGTTTCGAGTTTCTGGCTGCGGATCTTGCCGACGATCACTTGTTGCTTGGCCAGATCGATGCTGGTCTCGCTGACGTCCAGGCGCTCAAGGCGCGCCAGTGGCCGGCCATCCGGGGCCTTGATGGCGAACGGTGCGATGCTCACCGAAGTGTTGTTCAGCAGCAGTTCGGTTCCCTTGTCCAGGTTGAACGTGTAATCGGTGCTCAGGTTCAGGGTGCCGTCTTCAAGAACCAGCGGCAACGCATCACGCACGTAAGGCCACCAGGACTTCATCTTGCCGTCGGTCACTTTCAGCGTGCCTTCGGAAGTGATGGGCACCAGGCTGATGTGGCCGGTCCAGTCGATCTGACCTCCGGCCGGGCCAGCAGCGACCAGGGTCATGGCGGCGTTGTCGTCGGGCAGGGTACTGAGGTTTTTCAGTTCGAAGTCGAGCTTGTCGTACAGGAACTCGATCGGCTCGCTCGGGCGCAGATCCTGGAAGTGCACATAACCACCGGCCAGATTGATGCGGTCGATGCGCAGCGGAAAAGGTTTGGCATTCGGCTCGGCGGGCGTTGGTTCACTGGCCGGCAACTTGAACAGCTGCGTGAGGTTCAGGCTGCCGTCCTTGTTGAACAGTATCTCGGTTTTCGGCTTGTCCAGCTCTATGTCGGTCAGGTGCAGTGCGCGGGTCCACAGGCTGTCGATTTGCAGGTTGGCGTACAGGCGCTCGAAGGCGATCTGTTCCTTGCCCGGCTCGCCGATATTCAGACCCCACACCGTCAGTTCAAGGCTGAAGGGATTGAGTTCGATCCGTTGAACGTGCGCCGGCACCGTCGCGTAGTTGGCCAATTGTTGATTGGCGACCCGCAAGGCGATGCCTGGCAAAATCAGAAACCCTAACAAGCTGTAAAGGGCGACAGCAATCAACAAGGCGCCGATGGCGCGAATCAATCCTTTGGGCATGTGCGACTTCATCTATCAGAATCAGGAGTGCGTTGGAGTATGGCACGCGGTTAAGGTTGCGAAGCAATCACCTTGAACAGGAAATATCTGGTTTTTCGCGAGAAGTCAGAGTTGCAGGATCAGGGTTTTCAGTGGTGGTTGCTGATCCATCGACGGAAAGTCGCTGCCGGGTGTCAGCACTTTCCAGTCACGCACCGGACGTCCGGCCTTTTCTGCACAGCGCAGCACCTGCTCACGCCAGTCGTCCATGCTGACTTTTGCCAGGTTATTGCAGCAGATCAGCACGCCATCATCGGCGGTGGCCAACAGTGCCGGTTTGAGCAGGCTTTGATAGTCGCGCAGCAGATCGACGGTGCCGAATGCACTCTTCGCCCAGGCCGGCGGATCGAGCAGGACCAGGTCATATTGACGCTGTTCCAGGCGCGGGTAACTGGGCAGCTTCTGCCCACGGCGCTGACTGATCGGCAGGCCAGCGAGTTGGCGGATGGCCGGGAAGTAATCGGACTGTACGAACTGCATGGTCGGCAACTGTGGGTTGAGCAGGCCGTTCTCACGGCCGACGGCCAGGTTGCCCTCGGCGAAATCCAGATTGCACACCTCACGGGCACCACCGGCCGCCGCGCTAAGGCCGACGCCGCAGGTGTAAGCGAACAGGTTCAGCACACTTTTGTCGGCACTGTGGTCCTTGACCCAGCCGCGGGCATTGCGCAGGTCGAGAAACAGCAACGGGTCCTGCCCGGCGTGGCGACCACGGACGCGGTAGTTCAGGCCCCATTCGTGGCATACCAGGTCGGCCAGCGCGGCCTCTTCGGCGCGATAAACCGTGTCTTCGCGGTCGATCCGCGAATTGCCTCGCGAGCGATCGTTGTAGACCAGCAGGGTGTCGAGATTGAGGCGCTGATTGATGGTTGCGTGCAACGCGAGCAAGTCATCGCGTTCCAGCGACTGGTGAAAGCTTTGGACCAGCAGTTGCGGGCCGTAACGGTCGATGGTCAGGCCGCCGGCACCTTCCTGGCTGCCATGGAATAGCCGATAGCAGTCGGTGCCTTGCGAGTGCAGCTCGGCGAGCAAGTCTTGGCGATGATCGAGGGCGGCGCACAGCGCCTGATTCAAGGAAGACATGCAAAGCGCCTTGCTGGGGAATTTGGCGCGAGAGTTTAACAGCTTGGCGCGGGACCGAGGTGCTGCCTTCGCGAGCAAGCCCGCTCCCACACTGAATTGATAAACGACACAAATCCAGTGTGGGAGCGGGCTTGCTCCGGGCGGCGTTCCGACGAAGCTTTTTAGCTTTTTGTCAGCTTGGCAGGCCCATCCGCCGCTTGGCCCGCTGCACCGAACCATTGCGCACCGCCCAGCGCAGCATCGGTGCACTGCGATTGACGCTGGCGCGAATCAGTTTGCGTTGTAGCGGATTCTGGCGGACACCGAGCATGTCACTGGCCCAGTCGGGCAGCAGGTCGATGCCCGCTTGCATCATCAGCCCGCCGAAGGGTTTGGCCAGACGGCTGGGTGACGGTGCGGCAAGGAGCAATCGCAGCACTTCGCGGCTGCGTTCATCGCAAAGCAGTTGTGGGCGAATTCGCTCAAGGTACTCGGCTATTTCCCGCCGTGAGCGCGGCACGTCGCGGGCGCCCAGTCGTTCGGCGACCAAGGCGATCTCGGAGTAGTAACGGTCCTGATCGGCGGGCGAAAGATTCGGGTTACGGTAGCGCAAATGGGCAGCGAGGAAGTTGCTGACTTCGGCCACATGGACCCAGGTCAGCAGGTCCGGGTCACTGGCGGCGTAGGGGCGGCCATCGGGCGCCGTGCCGACCACTTGCAGGTGAATGGTGCGCACTTTTTCGATCAGCCAGTCGGCGTCCTGGCGTGAGCCGAAGGTGGTTCCAGAGATGAACTGCCCGGTGCGGCGCAATCGACCGAGCATGTCTTCACGGAAATTCGAGTGGTCCCAGACTCCGGCCAGTGCCAGTGGGTGCAAGGCTTGTAGCATCAAGGCGCTGATACCGCCGATGAGCATGCTGCTGAAGTCGCCGTGCACTTGCCAGCTCACCGAGTCGGGGCCGAAGAGGCCGGGATCGCCCTTGGGGTTTTCCAGGTCGAGCTTGCCCAGCGAAAGGCCGGACAGGCTCATGATCTGGGTTTCGATGCGGCTACGAATGAATTCCATGACAGCTCGCTGGCAACGGCATTAAAAGGTGCGCGGCCAGCGGCCGCGCCTGGATGACTCAATCACTGGTTCAAACGCTTGTCGATCAGCCCGGCGACCACGCTAGGGTCGGCCAGGGTCGAGGTGTCGCCGAGGCTGTCGAGTTCGTTGCAGGCGATCTTGCGCAGGATCCGCCGCATGATCTTGCCCGAGCGGGTTTTCGGCAAGGCCGGGGCCCATTGAATCAGGTCGGGTTTGGCGAAACTGCCGATTTCCTTGCTGACGTGGGCCAGCAGTTCTTTCTTCAGCGCGTCGCTGGATTCGATGCCGTTCATTGGGGTGACGAAGGCGTAGATACCCTGGCCCTTCAGGTCGTGTGGGTAACCGACCACCGCCGCCTCGGCGATGCTGTCATGCAGTACCAGTGCGCTTTCGACTTCGGCAGTGCCGATGCGGTGCCCGGAGACGTTGATCACATCATCGATGCGTCCGGTGATCCAGTAATCGCCATCTTCGTCGCGTCGCGCGCCATCACCGGTGAAGTAGTAGCCGGGATAGGCTTTGAAATAGGTGTCAAGCATGCGTTGGGGGTCGCCGTAGACGCTGCGGATTTGCCCCGGCCAGCTTGATTTTATGGCGAGCACGCCACTGCCGGCACCGCTGATTTCCTTGCCGTGCTCATCGAGCAATACCGGTTGCACGCCGAACATCGGCTGGGTCGCGCAGCCGGGCTTGATCCGTTGCGCGCTGACCAGCGGGCTGAGCATGATGCTGCCGGTTTCGGTCTGCCACCAAGTGTCGACGATCGGGCAGCGCTGCTCGCCGACCGCGTTGAAATACCAGTCCCAGGCTTCCGGGTTGATCGGTTCGCCGACGCTGCCCAGCAGCCGCAAACTGGCACGTGAACTGTCTTTCAAGGGTTCCAGGCCTTCGCGCATCAAGGCCCGCAGTGCGGTTGGCGCAGTGTAGAAAATGTTCACCTGATGTTTGTCGATGACCTGCCAGAAGCGCGAACTGTTCGGGTAGCTCGGCACACCTTCGAAGATCAGCGTGGTCGCGCCGTTGGCCAGTGGCCCGTAGACGATGTAGCTGTGGCCGGTGACCCAGCCGACATCGGCGGTGCACCAGAAGACTTCGCCGTCGCGGTAGTCGAATACGTACTTGAAGGTCATCGCCGCTTGCAGCAGGTAGCCGCCAGTGGTGTGCAGCACACCCTTGGGTTTACCGGTGCTGCCGGAGGTGTAAAGGATGAACAGCGGGTCTTCGGCGTCCATCGGTTCTGGCGGACAGTCGTCGCTAACGTCGCGCAAGGCCTGGTGATACCAGAGGTCGCGGCCCTCGACCCAATTGACGTCGCCCTGAGTGTGTTCGACCACCACAACGGTGCTGACTGCCGGGCAACTGAGCAAGGCTTTGTCGACGTTCTGTTTGAGCGGTACATATTTACCGCCACGCACGCCTTCATCGGCAGTAATCACGGTGCGGCAGTCCGCGTCGAGGATCCGGTCACGCAGGGAGTCGGGGGAAAACCCGCCAAAGACTACCGAGTGCACGGCGCCGATGCGCGCGCAGGCGAGCATCGCGTAGGCGGCTTCAGGGATCATTGGCATGTAGATGCACACCCTGTCGCCTTTTTTTACGCCACGGCTTTTCAGCACGTTGGCCAGGCGGCAGACGCAGTGATGAAGTTTTTGGTAGGTGATGTGCAGCGATTCGGCGGGGTCGTCGCCTTCCCAGATGATTGCGGTCTGCTCGCCGCGTCGGGCGAGGTGGCGATCGATGCAGTTGTAACTGACGTTGAGCTGACCGCCGGCAAACCATTGCGCCGCGCCGGTTTTGACATCCGATTGTTGGACGCTTTGCCAGGGTGTCGACCAGTCAAGAAAGCGCTTGGCCTGTTCGGCCCAGAAGATGTCGGGTTGCTCGATGGATTGGCGGTACAGGCGCTGGTAGTCGTCCTGACTCAGTTGTGCAGCCCGGCGGACGGCATCGGCTTTAGGGAACGTGCTGATATCGAACATGACGGTTCCTTATGCTTGTATTGCACAAGTGATAAAGATGCGCCGAGTGAATATCGAGTTCAAGTTGTACAGGAAACCAATGTGGGAGCGAGCTTGCTCGCGATAGCAGTCTGACAGTCGACATTTTCCTCGAATATCAAACCGCCATCGCGAGCAAGCTCGCTCCCACAGGGGCTGTGCAGACCTGTGGGAGCGGTGATCAGATCACCCGCGGTGACGACCGCGGAAATAGTTGATCAGACCCTGGGTCGAAGCGTCTTCGGCCGGGGTTTCTTCGCTGCCGACCAGACGGCTGTAGACGCCTTTGCCCAGCTCCTTGCCCAGCTCCACGCCCCATTGGTCGAAGGCGTTGATGCCCCAGATCACGCTCTGCACGAACACCTTGTGTTCGTACATCGCGACCAGCGCGCCCAGACGACGCGGGCTGATGCGTTCGACCACCAGGGTGTTGCTCGGGCGGTTGCCCGGGATCACCTTGTGCGGCGCGAGTTTTTGCACCTGGTCTTCGGTCACGCCTTTCTCGCGCAGTTCGGCTTCGGCTTCGGCGCGAGTCTTGCCGAGCATCAGCGCCTGGCTTTGTGACAGGCAGTTGGCGTACAGCCACTGGTGGTGGTCGGCGACCGGGTTGAAGCTGACGATCGGCACAATGAAGTCGGCCGGAATCAGCTGGGTGCCCTGGTGCAGCAACTGGTGATAGGCGTGTTGACCGTTGCAACCGACGCCGCCCCAGATGACCGGACCGGTATCGGTGGACACTGGCGTTCCGTCCTGGCGCACGCTCTTGCCGTTGGATTCCATGTCCAGTTGCTGCAAGTGCTTGGTGATGTTGCGCAGGTAGTGGTCGTACGGCAGGATCGCGTGGCTTTGCGCGCCCCAGAAGTTGCCGTACCAGACACCCAGCAGTGCCAGCAGCACCGGCATGTTTTGTTCGAATGGAGCGCTCTGGAAGTGCTGGTCCATGGTGTAGGCACCGGACAGCAGTTCCTTGAAGTTCGACATGCCGATGGCCAGGGCAATCGGCAAACCAATGGCCGACCACAGCGAGTAACGCCCGCCCACCCAGTCCCACATCGGGAAGATGTTCTCTTCGCGAATACCGAAAGCCACGGCCGCTGCGTTGTTGCTCGAAACCGCGATGAAGTGGCGATACAGCTCGGCTTCTGAGCCGCCCTGAGCCAGGTACCAGGCGCGTGCGGCCTGGGCGTTTTTCAGGGTTTCGAGGGTGTTGAAGGACTTCGAGGAAACGATGAACAGTGTGGTTTCGGCACGAATCTTCGCCGACAGCTCATGGAATTCGCTGCCGTCGATGTTCGCCAGGTAATGGCAACGCACGCCTTTCTGGGCGTAGGACAACAGCGCTTCGGACACCAGCTCAGGACCAAGGAACGAGCCACCGATGCCGATGTTCACCACGTCGGTGATCGGCTTCTCGGTATAACCACGCCACAGACCGTCATGAATGCGTCCCACCAGCTCGGTGATCTGGTTCAGTACCTTGTGCACGTCAGGCATGACGTTGACGCCATTGACCGACAGCTTGTCGCCCACCGGACGGCGCAGAGCGGTATGCAGCGCCGGGCGGCCTTCGGAGGCGTTGACGATTTCACCGTTGAACAACGCCTTGATCGCGTCCTGCAAGCCGACTTCGTTCGCCAGGCCCACCAGCAGATTGCGGGTTTCGGTGGTGATCAGGTTTTTCGAGTAATCCAGAAACAGCCCGCAGCTGCTCAGGGTGAATTGGGTGAAGCGCTGCGGGTCGGCATTGAACGCTTCGCGCATGCTGAAATCCTGCATGGCTTGGCGGTGATCATTCAGCGCCTGCCAGGCTGGCAGAGCGGTAACGTCTTGAGGAGTGCGGTAGTACGCCATCGCTGCGGGTTTCCTTTTACTTGGACTGCCTTTATGACACTGAAAAGCCCGGAATGTCCTGTTCGATGACAGGCACTCTCCGGTCGAACTGCGAGTAAACGATTAAATAGCGCAGGGCGATTACAGTAAACCTCGCGGTGTGATCTGTCTTGGCTTTGTCTGACCCGTGGCCGGTACTTTTTTGTACCGGCGCAGAGGTTCGCCAGGCAGGCGGGTTTTCAGTGCACAGAGTTTGGGGGGCTCAGGCGACCTGAACCGGGATGGCATTGCTGGTGTGGCTTAGCTCGTTGCCGGGCGCCATGTAGAGCATGCGCGGTTTGAAATTGAGCAGTTCGGCTTCACTGTAATGGGCGTAAGCGCAGATGATTACCCGATCCCCGACCTTGGCCTTGTGTGCGGCGGCGCCGTTGACCGAGATCATGCGCGAGCCTTCTTCGCCACGGATCGCATAGGTGGTGAAGCGTTCGCCGTTATCGACGTTGTAGATCTGGATCTGTTCGTACTCACGGATTCCGGACAGATCCAGCCATTCGCCGTCGATGGCGCAAGAGCCTTCATAGTCGAGCACTGCGTGGGTAACTTCGGCGCGATGCAGCTTGGCCTTGAGCATGATGGCGTGCATGAGTGTTTCCTTGGGCTGATCCGAACCGCGGCAGTTTGCCCGAAGCCTTTGAGGCCGGCAATACGGCGTGAGAAACCGACTGTAATCTACAAAACAACACCGTTCTACTGTGGGAGCAAGCCCGCTCCCACATTTGTCTTGTGGCGCTTATGCGGGCGCGTCGAGGTTCAGGTGCAGGTTGTCGATCAACCGGGTCGTGCCCAGGAAAGCGGCCACCAGAATCACCAGGTCACGGTCATCCGCGGTCGCTGGACGCAGGGTCAGTGCATGGCGAATTTCCAGGTAATCAGGACGCAAACCGGCGCCTTTGAGCTGCTCGACCTGCCGGGCCAGGAGCGCCGGGTAATCCCGTTCGCCCTGTTTGATGGCCTCGGCGATTTCGCTCAGCGTGCGATACACCACGGGCGCGATGGCCCGCTGTTCTTCACTGAGGAAACCATTGCGCGAGGACAGCGCCAGGCCGTCGGCGGCTCGCACGGTGGGCTCGCCAATGATCTGGATCGGCATGTTCAGGTCATGCACCAGCGCGCGAATCACCGCCAGTTGCTGGAAGTCTTTCTGGCCGAAGATCGCCAGGTCCGGCTGGACCATGTTGAACAGCTTGCTGACCACCGTCGCCACACCTTCGAAATGCCCAGGGCGGCTGGCGCCACACAGGCCTTCAGAAAGTTGTGGAACGCTGACGCGGGTCTGGCCGGCCATGCCGTCCGGGTACATTTCCTCGACCGTTGGTGCGAACAGCAGGTGACAGCCGGCTTGCAGCAGTTTCTCCTGGTCGGCGGCCAGGGTCCGCGGGTACTTGTCGAGGTCTTCGCCTGCGCCAAATTGCAGCGGGTTGACGAAAATGCTCGCGACCACAAAGTCCACCCGCTGGGTAGCCTTGGTGACCAGCGCAATATGGCCGCTGTGCAGATTACCCATGGTCGGCACGAAGCCGATACGTTTGCCTTCGCTGCGGGCGCGGGCTACAGCGGCACGCAGTTCGCGTACGGTTTTGACAGTGTTCATGCAGAGAATCCGTGTTCAGCGCCCGGGAAGGTCGCGGCTTTGACTTCGCTGACGTAAGCGCTCAGGGCCGCGTGAATGCTGTCTTGGCCGGCCATGAAGTTCTTCACGAACTTCGGTGCGCGGCCAGTGAGCGACAGACCGAGCATGTCGTGCAGGACCAGCACCTGACCGTCGGTGGCATTGCCGGCGCCGATGCCGATCACTGGAATCTTCACCGCTTGAGTGATTTCGTGGGCCAGTTCGCTCGGTACACATTCGAGCAACAGCATCGCCGCGCCGGCCTGTTCCAGGGCAATCGCGTCCGCGCGCATCTGCCGGGCCTGGTTTTCATTGCGGCCCTGGACTTTATAGCCGCCCAGAATGTTCACCGACTGCGGCGTCAGCCCCATGTGTGCACACACCGGGATACCGCGTTCGGCCAGCAGACGAATCGACTCGGCCAGCCACAGTGCGCCTTCGACCTTGATCATGTGCGCACCCGCCTGCATCAGCAGGGCACTGTTGGTCATCGTTTGCTCGATGGTCGCATTCGCCATGAACGGCAGGTCAGCGAGGATCAAGGCGTCGGTGTTGCCACGCTTGACCGCGGCGACGTGGTAAGCCATTTCGGCGGTGGTCACCGGCAGGGTGCTGTCGTGTCCTTGCAACACCATGCCAAGGGAGTCGCCCACCAACAGCACTTCAACGCCCGCCTCATTGCAGGCGTGGGCAAATGTGGCGTCGTAGCAGGTCAGCATGGTGATTTTTTCACCCTTTTGCTTGAGGCTCTGCAAGGTGGTCAAGGTGATAGCTGGCATGAAAAAAATCCTCATTCAGGCGCTTGGAAAACTACTGCGAGTAACGCGCGTGATTCTTCATTTACTCAGGCGCACGGTCTTGTGTCGTGCTTGAAAAGCCTGGATTGCGCCCTGTGGTGCCGGGTTGGCGGCAGCGGGACGCCTATAGTCGTGAGGAGAACTCGGGAAGTCAATTGGATGTGTTACCGCAATGTTACGCCGTTGGTGTTACCGGCGTTACTGATGCGATTCAGCAGATTCTTCAGGAGCAACACAAGCCAATGTGGGAGCGAGCCTGCTCGCGATAGCGGACTATCAGCCAACATTTTCGATGAATGTTCCGCCGCCATCGCGAGCAGGCTCGCTCCCACAGGTGATTTATGTCAGGTCTGGGGGAGGCGTTCCAACCCGACAAACGGACAAGCTGCGAGCAGTTCGCGCAGGTGACGACCGTCCGCCAGTTGCAGGTCAGCCGGTGTCAGTTCGGCCAGCGGGTAGAGCACAAAGGCCCGTTCCTGCATGTGGTAATGGGGGACTTTGAGGCGGGGCTCGTCGATCAGTCGATCGCCGAACAGCAGGATGTCCAGGTCCAGCGTACGCGGGCCCCAGCGTTCATGGCGCTCGCGACCCTGATCGATTTCGATGGCTTGCAGCGCATCGAGCAGTTCAAGCGGCGCAAGTGTGCTGTCGAGCGCGGCTACCGCGTTGGTATAACGCGGCTGGCCCGGCAGCAAGGAATCGCTTTGATAGAAGCTCGAAACCCCGACCAGCTCTGTCCGGGGTAACTGCGCAAGTGCTGCAACGGCGCTGCGCAGTTGTTCCGCGGGGGCAGCGAGGTTGCTGCCCATGCCAATGTAGATGCGTTCCATCGACTTACTCGCCCGACACACTCGGTGCACCAGCGGCACGTTTGCGCTTGGCGCCACCGCTGCGGCGACGCTTGCGTGGCGCACCGCTGGCACCGTCGTCCTTGCCACTGAGGTCGCGGATCATGTCGCGGCGTTCGCTTTCGTTGGCGTCCTGATAGTCCGTCCACCATTCACCCAGACCGTTGGTCTGTTCGCCAGCGTTTTCACGCAGCAGCAGGAAGTCGTAACCGGCACGGAAACGTGGGTTGTCCAGCAACAGGTCGGCACGTTTGCCGCTGCGGCGCGGCAGGCGTTCCTGCATGTCCCAGATCTCGCGGATCGGCAGGGTGAAACGTTTTGGAATCGCGATCCGCTGGCATTGCTCGCTGATCAGTTCGTGAGCCGCTTCCTGCATGGCCGGGATCGGCGGCATGCCACGGTCCTGCAAGCGCAGTACGCGGGCCGGCAAGGCTGGCCAGAGCAGGGCGGCGAACAGGAACGCTGGCGTCACCGGCTTGTTCTGCTTGATCCGCAGGTCGGTGTTGATCAGCGCTTCGCTGATCAAGGTGTGGGTGTAGGTCGGGTTGTGTTCCAGTGCTTCGGCGCTGGCCGGGAACAGTGGATCGAACAATTGCAGGTCGACCAGCATCTCGAAGGTGTCCGCGGCATGACCCGAAAGGAACAGCTTCAACACTTCTTCGAACAAGCGTGCCGAGGGGATCTCGCGCAACATCGGCGCCAGGCCTCGGATGGGCGCGGCAGAGTGCTTTTCGATACCGAAGTCCAGCTTGGCGGCGAAACGCACCGCACGCAGCATCCGCACCGGGTCTTCCTGGTAACGCTGGGTCGGGTCGCCGATCAGCCGGATTAAGCGATTGCGGATATCGTGTACGCCGTTGGCGTAGTCGAGAATGCGCTCGCTGACCGGATCGTAATACAGGGCGTTGATAGTGAAGTCGCGGCGTTGCGCGTCCTCTTCCAGAGTGCCGTAAACGTTGTCGCGCAGAATGCGCCCGCTTTCGTTACGCGAGGACTGGTTGCTGTCTTCCTCTTCGTCATTTTGCGGGTGATTGGCGCGGAAGGTCGCGACTTCAATGATTTCGCGACCAAAATGGATGTGCACCAGTTTGAATCGGCGCCCGATGATCCGCGCATTGCGAAACTCGGCGCGAACCTGTTCCGGCGTGGCGCTGGTGGCGACGTCGAAATCCTTGGGTGTGATGTTGAGTAGCATGTCGCGCACACAGCCACCGACCAGGTAAGCCTGGTAACCGGCGTTCTGCAGGCGTTCGACGATGTTCACCGCATAACGGCTGAACTGCGCCCGTTGCAGCGAGTGTTGGCTGCTGTTGAGCACTTCAGGCGTGCTGCGAATGTGTTGCGTACGACGCAAGGGAGAACGGAATGACTGGAACAGCTTCTTCAGCATGGGATGCACTGTTTGAAGGAATGTTCGGCCAAAACGAAGAATGACCGCATGATGGGCGGGGATTCTAGCATTTAGTCGGGGGATGGTGTAGGAAGCTGCGAAAGGGGATGAAGCTGATCTCTGTAGCAGTCGGCGTGGTCAGCCAAACGCCAGAAACCACAAGGGGAGCCGAAGCTCCCCAAGAAGTAGTTGCGTGCTCTATTTTTATTTTTGGTTTCGGGCTTCTTGTTTTTGTGTAACGCCCTCGCCATGAAGTTTTCCTTCATGACCCTCCCAATCGGGAGTCAAGAGCAAACGGATTGCTTTGGTCGCTGTGTTGCAATGATCTGTGTGATCCAACCAGTTCAGGCTCTGCCTTAGGGCAGTTTTTGTTGTTCTCGGCCTGGTTGCGGGGCAAGCCCCAAATACAACGCCTCTCCAAAAGAATCAGTTAGCTACGCCTCTCGCCGTCTTGTTTTTATTGTGCGTGAGTCGATACGTCTTATTTTTATTGTCTTGTGCATTGCTTGTTATTGTTCTTGTACCAAACATATAGCAGGTGCCGTGCCAACTTTTACGAAGTCCAGCAAAACAAGGGGTTAGGTGCCTTGATTGCTTTTTTCAGGGCCAAAAAAAGCCGGGGCTTCGTTACCGTAAGCCCCGGCTTCTGTTACGAGAAAAAGCTGCGGTAACAGTTTTTTCACAATGTCACGTGTTACTCACACACTCTACAGGTGACGTTCAGCTCTCGCTGGCCACGCCGGTCTTGCGCCGCGGGATGCCCAGACGCTGACGACGCTCCCACAGGCATTTGCGGCTGACCCCGAGTTTGCGAGCCAGCTCGGTTTCCGTCATGTGGTCCTGGTGTTCGAGGACGAAGTGCTGGAAGTAGTCTTCCAGTGACAGGTCCTCGGTGGGCTCGTGGCTAGTGTTACTGGCGCTGCCCTGTTGGGGTGCCAGGCCGATGAACTCGTCATCTTCAAGGTCGCTGAGCTCGATATCGATGCCCAGCAACTCGGCAGAAATCTCCGGGCTCTCACACAGAATGACGGCGCGCTCGACGGCGTTTTCCAGTTCGCGCACGTTACCGGGCCAGGAGTAATGACGAATCGCCTGTTCGGCGTCCGGAGCGAATTTCAGGTCGGTGCGATTCACGCGCGCGCTCTGGCGGGCGAGGAAGGCATTGGCGATTTCGTTGACGTCCGCACCACGCTCACGCAGGGCCGGCAGTTTCAGGGCGATCACGTGGAGGCGGTAATACAAGTCTTCGCGGAACTGGCCGATCTTGGCCAGGCTCTTCAGGTCACGGTGGGTCGCGGCGATCAGACGTACGTCGACCTTCTGCGATTGCACCGAGCCTACGCGGCGGATTTCGCCTTCCTGCAATACGCGCAGCAAGCGCGCCTGCGCTTCAAGTGGTAGCTCGCCGATCTCATCGAGGAACAGGGTGCCGCCGTCGGCTGCTTCAACCAGCCCCGCGCGACCGGCGCTGGCACCGGTAAACGCGCCTTTCTCGTGGCCGAACAGTTCGGACTCGATCAGGCTTTCCGGAATGGCTGCGCAGTTCACCGAAATCATCGGTGCCTTGGCACGTTTGGACAGGTTGTGCAGGGCGCGGGCCACCAGTTCTTTACCGGTGCCGGATTCGCCCTGAATCAGCACGTTGGAATCGGTAGGGGCCACTTTACGGATTTTGCCGTACATGTCCTGCATCGGTGGGCAGGAACCGATGATGCCGATTTCGCCATTGCTGTTATCGACAGCGGACTTCGCCGAGCCGTTGGCAGCTTTGCCGACCGCAGGTTCGCCCACGGCGCTTTGCGCCGATTGCCGATCACGCAGGATACGCGCGACGGCCTGGAGCATTTCGTCGTGGTCGAAAGGCTTGGCGATGTAGTCCACCGCGCCCATCTTCATCGAGTCGACCGCCGAGCGCAGGCTGGCGTAGCTGGTCATGATCAGCACCGGCGTGCCCTGGCCCAGCTTGATCAGTTCGGTGCCCGGTGCGCCAGGCAGGCGCAGGTCACTGACAATCAGGTCGAACGTGGGAATGCTGAAGCGTTCTTGTGCTTCCTGCACTGAACCGGCTTCGCTGACCTGGTACTGGTTACGTTCCAGCAGGCGGCGCAAGGCGGAGCGGATAATTGTTTCGTCTTCGACGATCAAAATGTGCGGCATTGATTCGATACTCTCGACGGTCTCAGTTCACAGCGGACGTCGCTTCGACATGACGCGGTAAGGTCACCCGGATACGGGTGCCGCGTTGGCTTTGTGTGTCAGCCGGGCTGTCGATGGTGATTTGTCCATAATGCTCTTCAACGATGGAATAGACCAGTGCAAGGCCCAGACCGGTGCCTTCGCCAGGATCCTTGGTGGTGAAGAAGGGTTCGAACAATCGGTCCATGATGCTCGATGGGATGCCGCTGCCCTCGTCTTCCACGATCAGATCGATCGTGTGTTCGTTGGCTTCACTTTTTACCCGTACCGCACTGCCGGCCGGCGATGCATCGCGGGCGTTGGACAGCAGGTTGATCAACACCTGGGCGAGCCGCTGCGGGTCGCCATCGACCCAATGCTCGGGATCGCACAGGTTAAAGAACTGCACTTCGAAGTTGCGGCGGTTCAGCGCCAGCAGACCAATGGCATCTTGGGCGACTTCGGCCAGGCAGACCGGTTCGTCATTGTGCTGGTGGCTACCGGCGTGGGCAAAGCTCATCAGCGACTGGACGATGCGTGACACGCGCTTGGTCTGTTCGAGGATTTGCCCGCTGATTTCCTTCAGTTCGCTGTCTTCTTCGCGCTCTTCGCGCAGGTTCTGCGCCAGACAGGCGATGCCGGTGATCGGGTTGCCGATTTCATGGGCCACGCCGGCCGCCAGCCGACCGATGCTCGCCAGACGCTCGGAGTGCACCAGTTTGTCTTCGAGCATCTGGGTTTCAGTCAGGTCTTCGACCAGCAACACCAAACCGCTGTTACCGGGCGCGAGCGGTTCGTCGATCGCCGCTTTGTGCAGATTCAGCCAGCGCGTCTGGCCATCCAGGGCCAGGTGCTGTTTGTGCAAGTGTTCGTCTGGAATATTAATGAAGCCTTGCAGCAGTTCTTTCCACGGCTCGCCGAGAGTGCTCAGGCGTGAACCGACCACCCGCTGCGCGGCGATCCCGGTCAGCTCCTCCATGGCTTTGTTCCACATGAGGATTTCCTGATCCTTGGCCAGCGAACAAACGCCCATCGGCAATTCTTGCAAGGTCTGGCGGTGGTAACGGCGCAGGGCATCGAGTTCGGCGGCAAGGCCGGTGAGGCGCGAGTGATAGTCCTCGAGACGGCTTTCGATGAAGTGAATGTCTTCGGTGACGTAGTTTTCGCCGCCGGCCTTGTACGGCAGGAAGGTTTCGACCATGTCTTGCGCGACGCTCGGACCCATCAGGCCGGAGAGGTTGGCTTCGATTCGGTCACGCAAGCGGCGCAAGGCGTACGGGCGACGCTCGTCGAACGGCAGATAAAGGTCGCGCAGGGCCTGTTCGACTTCCTTTTGTGCCGCCTTGGCGCCCAGCGGTTTGGCCAGTTGGGTGGCGAATTCCTGGGGGGACGCGGCGTGCAATTCGCGGCGTTGCGGGCGACGTACATTGTCTACGGCGCAGGCTTCGGCGGCGCTGGCTTCTTCGGTGCTGGCGTTGGTGAACAGTGATATCAGCGTGAACATCAGCACGTTGGCCGCCAAGGACGCGATCGCCGCCATGTGCCAACTGGTGTCGTCGAGCACGTAGATCATGTTCAGCAGCGGGATATAGAAGCCTTGCAGGTTGCCGACCAGCGGCAACAGCATGGTCACTATCCACACCAGAATCCCCGCCAGCAAACCGGCAATGAAGCCGCGACGGTTGGCAGTCGGCCAATACAGAACGGACAACACGCCGGGGAGGAACTGCAAGGTCGCGACGAAGGCGACGATGCCGAGGTTGGCCAGGTCCTGCTCGGCGCCCAGCAGCAGGTAGAAACCATAACCGGCCATGATGATCGCGACGATCAAGGCGCGGCGGGTCCATTTCAGCCAGCGGTAGATGTTGCCTTCGGCGGGTGGCTGATACAGCGGCAGCACCAGGTGGTTCAGGGCCATGCCGGACAGGGCCAGCGTGGTGACGATGATCAGGCCGCTGGCGGCTGACAAACCGCCGACATAGGCCAACAGTGCCAGGGCCTTGCTGTTGGCGGCGATGCCGACGCCGAGGGTGAAGTATTCCGGGTTGGTGGTGGCACCCAGTTTCAGGCCGGCCCAGAGAATCAGCGGCACGGCCAGGCTCATCAGCAGCAGGAACAGCGGCAAGCCCCAGCTCGCACTGACCAGCGAGCGCGGGTTGAGGTTTTCGGTGAAGGTCATGTGGTACATGTGCGGCATCACAATCGCCGAGGCGAAGAACACCAGCAGCAGCGTGCGCCATGGACCTTCTTGCAGCGGTGTGTGCAGGGCGGCGAGGGCGGTCTGGTTTTGCAGTAGCCAGACTTCCAGCTGTTGTGGGCCATCGAACACGCCGTACAAGGCATAGAGGCCGACACCACCAATGGCGATCAGCTTGATCACCGATTCAAAGGCAATCGCGAACACCAGGCCTTCGTGTTTTTCCCGGGTCGCGATATGCCGCGAACCGAAGAAAATCGTAAACAGCGTGATTAGCGCGCAGAAGCTCAGGGCGACCCGATGCTGCACCGGCTCACGGGTGAGGATGCCGATCGAGTCGGCCACCGCCTGAATCTGCAAGGCCAGCAACGGCAGCACGCCGATCAGCATGAAAATCGTGGTCAGCGCGCCGGCCCAGGTGCTGCGAAAGCGAAACGCAAACAGGTCGGCCAGAGAGGAAAGTTGATACGTCCGGGTGATCTTCAGAATCGGGTACAGCAACACCGGCGCCAGCAGAAACGCCCCGGAGACCCCGAGGTAGCTGGACAGAAAGCCGTAACCGTATTGATAGGCCAGACCAACCGTGCCGTAGAACGCCCAGGCACTGGCATAGACACCCAATGACAAGGTGTAGGTCAGCGGGTGGCGAATGATCGCTCGCGGGATCATTCCGCGTTCGCTGATCCAGGCAACGCCGAACAGCACCGCCAGGTAGGCGGCGCTGATCAGGATCATCTGGGTCAGGCTAAAGCTCATCGGCATCTTTTTGGCTCTGCAGGATGAAGGTCACGACGATCAGAATCAGCCACAGCAGATACGGGCGATACCAGGCGCCAGTGGCGTCGATCCACCAGTCCATGATGGCTGGGGAGAACAGATAGATCCCCACTACCAGGAGCAGGACCAAGCGATAGATGTACATCCCGGCCTCTCTTTATTGTGTGCGTGCCCGAAAACGTGCGGCGATGGTAACGGATGGGCGCCAACCTGCAAGCTTAGTCAGCGTAATTGCGCTTCGGGCAGTGTCAGTGTGCGCGGGATCAACCTCGCATCCCAGTGCCTGATGCCCCAATTCAATACTTCCCTGGGGCTGGCATCGTCGAGTTCGTGGCCGGGATTTTGCCCCAGTGCGCGCAGTGCGCGCAGCAACAACGGCGTGGCCTGATCCTCGGTCAGCGGCGGCGAGCGATAGGACTTGCCGAGCTTGTTGCCGTCCGGCTGGGTAATCAGCGGCAGATGCAGGTAGCGCGGTTGCGGCAGGCCGAGCAGTTCCTGCAGGTACAACTGGCGCGGGGTGGAGTCGAGCAGGTCGGCGCCGCGGACAATATCGGTGATGCCTTGCCAGGCATCGTCGAGCACCACCGCCAGTTGATAGGCGTAGAGTCCGTCGCGGCGGCGAATCACGAAGTCGCCGACCTCACGGCCCAGGTGCTGGCGGTACTCGCCCTGCACGCGGTCGGTGAAGTGATACTCCAACTCCGGGACGCGCACGCGGATCGCCGCGTTTTCGCTGGCGTGACCGGCGTTGCGGCACAGGCCTGGATAAATCCCGTGATAAGGCGCCAGTTGTTTGCGCGAACAGGTGCAGGCGTAGGCCAGGCCGTGGTTGAACAGTTGATTCAACACCTGCGCGTAGGCGTCGTGACGGTCGCTCTGACGGACCATTTCGCCATCCCATTCGAAGCCGTAGCTTTCCAGGGCCTTGAGGATCGCCGCCTGGGCGCCGGGCACTTCCCGAGGTGGGTCGAGGTCTTCCATGCGCAGCAACCAGCGGCCGTCGACCGAACGGGCGTCAAGGTACGAGGCCAATGCCGCGACCAGCGAGCCGAAGTGCAGGTGTCCACTGGGGGTGGGAGCGAAGCGCCCGATGTAGGCGGGGGATTTAATGGCAGTCATGGGCGCGATGTTAATTGAAAGAACAAAACAGTCAGAAACAAAAACGGAGCGTTCGCACGCTCCGTTCTTCGTTCAAGTCGACGCTTATTTGCCGACTTGCTTTTCCTTGATTTCTGCAAGGGTCTTGCAGTCGACGCACATGTCGGCAGTAGGGCGGGCTTCCAGGCGTTTGACGCCGATCTCGACACCGCAGGACTCGCACCAGCCGTATTCTTCGTCTTCGATCAGTTGCAGGGTCTTGTCGATTTTCTTGATCAGCTTGCGCTCGCGGTCGCGGGCACGCAGTTCAAGGCTGAATTCTTCTTCCTGACTGGCACGGTCGGCCGGGTCGGGGAAGTTGGCCGCTTCGTCCTTCATGTGATCAACAGTACGGTCGACTTCCTGCATCAAGTCCTGTTTCCACTTGTTCAGGATCTTGGTGAAGTGAGCGCGCATGGGCTGACCCATGTACTCCTCACCCTTCACTTCTTTGTAGGGTTCGAAGCCGCTGATCGACGGGTTTTGCTGTTGCTTTGCTTGGGTGGGCATGAAATGGACCGCCTCTACTCTTGTAATCCATTGCGCAGGATTGCTCCATCACCGACACCTGCCGGCCCTGCGGCTGCAAGCGGGCGAACTTACCAGATCAAATCGGAGCGCGCTACTCCCGGATGTCGAGGCTGCGGCCCGTAAGGCTTGCAAAAGGTTGCAAAGCCTTGTCTGGTGGGTCTGGAGACCTGGTCAATTATTGATTTTAGTCAATCTTGAGCCTTACGTATGAGCTCATTTACAGGTTAAACCGGGGTTGTGACCGCTTTAGGTTCTCGCTCGTTCCTGCGCTTGGGTAGAATCAATTCTTTTCCCCGTTGAAGGAAGGCTAATGGCTCAGCCCTACAGTGCGCGCAGCCGCGCTATCGAACCTTTCCACGTCATGGCATTGCTGGCGCGCGCCAATGAGTTGCAGGCTGCCGGACACGACGTGATTCACCTGGAAATCGGTGAACCGGACTTCACCACTGCCGAGCCGATCATCAAGGCCGGCCAGGCTGCGCTGACGGCGGGGAAAACCCGTTACACCGCCGCTCGCGGCATTCCAGAGTTGCGTGAAGCCATTTCGGGCTTCTATCAGCAACGTTACGGGTTGAACATCGACCCGCAGCGCATCCTGATCACGCCGGGCGGTTCTGGCGCGTTACTGTTGGCCAGCGCCTTGCTGGTCGATCCGGGTAAACACTGGCTGCTGGCCGACCCGGGTTACCCGTGCAACCGGCATTTCCTGCGGTTGGTGGAAGGCGCGGCGCAACTGGTGCCGGTCGGCCCGGACGTGCGTTATCAACTGACACCGGAGCTGGTCGAGCGCTACTGGGACCACGACAGCGTCGGTGCACTGGTCGCTTCACCGGCCAACCCGACCGGAACCATCCTCACCCGCAATGAACTGGCGGGGCTGTCTGCAGCAATCAAAGAGCGCCACGGCCATCTGGTGGTGGACGAGATTTATCACGGCCTGACCTACGGCACCGACGCCGCCAGCGTGCTGGAAGTCGATGACAGCGCTTTTGTGCTGAACAGTTTCTCCAAATACTTCGGCATGACCGGCTGGCGCCTGGGTTGGCTGGTGGCCCCGACGGCGGCTGTCGGCGAGTTGGAAAAGCTCGCTCAGAACCTCTACATCAGCGCGCCGAGCATGGCCCAGCACGCAGCGCTGGCCTGCTTCGAGCCAGAGACCCTGAGCATTCTCGAAGAGCGCCGGGCCGAGTTCGGGCGCAGGCGTGACTTCCTGCTGCCAGCTCTGCGTGAACTGGGTTTTGGAATCGCCGTGGAGCCGGAAGGCGCCTTCTATCTGTATGCCGACATCAGTGCCTTTGGCGGTGATGCGTTTGCCTTCTGTCGGCACTTCCTGGAAACCGAACACGTCGCCTTCACCCCAGGCCTGGATTTTGGCCGGTATCAGGCGGGTCATCACGTACGGTTCGCCTACACCCAGAGCCTGCCGCGCTTGCAGGAAGCGGTACAGCGGATTGCCCGTGGCCTGCGGAGCTGGCAAGGCTGATGCACTTCAATCCCCCTCTCGAAGAAGGTCGGCTGATTCGTCGTTACAAGCGTTTTCTCGCCGATATCGAAACTGTTGACGGTGAGTTGCTGACCATTCACTGCCCCAACACCGGGTCGATGTTCAATTGCATGGTCGAGGGCGGGCAGGTCTGGTTCAGCCGTTCCAATGACCCGAAGCGCAAACTGCCCGGTACCTGGGAAATCAGTGAAACCCCGCAAGGGCGGCTGGCCTGCGTGAATACTGCGCGGGCCAATACCTTGGTTGAAGAAGCGTTGCATGGCGGTGTGATCACTGAACTCAATGGCTTTACCGGGTTCAAGCGTGAAGTGCCATATGGCCAGGAAAACAGCCGCATCGATTTTCGTCTCGATTACCCGAATGGCCCGGCGTTTGTTGAAGTCAAAAGTGTCACGCTGGGCTTCGACGGCTCAGCAGTCGCGGCGTTTCCGGATGCGCTGACTCAGCGCGGCGCCAAGCATCTGCGTGAGCTGACGTGCCTGGCGCGGGACGGTATCCGTGCGGTGCAGTTGTATTGTGTCAATCTGACCGGCATCGACGCGGTACGCCCGGCCGAGGAGATCGATCCGGGTTACGCAGCCGCGTTGCGTGAGGCGAAAGCGGCCGGGGTTGAAGTGTTGGCGTATGGCGTGAGCCTGACCTCGCAGGAGGTGCTCGTCGACCGTCGGCTGGAGGTGTTGCTCGGCGCCTAAGGTTGAACCCAGATTCCCTGGCTGTCTTCGCGGCACGCCAGGGCACTGAGGGATTGCCCGGCACAGGGGCCGGCCACGCATTCACCGTTTTCGATCAGGAATAGCGCGCCATGGGTAGCGCACTGGATCAGGCTCGCGCTCTGGTCGAGAAACTGGTCGGGTTGCCATTCCAGGCCGACGCCGCGATGCGGGCAGCGATTTTCATATACGTAGACCTGGCCTTCACGGCGCACGGCAAACAGCTTCTGACCATCGATCTCGAAACCGCGGCTGCTGGCATCGACCAGCTCGGCGCTGGTACAAAGAAACTTCATGACTATCCTCAAGTGCCGAGGGCTCTGGCCTCTGGCGGTTATGCGGTGCGCGTTCACTGGTTAGCAAATGTGTCTGTGCTTGACGTGCAAATGCTAACAATTATCAAATAGGTGCTTCGCCCGTGCTGTAAGCGTTGCTGAAAACGCTTCGATTTTGCGGGAATACCCTCAAAGGAAACCCTGTTATGCGCCTGAGTACCAGTGCTATTGCGCTCTGTGTCGGACTTTTGGTCAACCATGGGGCTCAAGCGACCGAATTGCCGCAACGCTGGGTCAGTGCCGGCGGGGCTTTGTCGGAGTGGGTGAGTGCGCTGGGCGGCGAATCGAAACTGGTCGGTGTCGACAGTACCAGCCAACATCCCGAATCGCTCAAGGCCTTGCCGAGTATCGGTTATCAGCGGCAATTGTCGGCAGAGGGCATTCTGAGTTTGCGTCCGCAGATTCTTGTTGGCACTGAAGAAATGGGCCCACCGCCGGTGTTGTCGCAGATTCGCAGTGCCGGGGTGCAGGTTGAACTGTTCTCTGCGCAGGCAGATCTGCCAACCCTGCAAGGCAACTTGTTGCACCTGGGTAAATTGCTCGGTAGCGAGTCGCAGGCCACAGTGCTGTTCAACAGTTATCAACAGCAACTTGAACAGCAGAAAGCCTGGGTCAGCCAGGCTCAGGCCAAACAGAAGGCGCCGGGCGTGTTGTTACTGCTGGGTCACGCTGGCGGCAAGCCGCTGATCGCTGGCAAGGACACCGCCGCCGATTGGCTGTTGCAACAGGCGGGCGGGCATAACCTGGCGACCCATACCGGTTACAAACCTTTTTCTGTTGAGTCGCTGGCTGGCCTGACGCCAGACATATTGGTGTTTGCCGACCGGGCGCTGACCGGTGACGCCGCGCGTGCTGCCTTGTTCAAGGAAAACCCGATTCTCGCGTCGACTCCGGCGGCCAAGGCCGGGCGGGTGTTCGAGCTTGATCCGACCTTGCTGGTCGGCGGTCTGGGGCCACGTTTGCCTTCGATCCTGGTGAAGTTATCCACCGGGTTCTATCCCGCTGAATCGGCCACGGCAAGCACCGCCCCATGAGCACTCTGGTTAAACCGCGTGCTTTATTCATTGGGCTGAGCCTGTTGTGTTTGCTGGCGATCTGGCTGTCATTGGCCCTGGGCCCGGTCAGCTTGCCGCTGCTCGACACGTTGCGCGCCGCGATGCGGATGATTGGATTACCGGTTCCTGCTGAAGGGTTGGAGCAGGCCGAGCTGATTCTTGGACAGATTCGCTTGCCGCGTACCTTGCTCGGTCTGGCGGTGGGCGGGGTGCTGGCCTTGTCTGGCGTGGCGATGCAGGGGCTGTTTCGCAATCCGCTGGCGGACCCGGGGTTGGTCGGTGTCTCCAGTGGCGCCGCGCTGGGCGCAGCAATTGCGATTGTCGGTGGCTCGATATTTGGCGGCTTGCCTGAGGCGATCGGTCCTTACCTGTTATCGCTGTGTGCGTTTCTGGGTGGGCTTGGGGTAACGGCGCTGGTTTATCGTCTCGGCCGGCGGAACGGCCAGACTAACGTGGCAACCATGTTGCTGGCAGGCATCGCCCTGACGGCGCTGGCCAGTTCGGCGGTGGGTTTGTTCACTTATCTGGCGGACGACGCGACCTTGCGTACGCTGACCTTCTGGAACCTGGGCAGCCTGAATGGCGCCAGCTATGCGCGACTCTGGCCATTGCTGCTGGTGAGTGCGGCGGTGGCGCTGTGGTTGCCGCGCCGGGCCAAGGCGTTGAATGCGTTGTTGCTCGGCGAGTCCGAGGCCAGTCATTTGGGGATCAATGTCGAAGGGCTCAAGCGCGAACTGGTGTTTTGCACCGCGCTGGGCGTCGGTGCCGCTGTTGCGGCGGCGGGGATGATCGGTTTTGTCGGGTTGGTGGTGCCACATCTGGTGCGACTGCTGGCCGGTCCCGATCATCGTGTGTTGTTGCCGGCTTCGGTTCTGGCGGGCGCCAGTCTGTTGCTCTTTGCCGATCTGGTGGCGCGGTTGGCGTTGGCCCCGGCTGAATTGCCGATTGGCATCGTGACCGCGTTTATCGGCGCACCGTTCTTTCTGTATTTGCTGTTACGAGGTCGCGCCTGATGCTGCGAGTGGAAAATCTGCAGATCTGCCGCGGCAAGAAAATCGTCCTGGCGGACATCGATCTTGAGCTCAAGCCGGGTGAAGTCCTCGGGGTGCTGGGCCCCAATGGCGCGGGCAAAAGTACCTTGCTCGGCGCTTTGTGTGGCGAGTTGCGTCCTGATCATGGTCGTGTCTGGCTCGATCAGAGCGAACTGAGCCATTGGGATGGCGCACAACGAGCGCAACGCTTGGCGGTATTGCCGCAAACCTCGACCCTGGATTTTGCGTTCCGCGTCGAGGAAGTGGTCGGGATGGGGCGTTTGCCTCATCAAACAGGCCGGGTGCGCGATGACGAAATTGTCGCTGCCGCCTTGCAGGCCGCCGATGTCGGGCATTTGAGTGGCCGCAGTTACCTGGCCCTGTCTGGCGGAGAGCGCCAGCGTGTGCACCTGGCGCGGGTACTGGCGCAGCTTTGGCCGGGTGAGGCCGGGCAAACCTTGCTGCTCGACGAGCCAACGTCGATGCTCGACCCGCTGCATCAGCACACCACCTTGCAGGCGATTCGTGAATTCGCCGATCGCGGGGCGGCAGTGCTGGTAATTCTGCATGATCTGAATCTGGCGGCGCGTTATTGTGATCGTATTCTGCTGCTCGAAGGCGGGCGTCCGCATGCGTTGGACACGCCGCAGCAGGTGCTGCGGCCGGAACCGCTCAAGGCCGTGTTCGGACTGGATGTGTTGGTGCAGCCGCACCCGGAGCGCGGGCATCCGCTGATCATTGCCCGTTGAGGTGAGCTCATGCGTGGGATATTGATTCTGGCGCTGCTGTTATTGGGCGGCTGTCAAAACATGACACCCAGTGCCATGGATCAACCGGCTGGCGTAATTCGCGATCTGCATAACGGTCAGCGTCTGAGTGCGCAAGCGCTGGTCGAACGGTTGGCCGGGGCGCCACGGCTGATCGTTGGCGAGCAGCATGACAATCCCGATCACCATCATGCGCAACTGTGGTTATTGCAGACACTGGCCCAGCGCCGGGCTCAAGGCAGCGTGTTGCTGGAAATGCTGACGCCGGATCAGCAGGAGCGTGTCGATGAAATCCATGCATTGGACACCGCTCGCTGGCCTGCTGATTTGCCGGCGGCACTGGCCTGGCAATCGGGTTGGGACTGGAATCTGTATGGGCCAATTGTGCGGTACGCACTGGCTCAACCTTATCCGTTACTGGCGGCGAATCTGGATTCGGTTGAGGTTCGGCGCATTTATAAGCAAGCGCCGGCCGTGAGCGGGGCCCGATCGAACGCAGCAGCGGTCAAGCGTGAATTGCTGGCGCAGATTCGGGACTCCCATTGCGGGTTGTTACCCGAGCGCCGGATGCCGGCCATGCTGGCGGTTCAGCAACAACGTGATCGGCAAATGGCCGAGCGATTGCTGGCCGCGCCCGCGCCAGCGTTACTGTTTGCCGGTGCTTATCACGCACGACTGGATATCGGAGTGCCGGTGCATATGCAGGATATCGGCGAAGGTCCGGCACCTGTGGTGGTGATGCTGGCGGAGAAGGGGGCTGAGGTCTCGTCGGCGTCGGCTGATTACGTCTGGTACACAGCCGCCCGACCGACGCAGGACTATTGCGCGCAAATGCGTCAGTAAGCAGTCGACGTATCTCGCGAAGCACTTTTCGACGGGCAAAAAAAGACCCGGCAAGAGCCGGGTCAAATAACCGTGATTAGCCTGATGAGGAGATAATCTGAGAGTCCGAACCAATGGTCTTCCAGAAGATCAGCTGATCTCGCGACCAGTTGCGATAATCATAACGATTCTCATTTATGAGTCAATCGATGTTTTCTAAATTTTTTGCTCTTTTGCTAAACACTTGTTCGGATTGCCCGTAAATGCTGGGCTTTAGACCTTGTGGCGTGAGGATATGGCGTCGAGCTGTTTATTGAGTGCGTCCTTGCGTTCGGCGGGGATGTCGTTCCAGTGCACGTCCATCAGCGCCCCTTCAATTGCATACAACAACACCTTCGATGCGCGAAACCCGCGAGTGCGCACCGCCCGATAAGCATCCACCGCACCCAGGCGGCGCAAGTCCGAGGCGCTGTGGATGCCCACGGCATGCAGCCATTGCGCCGACGTCTTGCCAAGGTTTTTCAGGTGTTGCAGTTCATCATTCATCAAGCCTCCTTGCGACAGCCGAAGAGTGCGTGGGCGAGCCTCAAAGGAGTGTAGCGGTCAGTAGGAAAAGCGTGGTTGTTTGGTCGGTTTGAACGCAAAAGCTTCTAAGGCGGTCTGCCAGATAGTTCTGCAAAGTACGACGAGGGCAGTAGGAAAGGACTTCACAAGGCAAGGCATGCAGTCCGGCGCGGATCGGGGGCGCCAGACTTCAGGTGACGGCAGGTGTTAGCGGGTGCGGTAGCGCAGGCGGGTACCGAAATTCATCGACATGAGAATTTCGTCAGCGCTCAGCTCGGACGGGAAGTAGGCGCCGGAGATTTGCGCGTGGGCCAGGCTCGCACCCTCCAGAGAAGAATCACGAAAATCAATGCCGCGCAGGTCGGCAGAGCGGAAGTAGGCGTCGCTGAAATCAATACCTTCGGCGTTCAGTTCGCGCAGGTCGAGGCCACGAAAATCGCCGCCGACCATATCGATAGGCCCGGACTTGGGCCTTTCGCGATTGAAGCCGGTGATGTCGTCTTTGTGCAGCAGGGCAAATAGCGGGGTGTCGAGAAGTTTTGGCTGGCTCATGGGACGTCACCTGTTAGTTTTATGACGCCAGTATAGTGCCACTATTTTGCAGGCGTGAAGCCGGTTAGAGCTTCACGCCTGAAATAGTTTCTTACAGCCCCGGCAGACGCTGACGAATCTGCGCGACTACGGTGTCGAGGGTCCCGCTTTCATTGGTTTGAACGCGTTTGCTGCAGAGAATCTCTGCCGGTGTCAGCGGCTCGCGATTGGCTTGTTGAGCGGCGATAACCGCCAGGTTGGCGTCGGACGGATCGTTCTTGTCTACCTGACGCTGTGCCAGCCAGCTCTCGATGACGGCTTGCGGTGCATTGCAATCAAGGATCAGGAACGGCGCACCGGTTGCTTCGGCGATTTTTGCCGCGCTATCGCGTTGTTCACATTTGAGGTAAGTCGCGTCGATGACCACCGGGAAACCGGCGCGCAGAATCACGTCAGCGATTTCATGCAGGCGGGTGTAGGTGGCAGCACTGGCGTCGGCACTGTAGATACCGGCTTGCGGGTCGTTTGGCACCTGTTGCTCGCCGAACAGACGCTTGCGCTCGACATCGGAACGCAGGCGAATCGCGCCCAGCGCTTCTACCAGGCGCATGGCGACGCGGCTTTTGCCGACAGCGGAAACGCCGTGGGTGATTGCCAGGAAGCGCGATGGAATGGTGCTGTAGCTTTCTGCCAGGTTGGCGTAGTTGCGGTACTGGCGCAGGGTCGTGGCACGCTGCACCGGATCGGCCTCGGCGGGCATGCTGAACAGGCTGACCTTGGCGCGAACCAGTGCGCGGTAGGCTTTATAGAAGTTCAGCAGCTCCAGACCCTGATAATCGCCGGTCAACTCCAGGTACTGGCTCATGAAGCGGCGTGCCAGGCTTTTCAGGCCTCGGTCTTCGAGGTCCATCGCCAGAAAACCGGTGTCGGCATAGACGTCGGTAAAGCGGAACGGCTCGTTGAATTCGATGCAGTCGAAAATCACCACCTTTCCATCGATCACGGTGGCATTGCCCAAATGGATGTCACCGTGGCATTCGCGGATGAAACCTTCGGCCTTGCGTTGGGCCAGCAGTGGTTTCAGGCGTTCGAAGCTGCTCTCGGCCCAGGCTTGCAGGGCGTCGAGTTGCAACAGGTCGGCTTTTTCGCTGAGGAACGGGCGGATTTGTTCGAAGTTCTGCCGTACAGGCGCCATGACGCTTTCAGGTGTGCCGGCTTCGTGAGCTGCCGGAACTTTCGGTGCGTTGAGGTGGAACTGGGCGATCTGCCTGGCCATCTCGTCGATGTGCGCGGTCGTCAGTTCACCATTGGCTTGCAGGGTGCTGAGCAACTGGCTTTGTGGGAACTGGCGCATTTTCAGTGCGTAATCGAGCACTGGACCGGTGCCGCCGAATTGCGGCGCTTCAATGCTGCCGGTGATCGGCAACACTTCAAGGTACAAATCGTGGGTCAGGCGCTGGTTCAGGCGCAGTTCTTCGCCGCAGAAATGTTCGCGCGACTCAATACTTGTGAAGTCGAGGAAACCGAAATTGACCGGCTTCTTCACTTTATAAGCATAAGGGCCCGTGAGCAGCACCCAGGAGATATGCGTCTCGATGACCTGGAATCCCTCTACTGGATGAGGGTAGAGGGCCGGGTTTTGCAGGGCAGCGATCAAGGACTGGCTCACAGGTGATCCTTCAGAGTCTGGGAAAATTCAAGGTCGACATTATGGCGGCAAGCGGGGCCAACGCAAACCTCGTCGGGCTCATGTTGATCAGGAATAAAGTGCGTATAATCCGCCGCCATGACTCGTACCCGATCCCCTCGTTCCCCTAAAAAACCTCCCGCTAGCGGCCTGCGCCCCTGGTTAGGCTGGGCTCTGAAGCTCAGTCTGGTCGGCCTCGTGGTGCTAGCCGGCTTCGCGGTTTACCTCGACGCCGTGGTCCAGGAGAAGTTCTCCGGCAAGCGCTGGACCATTCCGGCCAAGGTTTATGCGCGCCCGCTCGAGCTGTTCGTCGGACAGAAGCTGAGCAAGGATGACTTTCTCACCGAGCTCGACGCTCTGGGTTATCGCCGCGAAAGCGTGGCCAATGGACCGGGCGCGGCGTCGGTCAACGGCAATACCGTTGACTTGAATACCCGTGGTTTCCAGTTCTATGAAGGCCTGGAGCAGGCTCAACCGGTACGCGTGCGTTTCTCGGGCGATTATGTCGCGGAGTTGTCGGCGACCAACGGTTCCAAGTTGTCGGTGGTGCGCCTTGAGCCGCTGCTGATCGGTGGCCTTTATCCGAAAAACCTCGAAGACCGTATCCTGATCAAGATCGATCAGGTGCCGCCGTATCTGCTTGATACGCTGGTAGCGGTGGAAGACCGCGACTTCTATCACCACTTCGGTGTGTCGCCGAAGTCGATCATGCGGGCCGTTTGGGTCAACACGTCGGCCGGGCAAATGCGTCAGGGCGGTAGTACGTTGACGCAGCAATTGGTCAAGAACTTCTACCTGACCAACGAGCGCAGCCTGAGCCGCAAACTGACCGAAGCGATGATGGCGATGCTGCTTGAGTTGCACTACAAAAAACCGGACATTCTTGAGGCGTACCTCAATGAAGTGTTTATCGGTCAGGACGGGCAGCGCGCCGTCCACGGTTTCGGTCTGGCCAGTCAGTTCTTCTTCAGCCAGCCGCTGTCCGAACTCAAGTTGCATCAGGTTGCGTTGCTGGTGGGCATGGTCAAAGGCCCGTCCTACTACAACCCGCGTCGTTACCCGGAGCGCGCGCTTGAGCGACGCAATCTGGTGCTCGATCTGCTGGAACAGCAAGGTGTTGCCACCGCCGAGCAAGTCGCCGCAGCGAAGAAGATGCCGCTGGGCGTAACCAAGCGCGGCAGCCTGGCCGACAGCTCGTTCCCGGGGTTCCTCGACCTGGTCAAGCGCCAACTGCGCCAAGACTATCGCGACGAAGACTTGACCGAAGAAGGCCTGCGGATTTTTACCAGCTTCGACCCGATCCTGCAGATGAAGGCTGAAGCCTCGGTCAACGATACCTTCAAGCGCCTCGCCGGCCGTAAAGGTTCGGACGACGTTGAGGCGGCGATGGTCGTGACCAACCCGGAAACCGGTGAGGTCCAGGCGATGATCGGCAGCCGTCAGGCGAGTTTCGCCGGCTTCAACCGCGCGCTGGATGCGGTGCGGCCAATCGGTTCGCTGATCAAGCCGGCGGTGTACCTGACCGCGCTTGAGAAGCCGAGCCAGTACACCTTGACCAGTTGGTTGTCCGATGAGTCCTTCTCGGTAAAAGGTGCGGATGGTCAGGTCTGGAGTCCGCAGAACTATGATCGTCGCTCCCACGGTACGGTTTTCCTGTACCAGGGGCTGGCGCATTCCTACAACTTGTCGACCGCGCGTCTGGGTCTGGAAGTCGGTGTGCCGAACGTCCTGAAAACCCTTGGGCGTCTGGGTATTACCCGTGAGTTCCCGGCCTTCCCGTCGATGTTGCTGGGGGCGGGTGGCATGACGCCGATCGAAGTGGCAACCATGTACCAGACTCTGGCCAACGGCGGTTTCAACACGCCGATGCGCGGGATTCGCAGTGTACTGACCGCTGAAGGTCAGCCACTCAAGCGTTATCCGTTCCAGATTCAGCAGCGTTTCGATCCGGCTTCCATCTACCTGATCCAGAGCGCCATGCAGCGCGTGATGCGTGAAGGTACCGGCAGTTCGGTCTATAACGTGCTGCCCAAAACGCTGACCCTGGCGGGTAAAACCGGTACCAGTAACGACTCGCGAGACAGCTGGTTTGCCGGTTTCAGTCAGGATCTGCTGGCGGTGGTCTGGTTGGGTCGCGATGACAACGGCAAGACGCCGTTCACCGGTGCCACGGGCGCGCTGCAAGTCTGGACCAGTTTCATGCGCAAAGCCGACCCGTTGCCGCTGGATATGCCGCAGCCGGATAATGTCGTTCAGGCCTGGGTCGATTCGCGTACCGGGCAGGGCTCTGAAGCCAGCTGCCCAGGCGCAGTGCAGATGCCGTATATTCGCGGCAGCGAACCGCCTCCCGGCGCTGCGTGCGGTGGCTCAAGCCCCGCTTCAGGCGAATCGGTGATGGATTGGGTCAAGGGCTGGATGAATTGAGCGAAGAGGGTTTCAAGTGAACAAGTGGTTTATTCCAGCGGTTACGGTGACAGCTCTGGCTTTGCTCAGCGGCTGCTCCAGTGTGCAGCACGGCTCGATCCCAGTGGTCGATTCCGGTACGGCGGTGTCCAACAGTGAGCGGATCTCCGCCAATGGCGGTTTCCGCAAAACCACTGTGAAGCGTCCGGCTCAGGCCCAGACTCAGGCGATCCCGCAGGGCGATACCGGCGTGGTGGTGATGATACCGGGTGGTGGCGCGACGACGTCGACGCCAATCAGCACTCAACCGATCAGCCCTGGCCCGATCAGCTCCGGTCCGATTACTCCGGGGGCGGTCGACAGCGGACCGCTCCAGTCGGCGCCAATCAATCAGGGTAACTACAGCATGCCGTCGACGCCGAGCGGGATTCCTTCCGCCAGCAGCGCCGGCGGTTTGTCTGCCGACGAGCAACTGGACGGTCCGGTGCTGGCCTTGCTGACTACCGCTCAGCAGCAACAGGCGAGCGGTGATCTGAATGGCGCGTCCTCCAGCCTTGAGCGTGCCCAACGGGTCGCTCCGCGTGAGCCGCAAGTGCTCTACCGTCTGGCGCAAGTGCGCATGGCCCAGGGCGATGCCGCACAAGCCGAGCAGTTCGCTCGTCGCGGTTTGACGTTTGCCAATGGGCGTCCGGATCTTCAGGCCAGTCTGTGGGGCTTGATCGCTCAGGCGCGCGAAAAGCAGGGCGACTCCGCAGGTGCGGCGCTGGCTCGTCAAAAGGCCAAGGTTTCGCTCTGATGGATGTACGTTTTCCGAAGATCGCTGAACAGCTGCTGTTGATAGAGCGCGAGTTGCGTCTTCAGGGCTGGTGGGACGAGCTCCCGCCAAGCGCTGAAGCGCTGAGCAGCGTCGAGCCATTTTCCGTCGATACGCTGGATTTCGAGCAGTGGCTGCAATGGATCTTCCTGCCGCGCATGAAGGCCATCCTTGAGAACAACCTGCCGTTGCCCAATGCCTCGGGCATTCAGGAAATGGCCGAGATGGTCTTCGCTGCGAGGGCTGTGCAGGGCAAGGATCGGCAGCTGCAAGTCTTGCTCAAAGAGTTCGATCAGCTCATCACGGCTTCCCGCTAAGCCGAAAACTGCCAGTGCCTACTGGCAGTTATCCTTGATCAGTTTTTGTGCTTCGGTGATGCGTTCCTGACGCTGTCGGTCTGTCAGGCGACGCATCTCACCGTCGACTTCCTCACGTAATCTCGGATTGTTCTGCAGTTGCGCCAGGTTCTTTCGCGCCTGTTCGCAGAATGTCTTGAGCTGGGCTTGCTGCTCGGCGATCTGTTTTTTCACTGAATTGTCGACGCTCTGTTGATCGCCTATGACGGTGCTGCGTGGTGGTGCGGACGGTTTGCCGATGGGCAGGGCGGTTTTCACCACGGTGGTGGCTTCCTGGCCCTGGGGCGGCTGTGCATCGAAATGGGTAACGCCTTGGCCATCGATCCATTTGTAGATCTGACCGGCCATGCACAAAGGGCTCAGGCCAATCAGCAGACTGGCCGTGAAGATCAACGTTCGCATGCCGTTTCCTTGTCGTGGGTTGCGCAATTGAAGCTAACACACCTGCTGTTTAAAGGTTTTTTCTTGCGTTCTCATGCGCTTAGTTCGAATAAAGCACATTGACGACTTGACTTGCAGAGGGCGAAACAGAAGAATCCAAAGTCCGCTGTAGAGGGACTGCCAGAAGCAGACCCACTCAGCAGATCATGAGGCGCACATCCGCGCCGACCTGTTACACCCGCAACGCGTTACCTCGCGCTGGGTGGGAAAGCCCCGCAACACTTGGGACGATCCCAATACTTGCTCAGTCAGTGCTGACGTAGTCGGCGACCACCGTCGCTCATGCTCTGCTGAGAAGTAAACCTATTAAGACCCGTCCCCTTATGTGGGCGGTATTCTGGCGTTTTAGAGGTGAACAACGTGGAGCTTTTATCTGGCGGTGAGATGCTCGTCCGCTTTTTGCGTGACGAAGGCGTCAAATATATCTATGGGTACCCGGGTGGTGCTCTCCTTCATGTATACGATGCCCTGTTCAAAGAACCGGAAGTGACCCACATCCTGGTTCGTCACGAACAGGCTGCGACCCATATGGCTGACGGCTACGCCCGTGCTACCGGTAAAGCCGGCGTAGTACTGGTGACCTCTGGCCCGGGTGCAACCAACGCCATCACCGGTATTGCCACGGCCTACATGGACTCCATTCCAATGGTGATCATTTCCGGTCAGGTGCCTAGCACTATGGTAGGCACCGATGCGTTCCAGGAAACCGACATGATCGGTATCTCCCGGCCGATCGTGAAGCATAGCTTCATGATCAAGCACGCGTCGGAAATCCCGGACGTCATGAAGAAAGCGTTCTACCTGGCGCAATCCGGTCGTCCTGGTCCTGTCGTTGTCGATATCCCGAAAGACATGACCAATCCGGCCGAGAAGTTTGAATACGTCTTCCCGAAGAAAGCCAAGCTGCGTTCCTACAGCCCGGCTGTTCGCGGTCACTCCGGGCAAATCCGCAAGGCAGCAGAAATGCTCCTGGCGGCCAAGCGTCCTGTGCTCTACGCAGGCGGTGGCGTGATTCTTGGTGGTGGCTCCGCGCCGCTGACCGAACTGGCGCAAATGCTCAACCTGCCGGTGACCAACACCCTGATGGGCCTGGGTGCCTACCCTGGCACCGACCGTCAGTTCATCGGCATGCTCGGCATGCACGGTAGCTACACCGCTAACCTGGCCATGCACCACGCCGACGTGATTCTTGCTGTCGGCGCGCGTTTCGATGACCGCGTGATCAATGGCCCGGCCAAGTTCTGTCCGAATGCCAAGATCATTCACATCGACATCGACCCGGCTTCGATCTCCAAGACCATCAAGGCTGATGTGCCTATCGTTGGCCCGGTGGAGAGCGTCCTGACCGAAATGGTCGCGATCCTCAAGGAAATCGGCGAGACCCCGAACAAGGAGTCCGTGGCCAGTTGGTGGAAGCAAGTCGACGAGTGGCGCGGTGATCGCGGTCTGTTCCCTTATGAAAAGGGCGACGGCAGCGTCATCAAGCCGCAGACCGTGATCGAAACCCTGTGCGAAGTGACCAAGGGCGATGCCTTTGTGACCTCCGATGTGGGTCAGCACCAGATGTTCGCGGCGCAGTACTACAAATTCAACAAGCCGAACCGCTGGATCAACTCGGGTGGCCTGGGCACCATGGGCTTCGGTTTTCCGGCGGCCATGGGCATCAAGTTGAGCTTCCCGGATGCTGACGTCGCCTGCGTAACAGGCGAGGGCAGTATCCAGATGAACATTCAGGAATTGTCGACCTGCCTGCAATACGGTTTGCCGGTAAAGATCGTCATCCTGAACAACGGTGTTCTGGGTATGGTTCGCCAGTGGCAGGACATGAGTTATGGCAGCCGTCACTCGCACTCCTACATGGAGTCGCTGCCTGATTTCGTCAAGTTGGCAGAGGCTTATGGTCATGTCGGCGTGCGCATCACCGACTCGAAAGACTTGAAGTCGAAGATGGAAGAAGCATTTGCCATGAAGGATCGCCTGGTGGTGCTCGATATTTCGGTCGACACCAGTGAGCACGTCTACCCGATGCAGATCAAAGACGGTTCCATGCGCGATATGTGGCTGAGCAAGACGGAGCGTACGTAATCATGCGGCATATTATTTCCTTGCTTCTGGAAAACGAACCGGGCGCTTTGTCTCGTGTAGTCGGTCTGTTCTCGCAGCGCAACTACAACATCGAAAGCCTGACCGTGGCACCGACCGAAGACCCGACCCTGTCGCGTCTGACGTTGACTACAGTCGGCCACGATGAAGTGATCGAGCAGATCACCAAGAACCTGAACAAGCTGATCGAAGTGGTGAAACTGGTTGACCTGTCGGAGAGTGCTCACATCGAGCGTGAACTGATGCTGGTCAAGGTCAAGGCCACCGGCGCCCAGCGCGCCGAGATCAAACGCACTACCGATATTTATCGTGGACAGATCGTCGATGTCAGCGCCAGCGTGTATACCGTTCAATTGACCGGTACCAGCGACAAGCTCGACAGTTTCATTCAGTCGATCGGCACTGCCTCGATTCTGGAAACCGTACGCAGTGGCGTCACCGGGATTGCCCGCGGCGACAAAGTACTCAGCATCTAAACCAAATTAGCGAATGGCCTGAACGGCCTGGATATAGGGGAAATTCATGAAAGTTTATTACGAAAAAGACTGCGACCTGTCGATCATCCAGGGCAAGAAAGTTGCCATCATCGGTTACGGTTCCCAGGGCCACGCTCAGGCGTGCAACCTGAAAGACTCCGGCGTTGACGTTACTGTTGGTCTGCGTAAAGGTTCGGCCACTGTTGCCAAAGCCGAAGCTCACGGCCTGAAAGTGACTGACGTTGCTTCCGCTGTTGCTGCTGCCGACCTGGTCATGATCCTGACCCCGGACGAGTTCCAGTCTGCCCTGTACAAGAACGAAATCGAGCCGAACATCAAGAAAGGCGCCACTCTGGCCTTCTCCCACGGTTTCGCGATTCACTACAACCAGGTTGTGCCGCGCGCTGACCTCGACGTGATCATGATCGCGCCGAAGGCTCCGGGCCACACTGTACGTTCCGAGTTCGTCAAAGGCGGCGGTATCCCTGACCTGATCGCTATCTATCAGGATGCTTCCGGCAACGCCAAAAACGTTGCACTGTCCTACGCTGCTGGCGTTGGTGGTGGTCGTACCGGCATCATCGAAACCACCTTCAAGGACGAGACCGAAACTGACCTGTTCGGCGAACAAGCCGTTCTGTGCGGCGGTACCGTTGAGCTGGTCAAAGCTGGTTTCGAAACTCTGGTTGAAGCTGGCTACGCGCCAGAAATGGCCTACTTCGAGTGCCTGCACGAACTGAAACTGATCGTTGATCTCATGTACGAAGGCGGTATCGCCAACATGAACTACTCGATCTCCAACAACGCTGAGTACGGCGAGTACGTTACCGGCCCTGAAGTCATCAACGCTGAATCCCGTCAGGCCATGCGTAATGCCCTGAAACGTATTCAGGACGGCGAATACGCCAAGATGTTCATCAGTGAAGGTGCTACCGGCTATCCTTCGATGACCGCCAAGCGTCGTAACAACGCTGCGCACGGCATCGAAATCATCGGCGAGCAACTGCGCTCGATGATGCCGTGGATCGGCGCCAACAAAATCGTCGACAAAGCCAAAAACTAAGTCACGAGCTTGTACAGAAAACGCGGCTTAGGCCGCGTTTTTTCGTTTGAGTGGTCGGTTCTGGTATAAAGCTGCATCGTTTGTGGCCGAACCGTTGTCGCAGACTCCTGTCGAAACTTTCCACACCGTTGCAAGGTAATGTCCATGAGCGAACGTCCCGAAGAGCCAAACCAGGCCTCTGACGCCGAAAGCCTGCTACCCATCGATGAGCATGTCGAAGAAGGGCATGACGCTGAAGGCCGTAAAGTCCGGCATCGTGGTATCTATCTTCTGCCGAATCTGTTTACCACTGCGAACCTGTTCGCAGGGTTCTATTCCATCATCAACTCAATGAGCGCCCAGAGCGCCTTGAGTGCGGGTGATGCCGTAAGCGCGAGCAAGTATTTTGCTTTCGCGGCGATCGCGATTTTCGTCGCCATGGTCCTCGACGGCCTTGATGGCCGGGTTGCGCGCATGACCAATACCCAAAGCGCCTTCGGTGCCGAGTATGACTCGCTGTCGGACATGGTTGCCTTTGGTGTTGCGCCGGCGTTGCTGGCATTCGGATGGGCGCTGGGGGATATGGGCAAGGTTGGCTGGATGGTTGCCTTCATCTATGTTGCGGGCGCGGCATTGCGTCTGGCGCGCTTCAATACTCAGGTCGGCACTGCGGATAAACGTTACTTCATCGGTCTGGCCAGTCCGGCCGCTGCCGGTGTAGTCGCAGGCATTGTCTGGGCATTCAGCGATTACGGGATTCAGGGCTCAAAGATGTCCTTCCTGGTTGCGCTGATGGTTGCCGCCGCTGGCATGCTGATGGTCAGCAACATCAAGTACAACAGCTTCAAGGAGCTGGACCTGAAAGGGCGCGTACCTTTCGTGGCGATCCTGGCTGTGGTGCTGGTGTTTGCGGTGGTCTTCAGCGATCCACCGCGCATTTTGCTGCTGGTTTTCCTCGCCTATGCAGCTTCTGGCCCGGTGCAGTACCTGTTGCGTCTTCGTCGGCACAAAAACGCCGATTGATGTAATTTCCCCCATACTCCGCAGTCTATTGGTGCATCTGTCCTCCAATTCTGCGGAGTTGCCATGTTATTCAAGTTTCCCAAGTCGTCCGACTGTCATGAGTCGGACGTCACACCTGAGTCTCTCTACCTCTCTCGTCGCAGTGTGCTCGGTGGGGCTATTGCCGGTATGGCTGTCAGCGGCCTGCCACGTTGGGCCAGCGCCGACAACGTGGCTCGGTACGCGGATGTCGAGTCGGGCAAGGCGCCTTCCTGGTTTTCCGAAAAGCTTCCTGCAACCCAGTGGGGGGCGGTGACCGTCAAGGATGAGGCGATCACGCCGTTCAAGGATGCGACTCACTACAACAACTTCTATGAGTTCGGTACTGACAAGGGCGATCCCGCGCAGAACGCTGGCGCGCTGAAAACTGAACCGTGGTCTGTGGTTATCGATGGTGAGGTGAGTAAGCCAGGGCGTTATGCGCTGGAGGACTTCATGAAGCCGTATCTGTTGGAGGAGCGCATTTATCGGCTGCGCTGTGTAGAAGCCTGGTCGATGGTGATTCCGTGGATCGGCTTTCCCATCTCGGCACTGCTCGGACAGGTGGAGCCTACCTCCAAGGCTAAATACATTCGTTTTGAAACCTTGCAGGACCCCAAGACCATGCCGGGGCAGCGCTCAGGTTTTGCCTTGATCGACTGGCCTTATGTAGAAGGGCTGCGTCTGGACGAAGCGATGAATCCGTTGGCGATTCTTGCCGTCGGCATGTATGGCCGCGAGCTGCCCAATCAGAATGGCGCGCCTTTGCGCTTGGTGGTGCCGTGGAAGTACGGGTTCAAGAGCGTCAAATCCATCGTGCGTATCAGTCTGCTCAGCGAGCAACCGAAAACCACCTGGCAAAGCATCGCGTCCGATGAGTATGGCTTCTATGCAAACGTGAATCCGACGGTTGATCACCCGCGCTGGACTCAAGCGCGCGAGCGACGTCTGCCGAGCGGATTGTTCAAGCCCAATGTGCGTGAGACGCAGATGTTCAATGGCTACGCGGATGAAGTTGCTTCTCTCTATACAGGTCTCGATCTGAGGAAGAACTACTGATGCGTTTTTCTGTGTGGCGCGTCGGCGTCTTTATAGCAGTGATGGTGTGGCCGTTACTCTGGCTGTATGAGGCCTGGAGCTTTGCCTTGGGGCCGGATCCGGGAAAGGTGCTGGTTGATCGATTTGGGTTGGGAACGCTGATCCTGCTGTTGATCACCTTGAGCATGACGCCTATACAGAGGCTGACGGGGTGGGCGGGCTGGATTGCTGTTCGGCGGCAGCTCGGTTTGTGGTGTTTTGCTTATGTTGTTCTGCATCTGAGTGCTTATCTGGTTTTTATCCTTGGTCTTGATGGGTCTCAGTTGGGTGTGGAGCTGAGCAAGCGGCCGTACATTATTATCGGCAGCCTGGGGTTCCTTTGTTTGTTGATGCTGGCGGTAACGTCCAATCGTTATAGCCAGCGACGTTTGGGTGTCCGCTGGAAGAAGTTGCATCGCTTGGTCTATGTAATCCTTGGTCTTGGACTGCTGCATATGCTCTGGATAGTTCGGGCGGATCTGAAGGAGTGGGCGATCTATGCCTCTATAGGTGCGCTGCTATTAGTGCTACGTGTGCCATCTGTAATGCGCCGAGTTCCGCGTTTAGTGGCCAGAAAAGCACCTTCTGCAACAGAAGCGTAATTAACCCTTGACGGCAGATTCTGGACGTCTATAATTCGCCCCACTTCCGGCGCAGTCGAAACGGAAAACTCCTTGGTAAACAAA